>JBPCLT010000197.1:0-5995 GCA_051003015.1 Rubrobacteraceae bacterium | reverse complement strand
GGAAGTCCTCGACGGCCTGAAGCGCCTCTTCGCAACGCCGGGATCCGTGGTCGTCTACCCGTCGTCGGGCACAGGGGCCTGGGAGGCGGCGCTGGTGAATACGCTATCTGCGGGCGACAGGGTGCTGATGGTCGAGACCGGGCACTTCGCCACGCTCTGGCGGGACATGGCTGAGAGGCTGGGCCTCACGATCGAGCTCGTCCCCACCGGCTGGCGCCAAGGCGCTGACCCCACAGTAATCGAGGAGCGGCTCGCGGAGGACCGGGAGCACGACATCAAGGCCGTCGCGGTCGTGCATAACGAGACTTCCACCGGTTGCGCCAGCCGGATACCGGAGGTCCGGGCGGCGATGGATCGCGTGTCTCATCCGGCTCTCCTCCTGGTGGATACCATCTCCTCCCTCGGCAGCATGAACTACCGCCATGACGAGTGGGGCGTGGACGTAACCGTTGGTTGCTCGCAGAAGGGCCTTCTCCTCCCGCCCGGCCTCGGCTTCAACGCCATCAGCGAGAAGGCTCTCGAAGCATCCGAGTCGGCGCGCCTGCCCCGTTCGTACTGGGACTGGCGTCCGATCCTGGAGAGCAATGCGCGAGGCTTCTTTCCGTACACACCACCGACGAACCTGCTATACGGACTGCGCGAAGCCCTGGATATGCTGTTCGAGGAGGGACTTGAGAACGTCTTCACCCGCCACGCCCGTCACGCCGAGGCCACGCGCCGGGCGGTGCGCGCCTGGGGGCTGGAAGTGCTCTGCCAGAACCCAGATGAGTACAGTAACTCGCTCACCGCCGTGCTCGTCGCCGAGGGCCACGACGCGGACGGGCTGCGGCGCATCATCCTGGAGCACTTCGACATGTCGCTAGGCACCGGATTGGGCAGGTTCCAGGGCAAAGTCTTCCGCGTCGGACACCTCGGCGACTTCAACGACCTGATGCTCGCCGGAACTCTAGGCGGCGTGGAGATGGGCCTGGCCCTCTCCGAAATCCCATTCAAGAGAGGCGGCGTGACGGCCGCGCTCGACTACCTGACGGAGGTAAAAATGTCCCGAACATCACCGGCCATCCGATGAGCGCGCTCCAGATCTGGGGCCGCGCTAACTCCATCAACGTCCAGAAAGTCCTCTGGTGCTGCGACGAACTGGGACTGGAATACGAACGCATAGACGCCGGAGGCCCGTTCGGGCGCACCCGCGACCCAGAGTACCTCGCCATGAACCCAAACGGCCTCGTCCCTACCATCTCCGACGACGGCTTCACCCTCTGGGAATCCAACGCCATCGTGCGCTACCTAGCCGCGAAACACGGAGTGGGCACGCTGTGTCCAGAAGACCTGCGCGAACGCGCTGACGCCGACCGTTGGATGGACTGGCAGCTAGGCACCATCTGGGCCGCCATGCGCCCGGTGTTCCTCGGGCTCGTGAGGACGCCCCCCGAGGAGCGTGACGAAGCCGCTATCGAGGAAGGCCGTCAGCGAACCATCGAAGCATGGGACATCCTGGAGACGCACATGGAGGGGCGCGACCATGCGCTCGGCGACCGTTTCACGATGGCGGACATCCCGCTGGGAGTTTCCATCTACCGCTGGTTCCAGCTACCCATCGAGCGCCCGGCGATTCCCAACCTGGAGGCGTACCACGAAAGGCTGGCGGAGCGTCCGGCGTTCCGGGAACGGGTGATGCTGCCGCTGACCTGAGCGGCTACCGTGCGCCGGGCGGGCGGCGCTGGCCGAAACCGGTGACCCGCTCGAAGGCGCGGGCGAGCTGGAGAACCCCGAGGTCATCCCGGTAACGGCCCACGATCTGCACCCCAACAGGCAATCCTTCCGGGGTGAAGCCACAGGGCACGGAGATCGCCGGCAGACCCGTCACCGTTACGTAGTAGCAGGACTTCATCCACTCGATGTAGTTGCCCATCTCGACGCCGTTTATCTCCGTGACGTAAGGTTGCTTCACGTCGAACGGCGGCACCTGCGCCACCGGCAATATAAGGAACTCACGGCTCTCCATGAACCGCCGCACACGATGATAGAGCTCCGTGCGCTTCTTCTCCGCCTCCCCGAGTTGCGGCCCGGTGAGCTTTTGTCCCTCCTCGATGTTCCAGACGACGGTGTCTTTCATCTCGCCGCGGTGCTCGTCCAGTAGATCACCGTAGGCCAACTCGTAGTACCAGGCCCGCCACGACATGAAAATCTCATCCGCCCCCGAGAAGTCCGGCTCCCCCTCCTCGACGACGCATCTCAGATCCTCGAAGACCGGTCGCGCTTCTTCCAGGACAGCCGTTACGCGCGGGTCCACAGGCACCCCGCCGAGGTCGCGGCTCCAAGCGACGCGGACGCCGGCGAAGTCCCGCTCCGGCGGATGGGCGAAGGTCTCTCCCGGCTCGGGAAGAGAGACCGGCGAGCGAGAGTCGGGGCCGGCCATCGCGGAGAGCATGAGGGCCGCGTCCCCGACCGTGCGGGCCATCGGGCCTTCGACGGCGAGCGGGAACCAGGCGGCGGCGCCAGGCCAGGAAGGCACCCGGCCCACCGAAGGGCGCATCCCGACCATGTTGCAGAAGGAGCCCGGGTTGCGAAGAGAGCCGCCCACGTCGCTCCCGTCGGCGATGGGGAGCATTCCGCACGCCAGCGAGACAGCCGCCCCACCGCTGGAGCCGCCGCAGGTCTTGGTGATGTCGTAGGGGTTGAGGGTCTCGCCGAAGACCTCGTTGAAGGTCTGCGAGCCCGCGCCGAACTCAGGTGTGTTGGTCTTGCCGATCAGGATGGCGCCCGCCTCGCGCAGCCGCTCGACGATGAGCGCGTCGTGATCCGGGATGTGATCCCTGTACACCCGCGACCCAAAGGTGCTCCGAACACCCTTCGTCGGGACGAGGTCTTTATGGGCGACCGGGAGACCGTGCAGCGGCCCGGCTTTCTCGCCGTGCGCCAGCTTATCGTCGGCGGCGCGGGCAGCGTCCATCGCCTGCTCCGGCAGCAGGGTGACGATGGCGTTCACCGTGGGGTTCACACGCTCTATTTGCGCAAGGTGAGCCTCAGTCACCTCGGCGGCGGAGAGGTCCCGCTCACGGATGCGGCGGGCTAGTTCCGTAGCGGGGAGGAAGCAGATGTTTTCTAGCATCGCTCTCTACTCCGTGGCGGCGGCGTGATCGGCGAGCAGGCGTTTTTCCTCGGAGCGCATCTCCGAGATGTCCGAGAGGTGCGTCTCCGAGAGGAAGAAGATGCTTGCGAAACCCGCTATGGACATCAGCAATATGTACAGCGATATGGACCAGGATACCCCGGTCAGGATGAGGAGTTGGGAGGCTATCGTGGGGCCGAGCCCGCCTCCGATGACGCCACCGAGGTTGTAGCTGACGGCGGCCCCAGAGTAGCGCAGCCGCGTGCCGAAGAGTTCCGGCAGGTACGCGCCCATCGGGCCGAAAAGCATGGCGAAGATAGTCATGGCGACGGTGAAGGAGAGCGCGATAAACACCGGGTTCCCCGTGTCGAGCAGCCAGAATAGCGGGAATGCCCAAACCGCGGCGAGCGCCGCCGCCAACAGGCACAGCCTCCTCCGCCCGATGCGATCGGAGAGAACGGCGAAGACCGGCACGGTCAGTCCCATTACAGCGACGGAGATCATGGCGCAGTACAGCATCGTGCTGCTCGCAAGCCCTAGAGTCTCAGTGCCGTAGGCGAGGGAGAATGTAGTGACGGTGTAGAAGATGACGTAGGTGAGCGAGATGCCTCCCGAGGCCAGGACCAGTACGAGCGGGTACGTCCTTACCATGTCCCACACGGGTACCCGCGCCCGCGTCCCTTCCTCCATCGCCTGCCGGAAGACCGGCGTCTCGGCAATGGTGATGCGGACGTAGAGCCCGATCAGGACTAGCACAGCGCTCGCCAGGAACGGTATGCGCCATCCCCACGCCGCGAACTGCGCATCCGAGAGCGCGAGCGTGAGGTACAAGAAGAGCCCACTGGAGAGCAAAAACCCCGCCGCCGGTCCCATCTGCGGGAAGCTGGAGTAAAGCCCGCGCCTACCTTCGGTAGCGTGCTCGGTAGCCAGCAAGACCGCCCCGCCCCACTCCCCGCCGAGCCCGATGCCCTGCAAGAAGCGCAGCAGGACGAGGAGGAGCGGGGCTGCGTATCCGATGGTGGCGAATCCTGGTAGAAGCCCGATCAGGAACGTAGCTACCCCCATCAAGAGCAGTGAGACGATGAGCATGGCCTTGCGTCCGAGCCGGTCCCCGAAGTGACCGAAGATCACCGCCCCCAGAGGCCGCGCGAAGAACGCCACGGCGAACGTGGCGAAGGAGGCCATAGTCCCCGTCGCCGCCGCGAACTCAGGGAAGAAAACCCCCCCGAAGACCAGCGCCGCCGCCGTCCCATAGATGTAGAAGTCGTAGAACTCGATGGCCGTCCCGATGAAGCTGGCGAACGCCACCTTCCCCATCGAGGTCGTCTCCCGCCCGAGTTCCTGCCCGCCTACGCGCTCCATGCCCCTCCCCTTGGTCTCCTGTATACAGACTACAGAACCACAGAGAGACAGGCAACGCGGCGGAAGCCGTATCTGGTCCTACCATTGGACCATGAATGCTGTTATCATAATCATTGATCTCGGGATCGGGGAAGCACCGGGAGCTCTGGAGGGTTTCGTTGGACGAACGTCGTGGCGGTCGAGGAAACTCGCCGTACCGTTGCGCCGTCTCCCCTCTTCATCAGCGGCGCCCTCATGCTCGCCACGCTCCTCCTAGTCGGCTTCGCCTAAGAGATCGCCATGGACCACCGAACACCGGCGGACCCGTTGAACCCAAAAGAGCAGTATGTTATACGTGTTATAGGTATTGTCGACAATCGGGGCACGGAAAAGAATAAGGAGAGTGAAGGTCTGCACGGCGGAGAGGGTGTTGAGGCAGCACTTACGGGCGAGGGATAGAGGTCCACAACCGTCAGGGGGCAGTGCATGATCGTTGAGAAGGAGTTGCGAGCCTTCAGCGTCGCGTCTCCTTCGGCCCGGGAGGCCGTGGAGGCCGTGGCGTCCGGGTTCGAGGAGTTCGGGGATGAGGTCTCCTCGGAGGACCCGCTCGGGTGGCCGGGGTACGGGGACCAGCTCGCGCGGGCCCGGGAGAAGAGCGGGGAGCGGGAGGCCGTGATCACGGGCAAAGCCTTCGTGGGCACGTCGCCGGTGGTCGTCATCTCCTTCGACTTCCGCTTCCTCGGCGGTTCGATGGGCGAAGCGACGGGGCAAAAGATCGTCGAAGCCTTCGAGCGGGCGCGCGAGGACCGGAGGGCGGTCGTCTCGCTCGTCGCCTCGGGCGGAGCGCGCATGCAAGAAGGCATGCGTTCTCTCGTGCAGCTACAGAAGATCGCCGACGCCTGCATGGCCGCCCGCGCCGAGGGAATCCCGCATGTGAGCGTGGTCCGCGACCCGACCACCGGCGGCGTGTGGGCCTCGCTGGCCGGGAGCGCCGACTTCATCATCGGGGTGAAGGGTGCTGCGGTTTCCTTCGCGGGCTCCCGGGTCCGCGAGGCAGAGGAGGAGGCGGACGACGCGTTCACGACTGCTGGCAAGCTCGAAAGCGGCTTCATGGACCTGGAGGTCGAGGCCGAAGAGGTGCCGGAGGCTCTGAAGAGGGTGATCAGCCTGCTCTCGCCGGAGGGTGAAGGTCCGCTCCAGCCGCCCGAGGTGCCGCAGGCGCTCGGCTACGCACGGCTGCCCAGAGAAGCATGGGCGGCCGTCATGCGCGCGCGGAGGCCACAGCGGCCCAAGGCGGAGGCATACCTCGACGACTACTTCGACTACCGGGTGGGGATCTCCGGCGACCGCGCCGGGGGCGTGGACGCAGAGATGCTGTGCGGCTTCGGACGCCGGAAAGGGAAGACCATCGCCTTCGCCGCCCAGAACGGCACGGCCAACACGGCGGCAGGCTTTCGCACGGCCAGGAGGCTGATGGAACTCGCGGAGCGGCTCCAGAAGCCCGTGCTCACGATCATCGACACGCCCGGAGCGGGCAACCGG
>JBPCLT010000196.1:0-15630 GCA_051003015.1 Rubrobacteraceae bacterium | reverse complement strand
GTCCCCTCGACCCCCAGTATTTTGTCCCCTTCCCCGACGGCCGCTACCTGATGTCCTGCCTGGACGATGCGAAGACGAAAGAGCAGATCCGCAAGTTCTCCGAAAAGGACGCCGCCGCCCACGATGCCTACTGGGAGATGTGGGATCGCATCATCGCCCGTATGCGCCCGCTCATGGCAGGCCCGGCGCCGGCGCGGGAGGAACTGGAGCACG
Source organism: Rubrobacteraceae bacterium (assembly GCA_051003015.1). Lineage (GTDB taxonomy): Bacteria > Actinomycetota > Rubrobacteria > Rubrobacterales > Rubrobacteraceae > JACDGB01. The sequence continues at coordinate 15,417 of JBPCLT010000196.1, read as the reverse complement.
CCTTCGATGGCCCCGAAGGCGCGAAAGACTTACGAACGCTTACGGAGCGGAGCATCGCGGAAGTCCTCGACGAGTTCTTCGAGTCCGAGGAGGTCAAGGCGCCGCTCGCCGTCGGGGGCGTGATCGGGACGAGCGCAGGACCCCGCACTCCCGGCACGGCCTACGTGAAGTTCCATCACATCCTCGGCAACATCGGCGGCCACCAGGGCGCGTGGGGCTTCGTCCGCGGCGGCATGGGCGCGGTCGCTCAGGCCATCGCGTCGTCGGCGAAGCAGTACGGAGCAGAGATCCTCACCGAAGCCGAAGTCGCGGAGATCGAAGTCCGGGACAACGTGGCGCGTGGCGTCCATCTCCAGGACGGCCGATCCTTCGAGGCGGACGTCATCCTCTCCAACGCCGACCCGCGCCGCACCTATCTGGATATGATCGGCGAGGAACATTTGCCGGGAGACCTGATCACGGGCGTAAAAGAGATGCGCGTCAAAGGCTCGGTCGTAAAAGTGCTGCTCGCGCTCGGGGAACTGCCAAATTTCGTGGCGATGCCGGGGAAACAGACCGGTCCACAGCACACCGGCGCCATCGTCATCAACCCGTCGGTAGATTATCTGCAAAGGGCGTGGGAGGATTGTGCGGAGGGTCGTCCATCGGAGCGGCCATTCATGGAGGGCTACATCCAGAGTGCGACGGAGGACGGCCTCGCCCCCCCAGGCAAACACACCATGAGCCTGTTCTGCCAGTACGCGCCGTACACGCTGGCGGAGGGTACGTGGCACGAGCGGCGAGAGGAGATCGGGCGCAACATCGTGGAGACCTTCGCGCAGTACGCGCCGAACCTGCCGGATGCCATCGAACACATCGAAGTGCTCGGGCCACCGGACATAGAAACCCGGATCGGGATAACCGGCGGCAACATCTTCCACGGCGAGATGCTGCCGGAGAGGATGTTCGACCGCCGCCCCGTCCCCGGATATTCAGACTACCGCGCCCCGATACAGAACCTCTACCTCTGTGGCGCCGGAGCCTGGCCCGGCGGCGCGGTCTACGGCGCGCCAGGCCGCAACTGCGCCCGCGAGGCGCTCTCCGACCTGGAGGCGCGAACCAAGAAGCTGACAAGCTGACACGCTCCAAAAGAAAGGAGATTTTCGTGGACACAAAGACCAGAGTGCGGAACTTCATCGGCGGGGAGCATGTGGACGCTACGGATGGACGGATCTACAACCTCGTCAACCCGGCGGCCGGCGAAGCGTACGCGCAGGCGCCAGCCTCCGGCCGCGAAGACGTTGACCGGGCGTTCGAGGCCGCGGAGAAGGCGTTCGAGACGTGGCGCGACACGACGCCGGGCGAAAGACAACTCGCTCTGCTCCGCATCGCCGACGCCATCGAGGAGCGGGGCGAGGAGTTGGTGCGCGCCGAGTCGGAGAATACTGGAAAACCGATCGGGCTCACCATGGAGGAGGAAATACCGGCGATGGTGGACCAGATCCGGTTCTTCGCCGGCGCTGCCCGCGTCCTCGAAGGCAAGTCCGCCGGGGAATACATGGAGGGATACACCTCCTTCGTCCGCCGCGAGCCCGTCGGCGTCATCGGGCAGGTCACGCCCTGGAACTACCCCATGATGATGGCCGTCTGGAAGTTCGCCCCCGCCATCGCCGCCGGCAACACCGTGGTCCTCAAGCCCAGCGATACCACCCCGGCGACGACTGTGATGCTCGCCGAGATAGCGTCCGAATTCCTCCCCGATGGCGTCTTCAACGTCGTGTGCGGCGATCGGGACACCGGCCGCGCCCTCGTCGAGCACCCGACGCCCCGGATGGTCTCCATCACCGGCTCCGTCCTGGCCGGCATGCAGGTCGCCGAGGCCGCCGCGAAAGACCTCAAGCGCACGCACCTGGAACTCGGCGGCAAAGCGCCGGTCATCGTCTTCGACGACGCGGACCTCGAAGCGGCGGCCGAGGCAATCGCGGTCGCCGGCTACTTCAACGCCGGCCAGGACTGCACCGCCGCCACCCGCGTGCTCGCCGCACCGGGCATCCACGACGACTTCGTAGCCGCCATCACCGAGCAGGCGAAGAGCACCAAGACCGGCGCCCCGGACGACGAGGACGTGCTCTACGGCCCGCTCAACAACCCCGCGCAGTTGGATCACGTCTCCGGCATGGTGGATCGTCTTCCAGGCCACGCCGAGGTCGTCACCGGCGGAGAGCGGTTCGGCGAGCGGGGCTACTTCTACTCTCCCACCGTCGTCTCGGGCTTGCGGCAGGACGATGAGGCTTCGAAGAACGAGATCTTCGGTCCCGTCATCACCGTGCAGCCATTCACGGACGAGGAAGAGGCGATACGGTGGGCCAACGGCGTGAAGTACGGATTGGCTTCGAGCGTCTTCACGAGGGACCACGGCCGGGCGATGCGGGTCAGCCGGCGGCTCAATTTCGGGTGCGTCTGGATCAACACCCACATCCCACTCGTCGCCGAGATGCCCCACGGCGGCTTCAACCACTCAGGCCACGGCAAGGACCTCTCGATGTACGGCCTCGAGGACTACACCCGCGTCAAGCACGTCATGACGAGTCTGGGATAGCAAAACCCGCACGACCGGCGCAAACCAGGCTTCAGGCCACAGGTTTCATACGGAACCTGTGTGAAGACTTCGCTACGTGGGCGAGTTCGAGAGTCGGGAGGCGCTTCGCTTCGGGAGTCGAAAAACCAGATATCGCAACTCCCGACCTCCCGACCAAGGCGGGCCGTGGCCGCAGGCCTGGTGAGGTACGTCCCGTGCTTTCAGCGGTTGTCTTTGTTTTTGCTGACGGCTGAAAGCCGAAAGCGGGCCGTGCACTATTCTCCCTCGATGCGGTCCAACGCTTCCTTTTTGGCATCCGTCGTGTCGGGCGTTGGCAGGGCGACGCCGGGGGGAAGCTCGAGCCGCAGGTCCGCTTCGGCGTCTATCTGGAGTTCGCCAGGGATCAACCCGATCTCGAGGACGTGCCCGCCCGCGCTTCTATCGCCGGTTATGAAGTGGAAGTGGTAGCCTGCAACGTTCAGGCCCTGGGCGTGGAGGGGAAATCGGAAACCGATGAGGCTCCCAGATACTTCCCGCAGTTCGAAGGTGGGCTGGTGCTTGACGACTTCGGCGAGGGGCGGGTAGGGTTTTTTCTGGCGCGGGACGCTGCGCGTCTTTACGTGATCAAAGGTCCCGTCCAGGCGAACGGCGTAGCACGAAGCCTCACCGCCGACGAGGTGGTCCAGGCGCGAGCACAATGTCTTGAGGTTCATGGGCGTATCGAGCGTCAGGGACAGGTTCGGCTCGAAGAAAGTCACGACGGCGAACGGCGTCCTCTCCCGCCCGCCGATGGGGTAAGCCCGGCCGTCCGCTCTCACCCCGTGGAAGTCGCCGTCGAGGGCGATCATCTCTCCGTCGAGCGCGTCGAACGTGCCGAGGCCGAAGTCGCCACGATCCGCAAGCTCGGCGAAGCTGACGTCGCCGTCGTACCGGCCCTCCAACAAGGCGTCAACGGTCGAGGTCTGAAAGAGCGTGTGGTGGAGGCGTTCTCCACCGCCGTCGAGGTCGCGTCTCTTGAGGTACTCGACGTGCAGCGCGCCTATCAGCGCGGTATCCAAGGGCATGGTGGCCTCCCGGTCAAGTGGATTCGCCTGCGGGGTATTATCCCGAAACCCGGCGCGCTGCATCGTCCGCCCAGACCAGCCCATGATGTCCGCGACGCTCGGATGTCGATAGACTGGCGGACCCAGCGGATAGATGTCCACTAACCTTCCTCGCCTCAACCTAGCCGTTAATTTATATGGGGGTGCGCTAGAGCACACAATCTCGATAGAGTATCTAGCTGTATAAGCGGGAAGAGGCTCAGAGCCACGTCCCGAGGGAGCACCTGGGGAGCGTCGAGAGCCAGTAGCAGTGCAACCGGTTACCGCACGACCTACGTAGGGTCGGGCGGCTCCGGCGACGAAAGCCTTTCTGGCGGCATCTATCGAAGAACTACGGGAAGACGGTATTGAGATAGAGGCGTTTGACGAGGGCTTGGCGGCTACGCACGCCGACCTTCTCGAAGACGTTCTGGATGTGTTTTTGGATAGTGTCCTCGGTGACGTAGAGAGCTTGCGAGATCTGCCGGGTCGAGGCGCCGCGCACCACGAACTCGACTACCTCCTCTTCCCGGGGACTCAGGCCGTAGGTAGCCGTGTGCAGCCACGCTATCTCTTTCGATCCGGCCGGCTCGATGACGATCACTATCTCGCCCGGGCTACTGAGATGTTGTGACTCGCTCATAGAAGCGTGCAGTGTTAGCCACCGGCCGGATCTCGCCCGCACACAGACGCGCGGGACGCTGGCTCGATCTCGCTCCGTCCGCGGTTTTAGTGCCCGGTGCAACGCCCCCACTGCTGCCCACATCGCCACCGGGAGGCCGTCGCCTTCCCACCACCCAGGACCGAGGTCTCCCAGGTCTCTTAGCCAGCGTTCGGCGGTCGCCGTGTAGTGCAAGACCCAACCCCGCTGGTCGAGGACCAGTACCCCAGGTGCTCCGTCGCCATTGTCCTCGGGAGAGACCCGAGAGCGAAGCACCGCTGCTTTGAGGCCGGCGCCCAGGTGCGGAGCGATTCGACGCATGAGGGCGACCTCGCGAGGGCTAAAGTCGGGGCGGCCTCTCTCCCGTATCGCGCAGTGGGCGCCCCAAAGCTCCTGGCCTACGGTGAAGACGCCGCGTGCCTCATGCCCAAAGCCCTCGGGACCGAGCAACTCGCGCCAATGCAGGGAGCGCTCGAGGTTGCCCCCGGTGGCTTCGGAGAGCAGGGCCACCGTATGGCGATTTCGCGCCATCCAGTTGAACTCGAGTACGTCGTCCTCGAAGTAGATTTGCTCGAGAAAGAAGCGCGCCCTAGCCGGCTGGTCCGGCTCGTCGGTGAACGAGCCCGTGGGCAGTCCACTCAAAGGATCGATCTTTAGAGCCCGATAGGTATCGATTGGTACCGCGTGCCGTAGGCGCGCGATCACCTCCCTGAGCAGGGTCGTTTCGTCGAGACCAGAGAGGCACAGACGTTTGATCTCACCGAAGACCCGCTCCTCGACAACAGCGCTTGGACTCATGACTCTACGCTTCCATGTGGGATTAGCACTCCTGGCCTTTTCCAACTTGTATCGTACATCACTTTTGCGACCCGCTCAAACGTGAGAATTACAGATTTCTGGAATATACAACTCCCCAACAGGGAGCTAACGTAGGAGGAGAACAATCAGGAGAAAGGAGAACGCATATGTCGGCCAAAGCTATAGACGAAATACCTACTCGAATGACATGGGTCAAGGTGTTGTTGGTTACCGTCCTCGTCGCGGTCCCGGCCCTTATACTGGGCCCCGTCATCTGGCCCCCTGTCGAGGGTGGCCCATCGCCCACCGCCACCCAGATCCCCTTCCTGCTCTTCCTCAATCTGGTGCAGGCAATCGTCCTGGGGTTGGGGGTCTCCTTCCTCGTCTTCGGGCTGCCCGTGGTGCGTAGGATCTCCCCAGGCTCGAAGGTGAGGGCGTGGGCTATGTACCTCTCTATCGCCTACCTGATGGTCTCCTGGTGGCCGCACATCAACATGCACGTCCACAACGGGACCGACCTGCAAGGGATGATCTACATCGACTACCTCTTCCACTTGCCTTCGATGGTCGCTGCTCTCGTTCTGGCCTACTGCTTCTTCTCTTTATTGTGGGAGAGGAGCGGAACACGGACATCTACGAGATAAGCGAGTGGCGGAGTAGAGACTCATACCGAACATACAGTAGAGGAGCCAACATGCACATCCTGCGAATCGAACACCAAATCCGCGACTTCGACACCTGGAAGCAGGCTTTCGAGAACGATCCCGTTGGCCGGGAGCAGTCGGGCGTGCGTCACCATCGGGTCCTCCGACCCATCGACGATCCGAACTACGTCATGATCGACCTCGACTTCGACAGCGCAAGCGAGGCGAAGGCCTTCCTCGCCGCGCTGCGGCGCGACGTGTGGGGATCGCGGCGAGCAGCGCCAGCCCTGATAGGCAGCCCGCAGACGCGGATCGTCGAGGCAGTGGAGAGCAAAGAGTATTGATATGAGAGGCGGGATCTTGGTGAACCGCATAAACATCATTCTCGACGACTCCTCCGTCAACCCGCTTCCGGACGACACCCAGCTTACTAGCGGCGCCTACTTCCCCCATGATAACGACACCAGCTTCATTGACGTCGACCTCTCTCCCTCCCTGGCGCCTGCCCCGGGCAGTAGCCCGTTCCTCTCGAACTTCGACGGGACCAACCCCAACGGCGCCTGGAAGCCCTTCATCGTGGACGACGCCAGTGGCGTCTTCGGATTCTTGAGGGGCTGGAGCCCGAGGATACAGGCCAGGGTTAGGAGGCGGCCTCCCTTCTATTCACCCAATCGCGTGGAAAAGAGGGGTTCTGAGAAGTTCGCACCAGGCCTCGGTGGATGGCATCATGCCCTAAGTACCCGACTGAGTTGAACCTGCTGAGGAGAGTGAGAGCTTATGCCCAGCGACGAGCAAGACAAGGCAGGGGTAGTCGCGCCTCCGCCTTTGATCTACCTGGGAGCTCTGGTTTTTGGCCTGCTGCTCAACAGAAGGTTTCCAATTGCCTTTCTACCGCGCAGGATAGCGCGCAGCCTCGGATGGCCACTTCTTAGCGGAGGAGTGCTGCTCATAGGCTGGTTCGAATGGACGATGCGGCATGCTGATACACCGGCTAACCCCTATAAGCCGGTGTCGCACATAGTCACAGAAGGGCCGTTCCACTACACTCGCAACCCCGCTTATCTTTCGATGACGATGATCTATACAGGCATCGCCGGCCTCGTGAACGCGTTGTGGACAATCCTTCTTCTGCCGGTTGCACTGCTCGTGATCCAGCGTGGTGTCATCGAGCGCGAGGAGCGCTATTTGGAGCGCAAGTTCGGTGAAGAGTACCTGCGCTACAAAGCACAGGTGAGGCGTTGGATCTAAGCATCAAACCCCGATATCCAAAGAGAGCTGTCACTATTAATGGGCGGTTACCTCTATCACTCACCTTCGCAGAAAGAGTTTCCTCCGAAGTTCGCCGGATATCTATGCGTTCCGATGGATGATTATGCTGGTTCTGGGAGCTCTGGAGGGCCGTTTAGGCCGGATTTCGGACCGGTGTTACAAGGCCGCATAAGGATTCAGCGCCATCCGCGACCCACGCGACGTCCTCGGTAGACAGTTGACGCCTCGCTTTCGAGGTCGCCCGACGCTCGCCGGCTTCGCCGTTACTACCAGGCCGGCGGCACGTATATGCCGGGGAATTAATGGCGGGGTTTGCTCGCCTCCTCTACTTTCCGAAATTTTTTGTGAGATCTCCTTGACCCTCACGCTGGGTGAGGCTCTAGACTCCGGTGCGTAAGGAGATGAAAACGTGAGCTACTCGGTAGGTCGGGTGGCGGATCTCGCCGGTGTGACGATCCGGACGCTACACCACTACGATGAGATCGGCTTGCTTTCGCCCGGCGGACGTAGCGCGGCTGGCTACCGCATCTACGAAGAGCCGGACCTGGAGAGCGGCTGCAGCGGATCCTGTTCTACCGGGAACTCGGGTTCGCCCTGGAAGAGATAGCGGCTATCGTGGACGACCCTCGCACCGACGCGGTTGGTCACCTGCGCCGCCAGCGTGGGCTGCTGACCGAGAGGATAGAGCGGTTGCAAAAGATGGTCGCGGCCATTGACTACGAAATGGAGGCACAAGAGATGGACATCAATCTGACACCGGAGGAGAGGTTGGAGGTCTTCGGCGACTTCAACCCCGAAGACCACGCCGAGGACGCCGAGCAGCGCTGGGGCGGTACCGAAGCCTACCGGCAGTCCCAGCGGCGCGTCTCGAACTACACAAAGGAAGACTGGCTGAAGATCAAAGCCGAGCACGAGGAGTTGTCGGCCAACCTGGCGGCAGTCTTCGAGTCGGGGGCGGCGTCGGATAGCGAGGAGGCGATGGCTGCCGCCGAAGCGCATCGTCAGCATATCAGCCGTTGGTACTACGACTGCAGCCACGAGATCCACCGTGGTCTGGGCGAGATGTATGTCAGCGACGAGAGATTCAGGGCCAACTACGATGTGCTCGCTCCCGGTCTTTCGGAGTTCATCAGGGACGCGGCCCGCGCCAACGCCGAGCGCGCCTCGGATACCTCGAACAGCTAGGGTTCAATCGAGCAGCATCGAGATCCGTACATGCGGAGGGGGAGGAGATCCGAGCCTCCCCCTCCGCCATCAATAATGATTTACCGCAAACGTCGCTTCAGCCACTTGTCGCGGACTGTGTGAGCTGGTTTTCAGCCGTCCGCAGTCTGCGGGGTTCCGGTGTCCGCCGTATTCCTGGCCTTCCTCGACTTCGAGGCCGAGCGCCGGACGCGGCTGAAGATCAAGAGGTTGAACAGGTGCATAAATCCCAGGACTAAAAGCACCAGCCCCACCTTCCGCGAGAGGACCTCGAACGCTCCCTGCAACGTCGTCACGTCGCCGCCGATCTTCAGAGCGAGGCTGACGTAGCCGAGGTTGATCAGGTAGAACCCAACTACCAGCAACCGGTTGACCGAGTCCGCCATGTCCCCATCGCCCTCGAACACATCAACCAGAAACGCCCGCCCATTGCTCGATAACGTCCTCGCCACCCATACCGTCAGACCCACGCTTATCACCAGATAAACAACGTAGGTCAACACCATCGGATCCATGCTACCTCCTTAAGTGAACGTGTTCATTAATAAAGAGTATGCCCGCCGGAGCATACGGAGTCAAGAGCAATTTATGAACGTATTCACTTTTATCGACGGAATAGAGATATTTGGGTGAGAGCCCTCGCCACAATCTGCGACCCATAAGACGACCAACGCCGTCGGGAAACTACCGGCGAACCCGAGACCTTCTCGGGAGCTAGCCAAGCACAAGGGCGAACAGCGCCCCGCCGCCGATGGCCACGGCGAAGACGCTGGCGACCAGCACGGCCACTAGCCGCCACCGAAACAGACCGCCGAGCAGGACGACCTCGGGGACACTCACCCCCATGCTCGTGACGACCAGGGCCATCACCGCGCCGACCCCTACGCCCTTCTCAAGGAGCGCCGCGGAGATCGGGAAGAAGGTTTCGGCGTTCACGTACATCGGCACGCCAAGGGCTGCGGCCAGGGGAATCGCCAACGGCTGCCCGGGGCCGGCTACCGCAACCACCCAGGAGGTCGGCACCAGCCCGTAGATCGCGGCCCCCGCCGCAGTGCCCACCAGGAGGTATGGCAGCGCCGGCACGAAGAATGACCAGGCGTCGGACCAAGCCCTGCGCCAAAGCGGTCCCTTGACCGAACCTGCTACTTCGCACCCCGAAGGATCCTCGCTGGCGAAGCCACCCGCAGCCCCCCGGAGCGGCTTCACGTCCTTTTCGAGGCCGAGCCTGGCGAAGAGGGCGCCGATCAAGATCGAGGCAGAGAAAGTCAAGACTGCGTAAGCGACCGTTTCTTCGACGCCTATCAGGAAGACGAGCACACCGAGCACCACGGGGTCCAGCAGCGGCGAGGCGAAGAGGAACGCCATCGTCGGCCCGAACGGCGCTCCACTCCTGAGCAAGCCCGCCAAGACAGGTATGGTCGAGTAGGAGCAGAAGGGTGTCGCCGCGCCCAGCGCGGCCCCGATGAGGTAGCCGGTAATCGGTCGCCGTCGCTCGAACAGGGAGCGGACCTTCTCTTCTGGCAACCACGCTTGCAACAGCCCCACGAGGAAGCTCAAGGCCAGGAACAACGCGACCAGCTCTGCGGTCGTGACGAGGAACCAGCGCCCGGTTTCGGCGAGACCGCCCGTCATCGCTCTCCTCCTAACCCCCCGGGGGGTTATCCGGCAAGGGCTGCTGGTAGCGCTCCAGGTAGCGGATCACCTCGTCGGGTCCCTCCGTGACACACTCGTAGTAAACTTTTTGGCCCCGCTTCTCCGCCTCGATCAGCCCCGCCCCGACCAGTATCTTCATGTGGTAGCTCACCGTGGGCTGGGTGACCCCAAGGAAACGCTCGACGTCCTTCGCGCAGATCCCGTCCTCGTCCCTCAACTCCTCCGCAGCCGGGCCCCAGAGGAACTCCAGGATCGAGAGCCGCGCCGGATCCGCCAGCGCCTTTAAGGTCTCAACCACCGAGCTCGTCGCTTCCATGAGGAGAGTCTAGCATTTATATAGGTAAATGCCTATATTTCTATTTCTAGATTCAGATGGGCACCGTGGGGTGAGGGGACGGCGCTTTCCCCGTCAAAGTTGGTCGGTCTATACGTCCTGGACTTTGTGGCAGGGTCTGTTCGGGTGAAGATGAACATCTGTTCGGTTCCAGCTTGCTTCTACGACCTAGTTCGGGTCCGTCTCTGGCGCGTTTTTGCCGATTGCTTTTGAAAGTCCGGCAAGCGTACCGGCGGTGAGAAAGAGATCAGGGGTTCAGAGAAGCGGCCTCTTCGTAGGCGTGTCCGAATCGGTAGAGGGTCGTCTCGTCGAACGGCTGGCCGATGAGCTGCGCGCCTACCGGCAGACCGGCGGTGGTAACGCCGCACGGGACGGAGAGGCTCGGGAGGCCGTTCAGGTTGGTGGGGCCGGTGAGGCGGGTGAGGGCGGAGTACACAGCTTCTTCATAGCTGCGGATGTTCGTCTGGCGCTGGCCGATCTCCGTCGCCGGGATGGGGACTGTTGGGGTGAGGATCACGTCCACCATTTCGAGGACATGCCCGAACTCCTCGATGGAACGGAGCTTCCTCTGCTGCGCGTTGGCGTATCTGTGGGCTTCCAGCTTCTCGCCGTTTAGCAGGCGTTCGAGTCCCTGATCGTCGAACTTCTCCGGCTCGGATTTCAGGCGTTCCTCGTGGACGGCGTAGGCTTCGGCGGCGAGGGTGAGCCGCTGCGCGCTCAGCGTCTCCCATACATTCGGTATCGTCACCTCGCGCACCTCCGCCCCGAGGGAGCGAAAGACCTCTGCTAACTCACGCACCCGCGCCTCGATCTCTTCCTCGACGTGCTCGAAGTAGAAATCTCGCGGGATGCCGACGACCGCGCCCCGGACTCCACGTCTCAGATCACGAGTGAAGTCCTCGGCGGGACGGTCCACCGAGTACGGGTCACGCGGGTCGTAGCCGGCGAGGGCGTTCAGGAGGAGGGCGTTGTCCTCGACGGTGCGGGTGATGGGGCCGACGTGATCCAGGGTCCAGGAAAGCGGAAAGACTCCGTGTTTGCTCACCCTCCCGAATGTGGGCTTCATGCCGACGGCGCCGCAGAGGGCGGCGGGGATGCGGATGGAGCCGCCCGTATCCGAGCCGAGGGCTGCGTAGCACAGCCCCGCCGCGACGGCTGCCCCAGATCCACCGCTGGAGCCGCCCGTGATCTTGGCGTGATCCCGAGGATTCCTCGCCGGCCCGAAGAACGAGCGGTCTCCCGTCGGGCCGTAGGCGAACTCGTGGGTGTTGGTCTTGCCGACGAGCACGGCGCCGGCCTCTTCGAGCTTTCTGACGACGGTGGCGTCGTACTCGGGGACGAAATCCTCGAAGAACGCGGAGGCCATCGTAGTGCGAACGCCTTTCGTGAAGATCAAATCTTTCAGGGCGACTGGGACGCCGTGCAATGGGCCGCGATGCTCGCCGGCCAATATCTCCCGTTCCATCCTCTCCGCTGCCTCCGAAGCTCTCTCCGGCGTGACTGTGATGAAAGCGTTTGTCTCGTCGGCCTCGATGCGCTTCAGGCATGCTTCCACGGCCTCGACAGGGGAGATGCTTCGCTCCCGAATCGCCCGGGCGAGGATCGCAAGGGACTGCGGTGGATCCAACCTATCCATATCGTTCACGCATGTCCCCCTCTGGTACGACCACGGAAGGTATCTTACAGCTTTCCTGGGTATGTTCCCGGTATCATTGCCGGGTGTTGAGGCGGGTGGACAAAGTTTTCGGCGGGTTCGACCGGCGGGTGTGGATGCTGCTCTTCGCCATGCTCGTGTTCCGATTCGGGCAGGGACTGTACTTCCCGTTCTCCACGATCTACTTCCACAACGTCCTCGGGATATCGCTCTCGCTGGTCGGGGTGGGATTGGGCTGCCTGGCGGTGGCGAGCGTGGTCTCGGGCCTGGTCTCGGGGCCGCTGGCCGACCGTCTCGGGCGCAAGCCGCCGATGTTCCTCGCCCTCGGCGGCAGCGCGACGACCTTCCTCCTATTTGCCGTGGTGGACGGCTTTGCCGGGTACCTGGCGGTCTCCGTTGCCGCCGGGTTGCTGGGCTCGGCCATGTTCGACGCTGCCCGCAACGCGATGGTCGCCGACGTCACCCCGCCGGAGCGCCGTTCCCGGGCGTACGGTCTCGTCCGGGTCGGCGGCAACGTCGGCTGGGCTCTCGGCCCGATGACGGCCGGTCTCGTATCGGCCACCGCTGGAGGCTCCGGCGCGGTCTACCGTGCGCTCTTCGTGGGGACAGCGGTCCTGGCGGCGCTGGTAATGCTTGCGCTCGCGCTCAAGATCCGAGAGTCGCTGCCCGCGCAGGGAAGAGTGGCGAAGAAGAGACCGGTCTCCGGGTTGCGGGAGGCGCTCTCGGCCCCCCGGTTGCTGGCGTTGCTCGGGGCTGGGGTGCTCCTTTACTACGTGTTCACCCAGGACTGGCAGACGCTCCCGATCTACGCCCGGAACTTCGTCGGCGTCCCGGACGGGCAGATAGGGCTCTTCCTCGGGGCGAATGGGCTCATGGTGATCCTCTTCCAGCTCCCGGTGTCGTATCTCATCGACCGCACCTCGAAGGTCGGGGCTTTGCTCGTGGGATCGGCGCTCTTCGCGGCTTCTTCGACGACGCTCCTCTTTACCGATTCTTTCCTCGGGATACTCGTGGCGTTCGCCGGTTTCTTCACGCTGGCGGAGATGATCCTGGAGGTCGCGGGGCCTGCCCTAGCCGCCGGCCTCGCCCCCATCCGCCTCCGGGGCACCTACCTGGCGCTCTTCGGGGCCTGCTTCGGAGCCTCTTACGGCGCAAGCCCCATCGTCGCAGGCATGCTCCTCGAAGCCCGGCTCCCTGACGTCATATGGACCGTCCAACTCGCCGCGGCGGCGCTGGCGGCTATCGGTCTCATCACGCTCGCCATACTCCGAAAGGCTCAATCAGCGTCATCGAAATGGGAGTGAGCAAACCCGGCGTCGTGGACGTGGTAATCGACATGTCTGAATTCTTCGCGTATATCCCACGAATACTCTTCCAGCACGCTTTTCTCCACGGATTCACGCACGTCCATCAGAGCGTGCGCCACCGTCCCGGATTCTTCTTCCGATAACAGCCCTTTGGAGACCATCAAGTCGAGGAACTTATTGGCTTCGGATGCACCGAACTCGCGCATTACGCCGATGCACCTCCGCCTGACTATTGTCCGGGTTGCTCGCTGTCTTCCACGTTCGAATGTTCATCCGGCACGCGCAGCACGAAGATGGCGAGGTCGTCGTGCTGCGTCCCCTCCTGGAACTCCAGGGCGGCGTCCCTGACTTTCCGGGCGATGGTGGAGGCGCCGAGGCTGCCGAGCGCGCCTAGGACGGAGACGAGCCTATCCTGGCCGAAGAGCGCGCCGTCCGGGGCGCGGGCTTCGATGACGCCGTCGGTGTAGAGGACGAGGGCGTCGCCGGGTTCGAGACGTTCAGAGCCCTCTTCGAGGCCGGCGTCGGGGAACACGCCGAGGGCCTTGCCGGGACACCCGAACTCTTCCACGGAGCCGTCGGCGCGCAGGAGGAGTGGCGCGGGGTGTCCGCCGCGGGCCACGGTCAGGTCCAGACCGCCTTCCTCGGAGTGCAGGCGGACGCAGGCGACGGTGCAGAACTGATAGTCTGAGAGCTGGCTCAGCATCGCCTCGTTCAGGGACGCGAGGATGGCCGCTGGAGCGTCGCTTCCGAGGGCCACGGCCCGGATTGTGTAGCGGGCGAGGGCCGTCACCGCGGCGGCCACGGGTCCCTTGCCGCGGACGTCCCCGATCACGGCCAGGCATCCTCCGTCTTTGACTTCGATCAGGTCGTAGAAGTCCCCTCCGACCTCGTTCTCCTCGCCCATCGGCAGGTACTCGGTCCCGACCTCGAGCCCCGGCGCCTCTGGGAGCCTGGGCAATATGCTCTGCTGCAGCGTGCGGGCTATGAAGCTCCGCTCGCGGTAGAGGCGGGCGTTGTCCACCGCCAGGGCGCAACGGTAGGCCAGGTTCTCAGCCAGCGAGAGGTCCTCCTCGTCGTAGCGCCTTCCTGGGTCCGAGGAGACAAGTGTCATCGCCCCGAGCGTCCTGCCCCGCGCCAGCAGGGGCACGGCTATTATGGAGCAGGGCCTCAGCTCGCGGACGAGCCGACGGTGCTCCTCGTCTTCCATCCCCTCCGCGATGCTATCGGAGACCTCCGGGACCAGCGCGGGGTGACCGGTCCGCAGCACCCTGGCCGTGCTTCCAGGGTCGTCGTCGCCGAAGCTCCGGCGCTCCGAGAGCTCGCGCAGCAAATTTTCCTTCTCCGGATCGGCGTGGGCGGCGGCTGCCTGGCTCACTCCTCCCTCCTCATCCACAAGGTCCACCAGGCACCAGTCGGCGAGGCCGGGGACGGCGAGGCGTGAGATCTTCTGGAGCGTCGCTGCATGATCCAGGGATGCGGAGGCGAGCGCGGTCCCCGCCGCCGCCAGCAGCGAGAGCCGCCGCCGCGCCTTCACGGACTCAGCCCGCGCGAGCTGCTCACGGGCGAGCAGGAGGTCGCGCTCCTCCTCGATCTTCTTGCGGTCGGTCACGTCGTTCTGCACCCCGACGAAGTTGGTCAGCCGACCCTCCTCGTCGTGGATGGGGGAGACGTACAGTTCGTTCCAGAATAGCGTGCCGTCTTTCTTGTAGTTCCTGAGCACGATCCGGCACTCCCGGCCCGCCTCGACGCACTCCCGCAATTCATCTATGGCCGGCTGGTCGCGGACGCCGTTTTGCAGGAAGCGGCAGTTGCGCCCGACGACCTCGTCCCTCGCATATCCGGTGGTCCTTTCGAAGGCGGGGTTGACGTAGATGATCGGAGCGTCAGGCAGGTTGGGATCCGTGATGACGATGCCGTTGGAACTGGCGGCCACCGCCCGGCCCAGCAGACGGCGCAACTCATCAGAATTCCCTCGCGCCAGAGGATTGTCGCCATAAGCTCCCGAAGAAGTCTCCATACGGCCATTCTACAGTTCCCGCCGTCCCCGCTCATCATCCCCCTGACGTTATAAAACGGCGCTCCTGGGTAAAGAGTGGGGCGGAATGCAAAACCAGGAGAGGAGATAACGTGGCATACGAGTTGCCGCAACTACCATACGGATACGACGCCCTCGAACCAACCATCGACCAACAGACCATGCACCTCCACCACGAAAAACACCACAATACCTACATAACCAACCTGAATGCGGCACT
>JBPCLT010000195.1:0-6565 GCA_051003015.1 Rubrobacteraceae bacterium | reverse complement strand
CACCCAGCACGTGGCTGCTGTCCAAGAGTTGGCGGGCGTCTTTGGCGAGCAGCCCTGCTTCTCGGGCGGCTCTCACCAATCGCTCGAACAGTTCCCGCTCCAACCCTCGCTCCAGCAGCTTGCGCCTGAAGTGGCACAAAACAGTCGCATCGAAACCCTCATCTTCGAGACCGAGGCCCAGGGCATGTTTCCATCGCAGGTCGAAACGCATCCTGGCTTCCGCCTGAGCATCGGAGCAATCGTCGTGGTACTGCAACAACATAGCTAGCACCACCATCGAGGGCGGGATGGAGGGCCTGCCTTTCGGAGAATCTTTGTAGAGAGAGGCGTAGTCCTCATCGTTTATGAGCACGTCACGCCATTTGGCGAGGCGGGAGTAGAACGAATCGGTGGGCACCAACGAAGACCAGGGCTGGGGTTCGGCGGGAGGCAGATCGCTGCGACGACGCATCATGGCAAAAGCTCCTTCCAGGGATGTTTCGATCCTACATCCGCAAGCCGAAAACGGCCACTAAATCAGCGGCTTCCTAGCAAGGGGCCGAGGGGCGATTCCTTTCAAACCATCGGACGGCGGAGACACAAAAGCCATCCTCGGCCCCCTTGGGCATCATCCAGGAACTGTACCTGAACGACATACACAAAGATAAGGAGGGGCATGGCCAAGAAGAAGCGCGCCGCCGGGGAAGGAACGCTCAGGCAGAGAGTGGACAAGTCTTGGGAGTGGCGCACCCCCAGCAGCTTCCCCGTCAAGAAGAGCTTCGTCGCCAAGAGGCAGGAGGACGTCCTCGCCAAGCGCGACGCCTTCCTCAAGGACTTCGGCGAAGGGATGGATTTCGACGCCCGGACGCTCACGCTCGACGGGTTCTTCGAGACCTGGCCGGAGACCACGGTGCGGGTGAACGTGAGACGCGCGACCTACGAGCACCACGCGAGGATAGCCCGCAACCACGTTCTGCCCGTCCGCGACCAGGAAAACTTCGTCGTTCATCGGCGCAGGTCCCCGACCTGAAACCTTTCTATCTCATGCCTGCGTTGGACAATTCGGATAACAGATTATTGGCGTTTATCAGGTCTACGAGTCTCGAAGAATTCTTCGACCGTCTTGGTGTGCTTGCTCTGGTTGCAGAACGGGCACACCACGGCCAAGTTCTCCCAACTATTGGTCCCGCCTAGACATAGTGGCGTCATATGATCCACATGGTACTTCCCGTTTAGCGGCAACTCGCAGTAGGCGCACAGTCCGCCCTGGCTCTCGTACATGTTGGCCACTTCCTCGGCCGAGTAGGACCCTCCGGTAGCCTGCTTCCGGCCGCGTCGCCTGTCCTGGCTCGCCCGTACGGAGTCCGGGTTGCTCCGCTTGTAGGCTGCTATCCGGGTCTTGATCTCCTCCTTATTAGCCAGGTAGTAAGCACGATCCCGAGTCTTGATCCTCTCCTCATTGGCCTCGCGGTATCGTTTCTGCCTGGCCTTGATTACCTCTTCGTTCCGTTCGCAGTAGCGTCTCTGGTCGGCAAGGATCCGCTCCTTGTTCGCTTCGTAGTCGCGTCGCTTCTGTTCGAGGCGTTTGCTCCTGTTGCGCCACCATGCCACCTTGTGACGCCGTCGTATCTTCTCCCAGTTAGGGTGCCAGTAACGCCGGTCGGCGGCACGCTTTTTCGCTCGCGCGCGGTCCGTCTTCGCCGCGAGTTTTCGGCACTCGACGCAGGTCCGGTTGGACCTCTGTCTCAGGCTTTTCCCGGTGCCGCCCCAATCGTGACGGCGCTTGCATAGCGTTCCCAGGTACCTGGTGGAATCGTCGTACTCCGGCGGGTCAGGCAACTTCGGCTCCTCTCCTCACGCAAATCCAGAGTCGTCCATGATCATCAGGAGAAGACGCGCCATCTTCAGCTCCTCCGAGGTGACCTTGCGGTGCCTACGCAAGGCCAGCAAGCGGAACCAGCCGTGCCCGTAGCGTTCGAGGGTCGCCAGTCCCCCCTTGCGCCCCCAGTGAGGCCAGTCGGCGGCGTGTATCTCCGAGCGGTGCTCCTCGTAGGTGACCTCGACCGCCGAGGCCTCGATGGCCCGCTCCAACTCTTTCCGGGAGATATCGGGGTCGAGGCCTAACTCGAGGAGAAGCCCCTCGCACTCGAACCACATCTGAAGGGCTTCTGCGTCCAGTCGCTCGCGGGCCACCATCCGGTCGTAGACGGCGAGCAGGTGGCGCGGGACCCGGTGGTGTACCTCCGTCTCATGGGGCATTCGTGACCTCCTCTCGTGGGTCGGCGGTCCCCGCGAACGGGGAGCCGGGCAAGAAAAAGCCGGGGCACCCCAGAACGGATGCCCCGGCCCAAGAATCGTGAGAGAGCCCCCCTCTCGGGACTCTCTTAGCGGGAGCGGCTCGGGCCTTGGGCTCCCCGGGAAGTGGAGCGTCTTTCAGCCCCTTCTCCGGACCCGTCGGGGTCTTCCCCTCCGTAGCGGCCTCGCCCGAGGAACTGCACCGAATCCGCCACCACGTCCACCTTGGAACGCTTGGAGCCGTCTTCGGCTTCCCAGGCGCGAAACTGGAGGCGGCCCTCCAGCAGGATCGGGTCCCCCTTCTTCTTGTGGTTGGCGACAGCCTCGCCGAGCTCGCGCCAGGCTGAGACGTCGAAGAAGTCGACCTCCTCGCTCCTGGAGCGGACCCGGTTCACGGCCAGACCGAACGAGCAGACCGGTATCCCCTCGCCGTCGACCTCGACGAACCGGAGTTCCGGGTCCTTGGTCAGGTTGCCCGCCAGGACCACCCGGTTGAAGTTAGCCATGTTCGGCGAACCTCCTTCCGTTCTCGGGGACCGCCCTTCGGCCCCTTCACCCGAAGGAGGGGCCGAAGGAGCGTCCCTGCGCGCTGGCTCTCCCGCGAGATCACGAAGGTATGGCGAGGCGCCTGGGCGAGTTCCTCTGAGCCGGCTTCGGAGCACGACCCTTCGTTCCTCTCACCGTCTCCGGCCCCGGATCAACGGCACACCCCCAACCTCCGGGGACGGATATCCCGTGGCGGCCGGAGCGAATGATGCGGCGCAGGGACCTCGCGAAGGCGGCCTCGTCGAATTCCTCCGTGGCTTCCAGGTGGATCCCGCCGGTGGTGCGAGAGCGCAGCCGCCGGATCTTCCCGGCCTCACCGAGATTCCGGATCGCGCCGTCGAGCAGCGCCCACGGGTCTTCCCGCCCCCCGGCTTCGGCCGTCGCCAGGGCGAGGAACCGCTCTCGGGGAGCGCGTCCGTCGCGCCCGAGCAGGTGGAGCATCTTATGCGCGAGGGTGGGCAGGGAGGTGAGGTAGATCGCCCTCGCGGTGTTGTAGGCTACCCGACCCGTCCGGAGCTGCGCGTTGATCCTCCGTCTCAGCCCAGGGTCTTCGGTCCACTGGGGCTTGGGAGGAGCGCCGAACCGCTCGTGCATGGACCCCGTACGGAGACCGCGACGGATGGTGCCCGCGTTCTCCTCGCGGCGTCTCGCGAGGGAGCGCCGCCACTCCTCGACCTCCGCGTCCTCGCCGAGCGCGTCCTGGGGCCCGATCCGGAATGGGAGCTCGGTCCGGATCAGCTCCCGTACCTGCCCGGTCGTGAGCCCCTTGTCCGCGACGGCGCGGCGGAAGCCGTCCAGCCAATCGTCCACCGTCCTGCCGCCAACCCACTCGACCTCGGAGGCGTGCGGCTTCATCGTCTCGCGGCGCTCTTCTTCGAGCGCAGCCCGGAGGTCGGCGACACGCCGCAGCTCGCGACCAACCGCTGCCTTCCGCGTCCCCGAGAGCACGACGATGCGCGCGCCCGAGGACCCGCACCTCAGCTTCCTAACCTCGCCCCTCTCGGCCAACAACGCCAGCGCCGCGTTGCGGAGCCGCGGAGGACGTCCCCACATGCAGATTTCCAGTGCTCGCTCCTCCATCGCCCCGCCGTTGCGCCCGAGACGCCGGATTACCTCCGCCGCGAGCTCCTCGGGGGATGTATCCTCTTGGGAAGGACCCAGCGCCAGTCGCACCCCGGTCCCCTGGTCCCGGTACTCAGCCCTGGTGGCCGCACGCCGGACGTCTCCACTAGTGGCCCCGGCCATGGCGAGGACGATCCGCTTGCCGTGGGCCCTGAGATAGGCGGCGCCGGCGTCGGCCAGGCGTTCGATCTGCTCCCGACCTGCACCGATCTCCCCTGGCGTCGCGGCCCATCCGAGGTTCTTGAGCCGCGCGATCAGGGCGCGATCCTCGGGGATTAGTTCGATGTCCTCGTTCGGGCGGAAGCATTCGTCGTCCCCTCGTCCGTCGCACGCTTCCTCGGCGAAGCCCGCGACCCCTTCGTTCAGTTCGACGATCTCCGCCGGCGCCTCGGGGAGCTCCCGAGGCAGGCCTTCCATTTCGAGGATCGCCTCCCAGCAACCCTTGATGTGCTCGTTCTGCGCTGTAGACTGCACGTAACCGTTCCTTTCCTTCGGGAAGGGAAGAGGGCCGGTAGCTGGAACCTACCGGCCCTCGACGTTTGCCTGGGGAGCGCCCTCTCCGGACGCCCGTAAATCCTCCGAGCGTTATCGGATCATCACGAAGTCATCTCCTCTCTGTTTGCTGGCAGTCTTCGGAATCGACGCTGACTCTCTGGGCGAATGGCTCATCGTCGCGGAACCCGAGCGGTCCCACCGCTACTACGAACTAACCCCCCACTCAACAGCTCGCTCGGCGCGCGAGAACGGGATGCCCGGCCGAACGGACACAGGTCACCATTCCCCTACCGAAGAGTAGCGTCTGATTATGGGATCTCGAGGTCCTGTTGGGCGCTCTCTATGGGCGAGGATCGAGGCGCGGCACTCTCGGAACGCGGATGATCGGGGATCGGCGCCGGACATAACGCTCCGAGCGCCGGCGCACGAGAAGTGGGCTTCGGTAAAGGGAAGGTCTGCGGTTGTCGAGTCCTTCGAGATCCTGTCGGGTGAGGGAGTGGATCCCGCTCTCCCCGGGAGTTTTATGGCCCAAACCCCGAGAAACCTGTCAGAGGCTTTTGTGGCCCAAAACCTCGAAAACCGGAAACCTACAGCGATTGCGGCCAACCTTACACCCGGGCCCTAAAGCGCGCAACCCACCCGACCACGGATCCTCCACCGTAAAGCCTCCCCCTTCGCGCGGCCGTGGTAAAGAACCCGTATAAGCCCGACTGGGGGTACTTGTCGAAATCCTTGACCCCTTTTTCCAGGCCCGCCGAACCCGTGCGCGCAAGGACACGCTCCTCACCGTAAGTACGGGCATTTCTCGATCTCGGAGCCGTCCCGAACGGTAGGGCCAGGATAGGACAGCAGCGGATCATGACCGCCCCACTCTAGCCCTAACGTTGTCCCGGCATGGCCCTACGGCTAGAGTGAGGCCACGGTGGGGCAACGCCCCCATCCAATATCGTGGGGCCACAGTAGGATCAGAGTAGGGCACACTGCAGGAACAACAATTTTGCCGACTTCTCACTCTCTCGGCCTAAGAAGTCTAATACGTTATTCCGAAGTGTGCCTCCTCGACCGCTTCGTTACCGAAGGTGTCCCTTGCGGTCCTCGGCGGGCTCTGGACTGACAGCGAAAGGCCGATCTAATCCCGGCTTTGACGCATCGCCTCGTGGATCTGCGACAAGAAACGTGCCACGACGACTAACTCGGGCTCAGTAAAATCCTCGATCGTCTCTCCCACCACCGACGACACCCGCCCGAAGAAGGCGCCCGTAACCGCATCTGCCTCCCCAGTCAAACGCAGACCCACCCGCCGCCGGTCGTCGGGATCGCGCACCCGCTCGACGTAGCCTGCGCTCTCTAGCCTATCGACCGTGCGGGTCGCAGCCCCGCTGGAGAGGTCCAGGCGTACTCCCAACTCACCCGCGGTACGCGGGGCATCCGGCTCGGCCAGGATCCACAGCGCCCGAACATCCGTTGGATGCAACCCCGTAGCTGCAGCGAAACCACTGGTGAGGCCCCCCATCTCCAGGCCAAGCGCTACGAGGTCGGCGCGCGCCTCTTCCGCCGCACCGCTCGTCTCCGGCCTCCACAGTCTTGCTCTCTCTCCCTCCACGGGTTGCACCTCCCTTCCCTCACCAGATATTATCTGTGTGACGCAAATATTGTGTGAAACAGACAATTCGCCGTGCGGGCATTGTACCGCAGGCGGATAACCCGGAGAAGTTATGGGGAGGGCAGATCACGGACGCTAAAAAGCCCCCGACTACCGGCAGGGGCAATGATCTGAAGATGCTGGCCACCGCGTTGAGAGAACTATCCGCTCGCGGCTATGATGCAGGATTTGATGAGCTGGACGCTCCACTGGGTGCATCGCTGACCGCCACCGATAAGACGGACTGGACCCTCGAGCAGGCTCGCGCCGCCTGGAAGATGCTGGGCAAGTATCGGCACCGGCTCGCCGACCTCGGCATCGACTACTCGGCGATTCCAGAGCCGTCGGCGGCGCTACTAGAGGCTGCCGGACACGAGTCCGACCGGGCCGGGGTGGAGGATGGAAACTTCGTCGTCAGGTTCGAACGTCTCGCTCCCGGCCCGGTCGCCGAGGTCCAGCGAATATCGGGGGCGCGCTTCGACGCGG
>JBPCLT010000194.1:0-6993 GCA_051003015.1 Rubrobacteraceae bacterium | reverse complement strand
GGTCATCCACGTCGTTGACCTCGACGGGGCGAAAGAAGGAAGGCCCGTTCAACTGGATGTTATCCGGACCATCTCCTTAGCCGTGAACATTCCCATTCAGGCCGGAGGCGGCGTCCGCGTACTGGAGGATTTGCGTGCATTAAGGGCGGCGGGCGCGGCGCGGGTCGTGATGGGGACCGCCGCGGTGACGGACAGAGAGCTTCGTCAGAGGGCGTTGCAGGAGTTAGGGGACGCATCGGTGGTCGCCGTGGATGCCAGGGAGGGAATCGTCGCGACGCACGGCTGGCTGGGGTCCAGTGGTGTAGGGGTCCTGGATCTCGCATCGGAGCTTGCGGAAGACGGCGTAGGCACGGTCCTCTACACCGACGTCTCGCGTGACGGCATGGATTCCGGGGCCGCGCTGGAGGAGACCGCAGCCATCGCCCGCCGCATCCCGACAATCGCCAGCGGCGGGGTGCGGGGCGCGGAGGATGTGGCGGCGCTCTCCGGTATCAGGGGCGTCGCCGGTGTCATAGTTGGCACCGCCCTCTACGAAGGCAGGGTGACGCTGGAGGAGTTGCTGGCGGCGGCCAACAATACTTGAATCCGGCTGTCTCCGAGCACGGATCACGGAAATAGTACATTTGGGGGATTGCGCGGAATTCTCATGCGAGCCTATCCTGCCCCTGTCGCGCAAAGGGGTGGATCCCACCCGAAGAAGAAAGGAGAAAAAGCATGATCAACAAACCCGAAAAGGTCGCGCAATACGCGCGCCGGGCTAGCGTGGAGGATTCGCGGTGGTACCTCGGATGTCTCTTCACCGTTCTGGCCGACGCGGAGGAGACGGGCGGACAGTTCGGCCTCATAGAGAGCCTCTCGCCGAAGGGGGCCGAGCCGCCGCGCCACGTCCACAGCCGCGAAGACGAAGCGTTCCACGTGCTCGAAGGTAGGATCACGTTTTATATCGGTGACGAGACGTATGAAGGTACTCCCGGCACGTTCGTGTTCGCGCCGCGTGGGATTGCCCACTCGTACACCTTCGACACCGATGTGATCCGCATGCTCGTCTTCGTCACGCCCGGCGGTTTCGAGGAGTTCTTCCGGGATGCCCGCCTCAGCGAGCCTGCCAAAGCGCCAGAGCTTCCTCCGCCGTCCGAGGAGCCACTCGACGTACCGGCGCTCGCCGCCGCCATGGAACAGCACGGCATCGAGATCGTCGGCCCTCCCGGCCCGCCGCTAGGGTAATGGAAGCTATGAAAGGAGTGTGGATGATGAGGCGCCGAGCAGTGCTCTTATTTGTATTGGTGGCGGTGACTCTTGTGGTGGTAAGCGGGGTGGCGTTCGCGGTGACCCGCGTTGGCGGACCTGGTTCCGACGCCCTGTCGGGGACCGACGCCCGGGACACCCTGATCGGCAAGGGCGGCAACGACTCCCTCGATGGCCGTCAACGCGGCGACCGTTTGTTCGGAGACCGTGGGCAGGACGCCATAAAAGGTGGCCGGGGAGCAGACGTGCTGGACTCAGGACCCAGGAATGAATCCGCTAGAGACGCCCTCGACGGCGGCCGGGGCAAGGACAGACTGAGGGTCCGCAACGTGCCGGCGGCCGAGGACGCCGTGACTTGCGGCCGGGGCTTCGACAGAGTCTTCGCGGATCGTCTGGACGTGGTGGACAGCGATTGCGAGCGCGTGCGACTCCCGTAGCCCTTCCTGTATCAACCAGACCCGAAGCATCGCCCCGGCTATCGGTCGGGGCGATCTTTTGCTCTTCCGTTTGATTGCGAAGATGAAAATTTTCGTCTCCAGACCCTGTCTCGTGTCTGAGATCCAAAAACGCGGGCTTTACGTAAACGTAACGAACGTTTCCCGAGCAGCGAGAGAAAGGGTGGTCGAGATGATAGAGGTTCCCGTGGAAGTCAGCGCCGGCGGTGTTCCGTTGCGGCTCTCGGTTCGGGCGGGGAGCATCTCGCGGGCGATGGACCTGGTCGCGGCCCGGTACCCACGCTGCGATGTCCGGGTGTTGTTCCCGATCAGCCCCGAAGCCTTCTTCTCCGGGGAGTTTGGCTCCCGCGTCGAGCGGATCGCGCTCGAGTCGCCGGAGGCGGCGTGAGTTCCGAAGGCAAGGCGTTGAGGTGCAGCCGGTTCTTGCGGACGACGAGGCCCTTGCGGCCCGTGAGACGGCATCGCTCGCCGACTATATTTCGAGTCGGCTGGTTTTCGAGCCGCCCTCCTCGTACTTGACGGATTGCAGCGTCCGCCAGGCGAATTGGGAAAGCGCCCCGTCGGTGGGCCTGGCATCGAGGTTCGCGGCTGCGATGGTCTCCCTGGCCGTTTCGACTGCGGCGTCGAGGCCCGCGTTGATCTCGTAGGCGCGCGCCGCCTGGTATTTCACCGCAAGCGTTCGCTTCGCTCCACCCGCCGAGAAGGTCATCTCGTATTCTTCGGTGCGGCTCTCGTAGTCTCCGGCGCGGTGCGCCGTGCAGGTTAACTCGGGCATGCTGGCATCGTAGCATCGGCCCGTCCGAACCACACGTTCCGTCCCGCGGCCCTCGCTGCGGTAGACTGATGCAAGAGTCGTGAACAGCTTCTTCGAAACCGGCAAGAAAGGCAAGAAGGCCAGGAAGCGGCGTATCGGCCTGATCGGACGTTCGCTGCGGACGATCTTCAACCTGGCCTTGATCATGCTGGTCGCCGCCCTGGTCTTCGCAACGGGCCTGTACCTGCACGTGATCCGGAACTACGAAGACCGCCTCGACCGCCGTTATCCACAACTCGCCCAGGACTCCTCCATCTACGACGCGGAGGGAAACAAGATCGGCGAGTTCGCGGGGGTGGAGAGCCGCAAGACCCTGGGGCCCCACGACTTCGGGAATCACCTGCCACGGGCGGTCGTCGCCGTCGAGGATCGGCGTTTCCACGACCACCTCGGCTTCGACCCGGAGGGCGTCGGGCGGGCGGCGTGGGCCGACCTCCGGGCCTGGGAGGTGCATCAGGGTGGGTCCACGATCACCGAGCAGCTCATGAAGAACCTGTACATACCACAGGCGCAGCGGATCGAAGTCTCCTTCTGGCGACGCTTCACCCAGGCCGCCCTCGCCTTCGCCTACGAGCGGGAGCACTCCAAAGATGAGATCCTCACCACCTACCTGAACACGGTCTACTTCGGCAACGGAGGCTACGGGGCGGAGATGGCGGCCCGGCGCTACTTCGGCAAGAGCGCCAGGGACCTCACCCTCTCCGAGGCCGCCGCCCTCGCCAGCTTCCTCGACGCACCATCCACCTACTACACTGGCATTGGGATCGCGGGCTCCGAGAGCGCGGAGGCGAGCCGGGACGCCGTCCTCCGCCAAATGCGGGAGCAGGGCATGATCTCCGGGACGCGCATGCGCGAGGCCATCGCAGCGCCCTTGAGGTTCGACCCGGAGATGCCGCCTCAATACACCGAGTACGAGCCGTTTATCGAGAAGGTGCGCCGGGAGGTCGAAGAACAGCTCGGTCCCGAGGCGCTGGAGCGTGGCGGGTTGCAGATCCACACCACCCTCGATGCCGGAATGCAGCGGGAGGCCATCGAAAGGACGGAGCAAGTCCTCTACTCCCCCGATGACCCGGCTGCGGCCGTGGTCTCCGTGGAGCCGCAGAGTGGGGCCATCCGGGCGCTTGCCGGCCAGGAGGGAGACTTCAACCTCGCGCTCGACGCCAGGCGCCAGCCCGGCAGTTCCTTCAAACCCTTCGTGCTCGCCACCGCGCTCAGGCAGGGAGTCTCGCCCGAGACGACATACGTCTCCCAGTCGCTCGACGTGAGCTTCCAGGAGAGGAGCTACACCATCCACAACTACGACTACGTGGAGCGGGGGGAGATCTCGGTCTCCGAGGCGACCGCCGAGTCGGACAATACAGTCTACGTCCAACTCGCGGCGGACCTCGGCCTGGAGAACGTGGTCAATACCGCGCGCGAGCTTGGTATCTCCACGCCCGTGGAGCCGTATCCGGCGACGGCCATCGGGGGGCTTGGCGTCGGGGTCAGCCCGCTGGACATGGCCTCCGCCTACGCGACCTTCGCCGGCGGCGGCATCCACCGAGAGCCGTACGCCATAGAGAGGATCGAACACACCAGCTTCGGGGATAGCGAGTCCGTCTACGACCACCGCATCGCGGGCTACAGGGCGATGAGCGGGAGCGAGGCCGCCGCCGCAAGCCAGGTCCTCAGAAACGTCGTGGAGGACGGGACGGCGACCATGTTCCACGATTTGGACGAGGAGATAGGACGCCCCTCCGCCGGCAAGACCGGCACGACCAACGACTTCGCCGACGCCTGGTACGTGGGCTACACGCCCCGGCTCTCGACCGCCGTGTGGGTCGGCTACCCTGAGAGCCGGCGTTCCATGATCGGCGTCCACGGCATCGAGGAGCCGAACGGCGAGACCCTGCCGATGGACATCTGGTCCCTCTACATGGCCGAGGCCACCGCCGGACAGCCGCAACTGGGCTTCCCGGACGCCAACCTGGACCGTTACAGGGTTCTCGAAAGCGGTTACGCCGCCGCTTTCCCGTCATACGGCATGTTCAGCGCCGGTTCGAGCGCCTTCATGCTGACCCCTGATGGTTCTTGATTAGAATGAAGGGCCATGGATCTCGATAACCTTTTCGGTGGATCGTTCGTCAACTGGGAGGCGGTCGTGGGTTCCTGGACGAAACGAACCATCTCCTCCAGGCTTCTCCTGCTCGCTGCCCGCCGCTACCTCTCCGAAACGGACGCGAACCCTGACACGCAACGCGCCGAGACCATAGGATCGTCGCCCCTCCCGGACGAGGTGCAACGAGCCTATGCAACGCCGCCGGCCACCGCCAGGGTTGATGCGTCCGTGGAACTCTGGGGCGCGTTCGTGGACGCGGCCCTCGTCGCCGAGCTGGAGATAGTCTCATACGGCGAGCGTCCGCCGCTGCTGAACGAGTTGCGGGTGGGGCTAGACCGGGCGGCCTCCGAGGCCGGTGAGGGATCGGACCTCGCCCTGTGGTTCACCGCCCGCCGCGACGCCCTGCCGGGCGAAGACCTCCCCGAAGACCCGGAGTATCTGCCCGTTTAAAACCAGTTTCAAAATGTCGCCTACACCAACAACAAGCCTGATCAAATTCCGTGCGGGAAGCAAGTACACGGCATCGGGTACGGCGAAAGACCGGCTCCGCGCGTCAGTGGATCGCCGACAGAGAGCTGGCGAGACGCGGCGCGTTGTTTTACTTCTTTCGGTCGAGGGCGGACCGTAGCAGCGTGCGCGCGTTCGAGCGCATCACCTCCACCGCCTCCTCGCGGGAGAGCCCGCCCATGTCCGTCAGCCATACCAGAGCCTCGATGCCGAGCGTGGAGCCGATCCCATAGACCAACCGCCGCAGCTCGCCCTCCGGCAATCGCCCGCGTAATGGCGAGAGGGCGTCCTTGATCCATTCGATCCGCCGCCCCACCCGCAGCGGCAGGCTCTCGCCACCCGGAGGTTCGCCCTCGAGCGCGAGCCGCAATTGAGCGCGGTACTCGGGCTCGTACTCGACGATTCGCTGCGTCAGGCTCTCAGCAACTATCTCGAGCCGTGCTAGCGGGTCTTCAGGTGGGTCTGCTCCAAGCAGCGATCGCATCTCGGTCTCTGGAAAGGTAGCTGCCAGCAGTACCCGGCTATTAGGGAAGTAGCGATACGCCGTGGTACGCGAGATGGATGCCTCGGCGGCGGCCTCCTCGACCGTGGGGGTCACCCCTCTCGCCAGCAGTTGACGCGCGGCCGAGATCAAGGCGTCCCGCGTTCGCGCTTTCTGGTTGGTTCGTCCCGTAAATACATATGGTACTTCCATATCCATTATGGTACTATAATGTCCACAAAAGATCAATCGCGCCGTGGGTGCGGGAAGGAGACGAAATGAGTCCTGCAGTTTCGGTCATTCGGGGAGATGGAGAGGGAGAGCGCTTCTGGTTCGCTGGCGGGGGCGTGTGGACGATGAAGGCCACGGCTGAGGAGACTGACGGATCGTTCACGCTGCTCGAGGATCGTTTGACGCGAGGCAAGACGACCCCGCTGCACATCCACCCAAACCTGGACGAGACTTTGATCGTGCTGGAGGGTGAGATCCTGGTGTACGATGACGGGACCGAGCATCGGGTTAGCCCGCACGGCGTCGCGGTGGCTCTGCGCGGCGTTCCGCATGCGTTTATGGTTATTTCAGAGCACGCGCGGGTTCTCGCGTTGCAGACGCCAGGGAGTGGCGAGGCTTTCTACAGGGATGCAACCGAGCCGGCGACCGCCGAAACCGACGCGGGGAGGCCGCCTGAGTGGGATCGCGTCCGGGCAGCCGCGGAGCGCCACCCCGACATCATACAGATCCTCGGACCGCCCCCATTCGAGGCGGCGAAGTAGTTCGCGGCGGGGGCTGAAGCCTGGAGCGAGGCGCCCACTCACCGCCCACCAAGCTGGAGGTGAAGAACATGCCCCCGACCCGGTCAGCCAGTCAGCTTTTGGCTTGTCGGCTATCTGCTGGCGGTCGTGACCTTTTCCGAATAGTTTCAATTGCCGAAAGGGTTCGCTTTCCGGGCTTCCCTGATCGGCTGACAGGCTATCTGCGGCTGCAATAGAATGGCCCTTTGTTGGAAGGAAAGACGGGGAAAGGTAGGAACGGTCGTGGAGTCCATACCCAGCGCCAGTTACAGCATGACCTTGCGGGTCGAGTTCCCGCACGAGGCGGGTTCGCTCGGCAAGGTTCTCACCTCCGTTGGCGATGCCGGGGGCATGGTCGGGGCCATAGACATCGTGCGGATGCAAAAAGACAAGAGCATTCGCGACGTGACCGTGAACGCCCGCGACTCGGAGCACGGGCAGAAGGTCGTGGACGCTGTCGGTGGTCTCCCTGAGGTACGGGTGGTCAACGTCTCCGATAGGACGTTCCTGGTGCATTTGGGGGGTAAGATCGAGGTGAATCCGAAGCTCCAGATCCGGACTCGCGACGACCTTTCGATGGTGTACACGCCGGGCGTCGCCCG
>JBPCLT010000193.1:0-7255 GCA_051003015.1 Rubrobacteraceae bacterium | reverse complement strand
TTCTCGTAGCCGTGGCTTTCTTCCTGGGATATCGCTTCTACTCCAAGTACCTGGCCGAGAAAGTGTACACCCTGGACAAGGACTTCGAGACGCCGGCGCACGAGTTCGAGGACGGGGTGGACTACGTACCGACCAACAAGCATGTTCTCTTCGGACACCACTTCACCTCCGTTGCGGGAGCGGCTCCGATAGTCGGGCCGGCCATCGCGGTCTTCTGGGGCTGGGTACCGGCGCTCTTGTGGGTGGTCCTGGGCACGATCTTCGCCGCCGGGGTCCACGACTTCGGATCGCTGGTCGTCTCGGTCCGCAACCGGGCGCAGAACCTGGGCACCCTTTCGGCCACGGTCATCAATGCACGGGCGAGGACGTTGTTCCTGCTCATAATCTTCTTCCTGCTGACGCTGGTCAACGCGGTGTTCGCGGTGGTGATCGCGATCCTCTTCGAGAGCTTCCCGGCGTCCGTCATCCCGATCTTCTTCGAGATACCGCTGGCGATCTTTATCGGCCAGTACATCTACCGGACCAGGTCCTCCGCGCTGGTCCCGTCTCTCATCGGGGTGGGCCTGCTCTACCTCTCCATCCTGCTGGGGCAGGCGTTTCCCATCGACATCACACCGGTCGCCTCGGCGATAGGCCTCGAGGCGCGGACGCTGTGGATCATCATCCTGTTCGCCTACACCTTTATCGCCTCGCGCCTGCCGGTGTGGATGCTCTTGCAGCCGCGGGACTACATCAACTCGCACCAGCTCTTCATCGCGCTCGGTGTGATCTTCCTCGGCATCCTGGTCGGGTTCGACCGGATCGTGGCCCCGGCGCTCAACACAGACCTGCCGGCGGGCTCGCCGTACTGGTTCCCGTTCCTGTTCATCACCATCGCGTGCGGCGCGATCTCTGGTTTCCACAGCCTGGTCTCCTCGGGTACGACCTCCAAGCAGCTGAACAACGAGGAGGACGCCCGCTATGTCGGCTACTTCGGCGCCGTCGGCGAAGGGTCGCTCGCGCTCGGCTCCATCCTCGCCTGTACCGCGGGGCTCGGGGCCTACGCCGCCTGGCAGCAGAAGTACGCGGACTTCGGCACGGCCTCGGGCGGGGCGGTGGGCTACTTCG
This sequence comes from Rubrobacteraceae bacterium, assembly GCA_051003015.1. Taxonomy (GTDB): domain Bacteria; phylum Actinomycetota; class Rubrobacteria; order Rubrobacterales; family Rubrobacteraceae; genus JACDGB01. The sequence continues at coordinate 6,148 of JBPCLT010000193.1, read as the reverse complement.
TCGAGGGCGTGGGTCACTTCGCGAACAACCTGGGCATTCCGCTGGCGATAGCCACCACCTTCGCCGCCGTCGTGGTGGTCTCGTTCGCAGCGACCACGATGGATACCGGGGTCCGCCTGCAACGCTACATCATCCAGGAAATCGGGGAGATCTCGCGCATCGGGCCCGTCGCCAGAAACATCACCCTGGCGACCTCGCTGGCGGTCCTCTTCCCGCTAGGGCTCGCGCTCTACCCGAGCGATGCCGGTGGTGAGTCCGGGTTCGCCTTCGGGTATCTCTGGCGGCTCTTCGGCACCACCAACCAGCTCACCGCGGGGCTGGCGCTCGCGGTGGTGGCGGTCTGGGTCTTTACCAGGGGCCGCAACCCGCTCGCCCAGATCATCCCGCTGACCTTCCTCCTGGCGATGACCGTCTGGGCGCTGTTTATCCAGCTCGGCGAGTTCTACAGAGGAGGGGACTGGCTCCTCACGATCGTCGACGCCATCATCTTCGTGCTCTCTCTGTGGCTGATCGTGGAGGCCATCGGCGCCTTCCGGCGGGCGCGGGAAGACCGCGCGGCTGGCCGTAGCGCCGGGGAGGGTTGATCATGATGCTGCACCGGATAATCCTGGTCCGCGAGTGGGACGCGCAGCTGGCAGCCTCGGGCTGCTGCGGGCGGCTCGGCGGCGAGAACTCGGAGCTGGGCGACAAGGACACCTTCGCGGCCAACCGCCGCGAGATGGAGGCGATGGGCGAGGTCTACCGGGCGCTGAGAGCCGAGCTCTTCGACGAGGACGCCGAGATCACGGTCGTTGACCCCCGCAACATGGTCTGGCTGATCCCCGCGCTCATCAGGGACGCCCGCCGGAGCGGTCTCGGGATAAAGGACACCTGGGACCATCTCCGGCGCGGCGTCTCCTACACCGCCATAATCGTGGACGGCAAGACGCTCTTCTCCGGGCGCATCCCTCCCGTGGAGGACGCCGTCGCGGCGGTAAAGAAGGAGATCGAAGAGTCCGAGTTGGCGGTGGTCTGAGAAGGTGCCGCCCGGCTGGCGCGAGCTCTACGAGAAGATAGACAAGCTCCACGACGAATACTTCGTCGGCCGCTGGCGCTCGGGGCTCCAGCGCGAGGCGGGGCGCCAGCAGGACGCTTTGATGGCGATGCTCTTCCTGGAGGCCCTCGGAATACCCAACCCCACGAGCTACTATGCCTTGGAGCTCTACCCGGAGTTCGTCGAGGAGTTCCACCGCTGGCACCAGAGGATGGGGATGAACCGGTTCCCCGAACCGGGCGTCTGCTGTTGACCCACGCGAGCTACCGCCGCCTGGTCTTCTTCGGGGGGAAGGGAGGGGTCGGGAAGACGACGCTCGCTGCCGCCTTCGCCACCCTGCTCGCCGGACTCGGACAGAGGACGCTTTTGGTCTCCACCGACCCGGCCCACTCGACGAGCGACGTGCTCGGCGCGAAGCTCTCGGGAAATCCCACGCAACTCGAAGAGAACCTCTTCGGGGTCGAGGTAGACGCGGCGTCGGACGCCGCAGCCTACGTCGAGAAGATCAAGGAGGACGCGCGCGGGTCGGTGAGCCCGGAGGTCCTCTCCTCTGTACACAAGCACCTCGACCTCGCCAAATCCAGCCCCGGCACGGAGGAATCCGCCCTCTTCGACCGGTTCGTGGACCTGATCTCCCTCTCCCCCGGAGAGTACGATCGCATCGTCTTCGACACTGCCCCCACGGGCCACACGCTGAGGCTCCTCACCCTCCCCGCGCTCCTAACCGCCTGGGTGGAGGGGATGGTGCGCCAGCGGGAGAAGGTCGCCGGCATGGAGCGGATGCTGCGTAACCTGGCCGGCGACGAGGGCTCCAGCGATGACCCGGTGCTGGAGCGCCTGCGCGACCGGCGCGAGCGGTTCCACCACGCCCGCCACCGGCTGCTCGAGGACACCACCTTCTACCTGACGCTAATCCCCGAGCGCCTCCCCATCGAGGAGACCTCGCGCACCCTCTCCACGCTCACCGAAAACGGCATAGTGGTCGGGGCGCTGATAGTAAACCGGGTACTCCCCGAGGTGGCCGAAGGCGAGTTCATGCAGGCCCGCCTGGAGCAACAGTCCGAGTACCTGGAAGAGATAGAGAACCGGTTCTCGGAGCAGAGGATCGTCCGGGTCCGGCAGGACGCCAGGGACATTACCAGCCGCGAGCAACTGACCTCCGTGGCAGATCAACTCGCCGCCGCCGGCCTCGGCTAGTCTTTTATCGCACCTCAGGCAGGGGATCATTCCCGGAACCGCCGGCGGCCTCGACGGAACCCTGGCGCGTTTGTTCTCTTCCGTCAGACCCGGCGCGTCTCCTAACGTAACCCGTGCGGGATGCACAGCGGTATGCCGGTGCGCGGGTCGGCGACGATGTCCGCCTCGACGTGGAAGACCTCTCGAAGCAACTCCGGCGTCACGACCTCACCGGGCGAGCCGGCGTCGTGGACCTTGCCTCCGGAGATGGCAATGACGTGGTGCGAGTAGCGCGAGGCGTTGTTGAGGTCGTGGAGTACCATCAATATCGTGCGGCCCTCCTCGCGGTTGAGCCGCTCCAGGAGCTGGAACACCTCTAGCTGGTGGGCCATGTCGAGGAAGGTCGTGGGCTCGTCGAGGAGCAGAGTCTCGGTCTCCTGGGCGAGGGCCATCGAGATCCAGGCTCGCTGCCGCTGGCCGCCGGAGAGGGTGTCGAGGGGGCGGTCGGCCAGCTCGGCGACGCCGGTGGTCTCCAGCGCCTTCTCCACGGCCCGCTCGTCCTCTTTGGACCACTGCCTTAGCCAGCTCTGGTGCGGGTAGCGCCCCTGGACGGCGAGCTCCCGGACGGTCAGGCCCTCGGGGGCTACGGGGCTTTGCGGCAGGATGCCGAGACGCCGGGCGACCTCGCGGGTCGGGAGGTTGGCGATGGCGTCCCCGTCCAGGTAGATGGCGCCGCCGCGGGGCTTCATCAGGCGGGCCAGAGAACGCAGCAGGGTGGACTTGCCGCATCCGTTGGGGCCGACGACGGAGGTGATCCTGCCTTCCGGCACCTCGACGGTGAGGTTCTCGATGACGGCGGCTTCTCCGTAGGAGAGCGTGACCTTCTCCGTCCGCAGCTTGCTCACCGCTATCCTTCCTCCACCGTCTCGCTTCCTTCTATCGTTCACGCTCATCCCTCCGCCAGCCGACGTAGCCGCTCCTCTTTCGTGGTGCGCGGGCAGGTGAAGCAGGCGCCCTTCCCCAGCCTGTAGTACAGGCAGCATACGTTGCGCACCCGGGTCGTCATGGAGCCTCCGTCGTGCTTCAAGACGTAGTAGTTGGTCGAGCCGGGGATGACGAAGTCGCCATCGAGAGTCTCCACGGCTATCTCGCGGGCTTCGCGTTCCTTTTCCAGCCCCCTCCCCAGCCACATGAAAGACTCCGCGATAGTATCCGCCGCGATCCCCGACAAAGCCCGGGCCGACCGCCGCGTACCGCGACGCCGCAGGACGGAGATCAGGGCCGGAAGATGCTCCTCCGCCAACCGCTCCACGACCCACGCAGCCAGCTCCTTCTCGCCGGGGAGGACCACAGCCCCGGCCTGCGCGGCATCCGGATCGCTCCGCAGCGCCGCGAACCGTTCCTTGACAAACGCCAGGCCCTCCGGGCGGCCATGTTCTCCGAAGCGGAGCGCCACGTTCTCCATGCCGGGGTCAGGAGCCCGGTGTTCGAGCAGTAGAGCTGTCACCACGGGCGCCAGGAGCCGCCACAGGTAGCCCCTGAGGAACATCGTCCCCGCGAGCGCCCGTCCGCCTCCGCCGTACCCTCGCTCGACCTGATCCAGCAACTCCTCGAAGAGCGCGTCGTCGCGGGAGAGGTCCGCCGCCGAGATCCATCCCGGCTCTTTCGGGGCGCCGAGCAGCGCGGATGTGTCGGCCGCCTGGAGCCCGGCCAGCGCGACTCGGGCGAGCGTCCCCGAGAGCGGCGTCAGGATAGTCTCGCTCATCGCGCCTCCCGTGAAGCCGGAAATAGTGATGGTGGAACACCGGCGGCCGGAGCGTCGATGCTGCCGGGATTGCGACGCGAACGAGCGTGGGACGGCGCTGGTGAGGTCGCGAGTTCCATCCGAGATGGTCTTGCGGTCACCGGCATCATTCCGCCGCCTCGGTGCCGGGGTTGCCGTCCACGGCCGCCGCGAGCATCGGGACTATCCCGTCGAGGGCGAAGGGGAGGCTGAGGATGGTGTTCCAGCCGAATGCGTCTTCGATATCGTCCTCCAGGAAGATGGCGCGTTCATCCCGCATCGCATCGAGTTGCCTTACGAGCGGCTCTTTTTCGAGTCCGTCGCGCCCTCCTTCGGTGAACGAGAGCTGGTCCCAGACGAGGACATCAGCATCGAGAAGATCCACGCGCTCCGCGCTCAGGTCGGCGTAGAACGAGTCGCCGGCGAGCTCATCGAACTTCTCGGGGATAACGAACCCGAGCGAGGTGAAGAAACGCGCCCGAGGATCCTCGGAGGCGAATACGCCGAAGGTGCCTCCGGAGTACGTGGCTACGGCGAGGCTCCTCCCCTCGAACTCGGGATGCTCCTCGCGGGCGGCCTCGAACCGCCCCTCGACCCCGGAGACGAGCTCCTCGGCTCGATCCTCGCGCCCGAGCGTCTTGCCGAGCATCATGGTCGTCTCCTGCCACGGCATGCCGTAGTCTATGTGCTCGTCGGACTGGGCCACCGTCGGGGCGATCTCCGATAGTGTCTCGTAGTCGTCCTCCGTCATCCCCGAATACAACCCGACGATGATGTCCGGCTCCAAAGCGGCGATCCGCTCGAAGTTCAACCCCTCCGGCATGTTCAGGATCTCGGGGTTCGCATCACCGGCCTCGTCCTCCGCCCACGGGAAGATGACGTCGTCCTCGTCTCCATACCAGTAGCGCACCGCGACGGGCGCTACACCGAGCGCGAAGATGAAGTCGTGCTCCTGGTACCCGATGGAGACCACCCGCTCAGGCATGCCGGATATCTCCGTCGAGCCATACTTGTGCTTGATCGTCCGCGACGCGCCGGACGTTTCTTCGCCATCATCGCTGGCACCACCGCCGCTCCCGCATCCGGCGGCGCTGAGCACCAGCAGGCTACCGGCTCCGATCAGGAATTCCCTGCGGGTCGGTGCGATCATTACTCTCCATCCTTTCTTTCTCACGCTTTGCGGCTTCTGTGGAGGAGGTAGAGAAAGAACGGCGCGCCCACGACGGCGGTGACGATGCCGCACGGTATCTCTATCGGGGCGAACATCGTCCGCCCGAGGAGGTCGGCGAGTACGACCATGGCCCCCCCGGTCATGGCCGTCGCCGGCAGGAGGCCGCCGTGCGAAGGTCCGGCCAGCCGGCGGGCGATGTGCGGGGCCATGAGCCCGACGAAGCTGATAGCGCCGGCGGTAGCCACGGCGGAAGCCGCGAGCGCCACGCTCGCCAGGACCAGCAGCCCCCGCTCCAGTTCCACCCGGCCGCCGAGACCCGTGGCGACCTCGTCACCAAGACTCAGGGCGTTCAGGTGCCGGAAGCGCAAGAAGGCCAGCGGCAGGAACACGGCCAGCCACGGCAGGAGCATGAAGACCTCCTCCCACGAGAGCCCGTAGACGCTGCCGGTCAGCCACACGAGCGCCTGGCTAACCTGTTGGATCTCACCGAAGGTGATCATGACGGTCGTCAGCGCCGTCGCCGCCGCGCTCAGGCCCACCCCGATGAGTATCAGCCGGATCGGGGAACTCCTCCCCCGCCACGCGAGCGCGTATAGCAGCAGCGCCACCACGAGCGCCCCGAGGAAAGCCGCCGGGGGCAGATACGCCGCCGAGACTGAGGGGAAGACCACTATCAGGGTGACGGCCGCGAGTCCGGCTCCGCTATTGATCCCGATGATGTCAGGAGCGGCGAGGTCGTTGCGCGTGAGCCCCTGCAATATCGCCCCCGAGACCGCGAGCGCCACTCCGACGAGCACCGCCGCCAGCGCCCGCGGCAACCGCAGGACGTTGACGATGAAGGAGTAGTTGCCGTCGGCGGACTCGATGCCGAGCAGTGATCTAACCACGTCGAGCGGCGGTATCGGGTACTCTCCGACCCCCACGTTGGCTACCACGCCCGCGAATGCGGCGAGCGCGAGCGTACAGGTCACGAGCGCAGCGCGTG
>JBPCLT010000192.1:0-20685 GCA_051003015.1 Rubrobacteraceae bacterium | reverse complement strand
CGACGGTGAGGGGACTTCTCTTGGCGGTTTGGTTGTCCGGGGGGGTGGGGAGAAAGAACTCCTCGCCCCCCCCGACCGAGGTGCCCCCGAACTTTATGACGAGGGGTCTATCGTTCACTCCGCATTCACGCTCCGTTCAGCGCCTGATCCAGGTCGTAGAGGATGTCGTCTATGGACTCCAACCCGACGCTCAGGCGGATGTAGTCGTCCGTGACACCCGTGGTCTTCTGCTCGTCCGCCGAGAGCTGCGAGTGCGTCGTTGATGCCGGGTGGATCACCAGACTCTTCGCGTCGCCCACGTTTGCCAGCAAACTATGCAACTCCAACCGGTCTATGAACTTCTTGCCGGTCTCCAGCCCGCCGTCTATCCCGAAGCCCAGGATAGCGCCGTACTGCCCATCCCGATGGTACTTCGTCGCCAGTTCGTGCGACGGATGATCCGCGAGCCCCGGATAGTTCACCCAGTTGACCTTCGGGTGGCCCTTCAGGAACTCGGCTACGGCCATCGCGTTCCGGGAATGCCGCTCCATCCGCAGCGGCAGCGTCTCCAGACCCTGCAAGAAGAGGAAGCTGTTGAACGGGCTCAGGGCCGGGCCGTAGTCCCTGAGCATCTGCACGCGGGCCTTCAGGATGTACGAAAGTTCGCCGAGGGCCGGGTAGAACTCCAACCCATGATATGACGGGTCCGGCTCCGTGAACCCGGGGAACTTGCCGTTGTCCCACGGGAACTTCCCGCCGTCCACCATCACGCCGCCGATAGACGTTCCGTGCCCGCCGATGAACTTGGTCGCGGAATGGACCACCACGTCCGCCCCGTGCGCCAGCGGGTTGACGAGGTAAGGTGAAGGCAGCGTGTTGTCCACGATGAGCGGGATGTCAGCCTCGTGCGCGACGGCGGCGACGGCCTCTATGTCCAGGGTGTTCAGTGACGGGTTGCCGACAGTCTCGGCGTAGAGGGCTTTGGTATTGGGGGTTATGGCGGCGCGGAAGTTCTCCGGGTCCGTGTCGTCAACGAACTTTATGTTTATCCCGATCTTGGGTAGCGTGTAGTGGAAGAGGTTGTACGTCCCGCCATAGAGTCCGGCGGAGGAGACGATCTCATCCCCCGCGCCCGCGATGTTCAGGATCGAAAGCGTCTCCGCCGCCTGTCCAGAGGCCGTCCCGAGCGCCCCGACGCCGCCTTCGAGCGCGGCGACGCGCTTCTCGAATACGTCGGTGGTCGGGTTCATTATGCGGGTGTAGATGTTGCCCATCTCACTGAGCGCGAAGAGATTGGCGGCGTGGTCGGTGTCGCTGAACACGTATGAGGTGGACTGGTAGATCGGCACGGCCCGCGCCGTGGTCGCCGAGTCCACTTCCTGCCCGGCGTGCAGCGCCAGGGTGTCGAACCCGTACTCGCGCTCCTGCTGCTTCTGGTCCGCGGTGTCGGTCATCCGTTCTCCTCCTTTTTAGCTGTCAGCCTTTTAGCTGTCAGCCATCAGCTTTCAGCGGTCAGCTTTTATCGCCGTTTTCGAGGAAGGGGATTATAGCCTCCCTTAGTTGTGCCCAGTCCTTTAGAAAGGCGTCGTGCCCGTCGTTGGACTCCATCTGTACGTAGCGCGCCTGCGCCCCTGCGGCCCTCGCGGCCTCCGCCGTCGCCCGAACTTCCGCGGCCGGGAACAGCCAGTCGCTGGAGATCCCGGCGAAGAGCATCTCCGCTTCGATGCGCGAGTACGCCTCCTCGGGCGAATTGTAACCGGCGGATACGTCGTAGAGGTCCATCGCCCGCGAGAGGTACAGGTACGAGTTGGCATCGAAGCGCCCGGTCAGTTCCCTCCCCTGGTAGTGCAGGTAGCTCTCGACCTCGAAGCGGCCCCCGATCTCACGGTGCAACGCCGGCCGTTTGGCGGGCCTCCGCCCGAACCTCTCCCACTGCCCGGCGGCGCTCTGGTAGGTGACCATGCCGGCCATTCGGGCGATGGCGAGGCCCGCGTCCGGGCTCCGGTTGGTGCCGTAGTAGTCACCATCTTGCCAGTCCGGGTCGGCCATGATGGCGCGGCGCCCGATCTCGCTCATCGAGATCCCCTGCGGCCCCAATGCGCCCGTCGCCGCCACCGGCGCTGCCCGCTCCACGAAGTCCGGGAACTCCACCGCCCACTCCAGCGCCTGCTGCCCGCCGATGGACCCCCCGATGACGAGCCGGAGACTCCGCACCCCCATATCATCGAGGAGCCGCTTCTGCACCCGCACCATGTCCCGGATGGTGACGACCGGGAAACGCATCCCATAGGGGCGTCCGGTCTCGGGGTCCGTGGACACTGGTCCCGTGCTGCCGGAGCAGCCGCCGAGGACATTGGAGCAGATCACGAAATTCTCGCCGGTGTCTATCATTCGTCCGGGTCCGATCACGGGTTCCCACCACCCGCCGCGCTTGTAGTCGGCGCACGGGTCTCCGGCGGCGTGGGAATCGCCGGTGAGGGCGTGGACGATCAGGACGGCGTTGTCGCCCGCCGCGTCCAACTCGCCCCACGTCTCGTAGGCAAGCGTGACGTCAGGCAGGAAGCCGCCGAACTCCGGCTCGAAAGAGCCTATGCGATGGTGGAGTTTTCCCGAAGATAACTGGGCCGGGGATTGTCTAGTCCCGGCCCCCGGGTCTAGTGTCATACTCAGTGGAAATGCAGCCTCCTTCTATACCGTCGGGTACTACGCCTCGCGGCAGCCACCGTAGCATTGGCCGTGGCGTCAGTCCGCTCGCGTAACCCGCTCCGTAGAAGAGGCTGCCCACCTCTCCCCACATCTTCCAGGACGGTGATGACCGTCCTGCTGGACTTGGCACCTTGCGGCGAGAAGCCGGTGGCTCCTCCCGAGGTTGCCGCGGTTTCTTCGGGCCAGTTCCCTCCGCCGCTCTCGATGCGAGTTCACGCTAGTCACGGAGACTAAAACACCACGGGCCTCATCGTCAAGGCCCATGAGAGATGCTCGACCTCCCGTTCGACCTCCCGTATGACGTTTTCTCGTGGCGGCAGGTCATGCCAGACGCACAACAGAAACCACGAATACAGGAGCAAAACTTTGTCCAACCACAGTGAAACAACTTGAAGAGCCGGTTCGGAGAATACATCCGCGCAGCCATGTGACGGATCACACCCTTTTGAATCCGCTTGCGCGTGTATAATTCTATACAGGACTCGCCCGTCCTCCCCATCCTCCCCGGGCGGGTCCTTCTTTTTCAGGTTTCGGGCTACAGGTATCAGGTATCAGTAAAAAACCCGAAGCCTCTATCCCAGGAAGATCAGCAACAGGCTCGTCACGGTGAAGAGTCCGATCACGATGATGGTAAGCCGGGTCAGGTTCTTCTCCATGACCGTGGTGCCGGAGAATGCGCCGCCCATCCCGCCGCCGAGCGAGGACGAGAGACCGCCGCCCTTGCCGGAGTGGAGCAGGATCATGCCGATCAAAGCGACGCAGAATATCGTGTGCAGGAATGCCAGTACGTAAATCATGCCGTCTAATTTATCACACCGATCCGGGACGCTCCATCAAGAGCGGCCCTCTCACGCGGCTTCGATGAGCTTCACGAACGACTCCACTTCGAGGCTCGCCCCGCCGACGAGGCCGCCGTCCACGTCGCTTTGGGCCATGATCTCCGCGACGTTCTCCGGCTTCATGGAACCCCCGTACAGGATGCGCGCGGCGTCCGCGAACTCCCCGTCCCTGACCTCCGCGAGCAACTCCCGGATGCGGCCTATGGCGTCCTGGGCATCCTCGGGCGTGGCCGTGTCCCCCGTCCCGATAGCCCATATCGGCTCATAAGCGAAGACCAGTTGGCCGCCGCTCACGTTATCGTCGAGCTCCTCCATCACCCGGCGGACCTGCCCCGAGACTTTCTCCCACATGCCGCCGGAGTCACGCTCATCTTTGGTTTCTCCGATGCATATGATAGGCAGAAGCCCGGCTTCGACGGCTTTCGCGGCCTTGCGGGCGACCATGTCGTCGGTTTCGCCGAAGACCTCTCTCCGCTCGGAATGGCCCACGATCACGGCTCTCGCGCTGATATCTTGCAACATGGGAGCGGAGACCTCGCCGGTAAACGCCCCGGAGTCCTCGAAGTAGAAATTCTGCGCCCCGGCCAAGACAGGCGAGTCCTCGGCCATCCTGGCGACCTCCGGTAGACAGGTGAACGGCGCGAAGACGGCCACGTCCACGCCTTCCGCGTCGGCGGCGCGTGGGAGCAGCGCGGCAGTGTACTCCTGCGCCTCGCTGACGGTCTTGTTCATCTTCCAGTTCGCCGCCATCATCGGGCGGCGGTTTGCGTCGGCCATCTAATCCTCCTTGTCCGGCAGGACCGCCACGCCGGGCAGTTCCTTGCCCTCCACGTACTCCAGCGACGCGCCGCCGCCGGTGGAGATGAAGCTCATCTCATCCTCCAGGCCGAGCTTGCTGACGGCGGCGACCGAGTCCCCACCGCCTATGACGCTCGTTGCGTTGCTCTTGGCTACGGCCCTGGCGACACCCTCTGTGCCGCCCGCGAAAGCGTCTATCTCAAAGACGCCCATCGGGCCATTCCAGAAGATGGTCTTCGCGTCCTTGATGTGTTCCCGGAAGATGTCCACAGTACCCGGGCCCACGTCCAGGCCCATCATGCCGGGCGACATCCGGTCCACCTCGACGGCCCGGCTCTCCGCGCCCTCCTCCATCCTGTCAGCGGCTACCACGTCTACCGGGAGTACGAGACGGTCGCCGGCCTTCTCCATCAGGCGTTTTGCCTCTTCGATGTAGTCATCTTCGACAAGCGAATCGCCGACTTCGTAGCCCTTCGCCTCGAAGAACGTGAAGCACATGGCGCCTCCGATCAGGAGCAGATCCGCCTTCCCCAGCAGGCTCTCGATGACCCCGAGCTTGTCCGACACCTTCGCCCCGCCCAGGATGGCGACGAACGGCCGCTCTGGATCTCGCAGCACCGTATCCAGATAATCCAGTTCTTCCTCCATCAACAATCCAGCCGCTGCGGGCAGCAACTCGGCCACCCCGACGGTCGTCGCGTGCGCCCGATGCGCCGCCCCGAATGCGTCGTTGACGTAGAGGTCCGCGAGCGCGGCGAGCTGAGTTGCGAGATCCGGATCGTTCTTCGTCTCGCCGGGATAAAAACGCGAGTTCTCAAGCAGCACAACACCCCGCCCATCCCACTTCTCCAACTCCTCCTCGACTTCGGAACCGACGGCGGCATCGAGCTTCACCACCGGCTGGCCCAACAACTCGCCCAGATGGTGGGCGACCGGGTCCATGGCGTACTTCGGGTCGGGTTCGCCTTTCGGGCGTCCGAGGTGGGAGATCAGTACCGGACGGGCGTCCTCGGAGAGCAGATACCGGATGGTCGGCAACGCGCGCCGGATGCGCGTGTCGTCGGTCACCCGTCCGTCCTTCACAGGCACGTTGAAGTCCACGCGCACAAGCACCCGCTTGCCCTGTACGTCGAGGTCTCTGACGCTCCGTTTGTGCATTTTGCCTCCCTCCGGTCGGCGCGGTCAGCTATCAGCTATCAGCAGTCAGCTTCGAGCAGGTGAAAGTCACTCTTCACCGACTCAACCTCGTCCAAGCCGAAAATTCATGCTACACGGCGCGGCCGAGATTCGCGTTCATATCCCGGCCGCGCCACCGATTGCTTGAAGCTGATAGCTGACCGCTGAAAGCTAAAAGCTACTCAAAGCCTCTCCCCGATATATGAGGCGATGTCGCAGGTGCGCACGGAGTAGCCCCACTCGTTGTCGTACCAGCCGAGGACCTTGACGGTGTGGCCGTTGGACATGGTGAGGCCGGAGTCGAAGATGCACGAGTGGTCGTTGCCAATGATGTCCTGGGAGACCAGCGGGGCCTCAGAGTACTGGAGTACGCCTTCGAGGTCGCCCCCGGCGGCCTGCTTGAAGGCGCTGTTGATCTCCTCGACGGAGGCGTCGCGGGAGACCTGGGCCACGAAGTCCGTGATGGAGCCGTCGGCCACGGGGACGCGCATCGACATCCCGTCCACCTTGCCCTGGAGTTCCGGGTAGATCACGCCCGCCGTCCGGGCCGCGCCCGTGGAGGTCGGGATGATGTTCTTGGGCGCGGAGCGGGCGCGCCTCGGGTCCTTGTGCGCCGCATCCACGAGGCTCTGGTCGTTGGTGAAGGCGTGGACTGTCGTCATGTAGCCGGACTCGATGCCGAAGTTGTCCTGCAAGACCTTCACCATCGGGATGATGCAGTTGGTGGTGCAGCTCGCGTTGGAGACGACCTGATGCTGGTCCGGGTTATAGGACTCGTGGTTGACCTTGTATACGAAGGTGGCGTCGGCGCCTTTTGCGGGGGCGGAGATCACGACCTTCTTCGCGCCGCCTTCGAGGTGGGCCGCAGCGGCGTCGCGGTCGGTGAACACGCCGCTCGACTCGACCACGATGTCCGCTCCCACGTCACCCCAGGGGATATTCTTCGGCTCGCGCTCGGAGAAAGTCTTGATCTCCCGCCCGCCGATGCTCAGTACGTTGCCGTCGAAAGACACGTCCTCGTCCCATATGCCGTGGGTCGAGTCGTGCTTGAATAGGTTCGCCAGCGACTCGAAAGGCATCAGGTCGTTGGCGGCGACTATCTCGATGTCGCCACGCTTCATAGCAGCCTTCGCCACCAGCATCCCGATCCTGCCGAACCCATTCACACCTACTCGTACAGCCACTTGTCCCTCCTCATCTCGATGCTTGCAGTCTAGCTATTGTGCCCGATACGTCTAGCTTATAACAAACGATGAACTTGTCAGCATTTCGCCGCTCTATCCGCTGCCTGCCGCGCTCCACGCTTTCTCATTTGTATCTTCGACGGTCGGCATGGGCTGGCCGCGAACCGATCTGCCTGCTCAGAGTAGAAGAGACACGGCTCGTCCTCGAAGTCGAGTACCCATTCGGCGCGGATGTATGCCGGGCTCATCGGCTCGTGAGTTTCCCGGACATGGCTATGAGCCTCCGCAGGCGGTGGTTGACGGCGTTTTTGGACAAATCACCGAGACGGGCGAGGTCGGCGAGCGAGGCGTCGGGGTGCTCCAGACGAAGTTCCAGCATCTCCCGCAACGCCGGTGGCAAGCTGTCAGGGTCGAGGGCTTCGAGGACTTCTTGCTGACGGGCGGCGGCGGTCGCCGTGCGTCCGGCGTTGGCAGCATCGAAGTTGGTGAGCCGGTTGGCGTTGGCTTTCGCCTCCCCGAGAACGGCGCGGGCCTCGTACTCCAGTACGGCGTCGTGCAGCCCGAGTTGGGAGAGGAAGGTCGTCACGCCGTCGGCGCTCCTTGCGTAGGCGACCCAACGTCCGCGCCTGCGGGTCACGCCGAGCGGCGCCCGGGAGAGCGCGGCGACGCGCCGGATGAACGCTTCGTCGCGGTGGACGACCTCCAGATGATATTCACGGCCAGGCCGGGTAACCGAGCCCGCGCCCTGGAACGCGCCCCGCAAATAGGCGGTTCCCTCGGCGGCGCCCCGCAGACCGGCGCGCGCGGCCCGCAGTTCTTCTTCGGCCTGGAGGGCGCCGTTGCCTTCGGCGTATACCGCGTAGCGGGCGCGGCCGAAGCGATCCGGCCCCACCGGCGAGAGCCGGGAGTGCAGCCCGAACTCGGAGCGCAGCAGACGCACCACCGAACGGGCGACGGCGGCGTTGCGGGTGGTGAAGGTAACGCCCTCGCCCTCATCCCACTTTCCGGCGGCGTCCATCAGGCCGGCGAGCTCGTGGCGGTGGGTGCGGCGTGTGGCGGACGAATTCCGGGAGGCGAGCTGGCGTTTTATCTCAGAGGCGAACGAGGGCAACGCCGCACACCGCTTCCGCGAGCCTTCCGGGATCGTGGCGCACGCCGTCCCCGAAGTCGTCCGACATGAGGTTCGCCTCGCTCAACCGGACGCCCATTTCCTCCAGCGCTTCGCGGTCCACCACGGCCAGGTCCGCGCCTTCGGCCCGGTAACGGGAGATCAACTCCTCCGGCAACGCGCCGGAGTGCGCGATCACGTCCGTCACCCTCGGTATCCCATGTTCGAGCAGCGCCCGCACATGATCGGAGACGGAGAACCCGGTCGTCTCTCCCGGCTGGGTCATGACGTTCGCCGCGTACACCACGGGACCATCGAAACGGGCGAGCGCCTCGCGCGCCCCGCTGCCTAGCAGCGCGGGGATGGTGCTCGTGAACAGGCTCCCCGGTCCCAGAACCACCACATCCGCCTCCGATATGGCCTCGATGACGCCAGGCGGCGCAGGGACATCAGCGGGCTCGACCGCGACCGAGGATGCGCGCTTGCCTGGGTCCCTTGCCGTGGACTCTCCACGGGACACCGTGCCGTCGGGGTGCGTGATCACGAGCGTCAGGCTCTTCTCCGCCGCCGGATAGACCCGGCCCTTTATGCGCAGAAACCGGGCGGCCTGCTCGACGCCCTCGCAGAACCCGCCGGCCATATCCGAGAGGGCCGCGATGATGAGGTTGCCAACCGCGTGGTCCGTGAGGTCCCCGCCGGACTCGAAGCGGTAGTTGAAGACCTCGGCCAGCCTCTTGCGTCCGGCGAGCGCCACCAGACAGTTCCTCACGTCGCCCGGCGGCGCAACCCCAAGCTCCTCCCGCAACCTGCCGCTGGAGCCCCCGTCGTCCCCCACCGTGACGACCGCCGTGAGGTCTTCCACCCGGTCTCGAAGGCCACGAAGCAGCACCGGCAACCCTGTGCCGCCTCCGAACGCCACGACGCGCAAGTCTTCGGCTCCGTTCATGCGGTCGAGTATAGGTGGCCTCAAACCGAGAGACGGGCGCGGTCGTGGGGTTCGTTGAGGGACAGGATCGGTCCTTTAGGCACGATGCGGGTGGGGTTCACGCTCTCGTGGCTGGTGTAGTAATGACGCTTTATGTGATCCAGGTCCACGGTCCCCGCGACGCCTGGCGTCTGATACAGGTCCCGAAGATAGCCCGAGAGGTTCGGGTAGTCCGAGATGCGGCGAAGGTTGCATTTGAAGTGGTAATGGTAGACGGGATCGAAGCGCACAAGCGTCGTGAACATGCACCAGTCGGCCTCGGTTACGACGTCTCCGCACAGATACCGCCTATCCGAGAGGACAGACTCCCAGTGGCCGAGGGCGTCGAAGAGTTCGGTGACGGCCTCCTCGTAGGCGGATTGCGAGGTGGCGAAACCGGAGCGGTAGACGCCGTTGTTGATCGGGTCGTAGATGGCGCTGATGGTGTCTTCGATCTCCTCGCGCAGGTGAATCGGGAAGAAGTCAGCCTCCGTGGCCGCATATTCCTCGAACTCGGTGTCGAGCATGCGGATGACCTCGCGGGACTCGTTGTTGACGATTGCCTCCCGCTCTTTGTCCCACAGGACGGGCGTGGTGACCCGGCCCGTGTAGCCGGGGTCGGCTTTCGTGTAGACCTCACGCAGATGCCCCGCGCCATGCAGCGGGTCCTGAAACCCGTCCGAGAAGGTCCAGCCGTCCTCACCCATGAACGGCGCGACGCTGGAGAGCGAGATGGCGTCCTCCAGCCCTTTGAGCCGGCGCATGATGGCCGTCCGGTGCGCCCACGGGCACGCCCACGAGACGTACAGATGGTAGCGGCCCGCCTCCGCCGGGAAGCCGCTCGAACCATCCGCCGTCACCCGGTCCCGGAACGACGTATCCGAGCGCACGAAGCGCCCGTCCTCGTCCCGCAACCTGTTCTCGGTCTTCCATTCGCCCTCTACGAGCATGCCCATATCGCCTCCCGTGAGTAAGGTTTCACGCTTCGGGTTTTATCAGAGCATGGCGTGACGCGCCCCACGCTCTCTGCACGAGGGAGCGCTATGGTGTCTGGCCCGTGTCCGGGAGGCCGGCGACGAGGGCCTCAGCTACGTGCCGGGCCTCTTGTGCCGCATTGGCGGGCATGCCCAGCGAGGTGCCGACGTTGGCTCCTTCGTGCAGGATCAGCAACCGCTCGGCCAGGGTATCAGGAGCCTCCGCCCCGGCCTCGGCGGCCAACCCCGCGAAGTATCCGCGCATCCACCGTTTTTGCCCCATCACCACCGCCCACGCGGGATGGTCGTCATCCGGTAGCTCGACCATCGCATTCACGAAACCGCAACCTCTGGTATTACCCTGTTCCATCCAGTCCGCGAGGGCATCGAAAGTAGAGAGCATCCGCTCCCTCGCCGAACCACCCCGCCGATCCACGCCCTCCACGAGCCACTCCCGCCAGCGTTCGTCCCGGCTACGCAAGTAGGCGGCGACCAACTCACCCTTGGAACCGAAGTTGTCGTAGAGAGTCTTTTTGGTGACGTCCGCCTCCGCAGCGATGGCATCCACCCCAACCGCCCGTATCCCCCGCCGATAGAACATCTCCGAAGCAACCCGAAGGATGCGATCCCCCGCCGGAACCCTCGGACGCCCCGCCTTTCTCGTGCTGCCCATGCACATTCCTCCTTCATCTTCTCGAACCGTTTCTTGAAGTATACCAACTGGTATGTTTACAAATCCGCCGTCCCACGATACTATACATACCGGTATGGTTATTGAAATCGGAAGGAGGCAGGTGCGATGGCGGGAATACTTTCGAGGTCGGTCGAGTGGCTGGTGGGGTTCGCGCGGGAGGTGGATCGCGGCATCGCCATAGGACGTGGCTATGAAGCGCCCGAACGGAAAGCGCGGACGAGATGCTCGTTTCCACGGGCCATTCAAGGCGAGGGTCGTCGGCGCCACGAGGACAAGGGAAGCCGCGGCCATTGGTAAGGTCGTCTTCCACTGGCGCGAGCAGTACGAAGATCGGCAAGAACCGGGCTTTTATGGAGATCGGCTTCGTGGTGATGTGGAGTTCGGGCTTCATCGGGGCCAGGCTCGGCACTTCGGAGGCGAGTACCCCAACGCTCATGGCATGGAGGTTCCTGCTGGCCGCGGGGTTGTTGATCGGGGCGGTGGTTTTGTTCCGGCGTTACAGACCGTCTCCCAGGGAGGTGGCTGTGCAGGGGGCCGTGGGGTTTCTCGCCCAGGGCGTGTATCTGAGCGGGGTTGTTGGCGCGGTGGAGTTCGGGGTCACCGCCGGGACGGCGGCTCTCGTTGCGGCTCTCCAACCGCTTCTCGCGGCGGCTCTGGCGGGACCAGTTCTCGGTGAGCGAGTAAGGCCGCTCCAGTGGGCGGGGCTCGTCGTGGGTCTCTTCGGGGTCGCGCTGGTCATCGGCAGTGAGGCACACGGCGCGGCCGGGACGGTGAGGGGCGAGGCGCCGCCGTGGGCTTACGCTTTGCCTTTTGTCGGCATGGCGGGGCTCGTCGCGGCCACGCTGGTGGAACGCAAGGCGAGCCTCTATGCGGACACGGACACACCGCTCGATGTCGCGCTTGGGATTCAATGCACCGTCGCCGCCGTCGTATTCGCGGCGCTGGCCCTCTTCTGGGGCGGGCTCGAACCGGCTGGCGGTATGCGTTTCTGGGCGGCGGTGCTGTGGTTCGTGGTCTTCTCCACCTTCGGCGGGTACGGATTCTACTGGCTGAACCTGAAGCTCAGCGGCGTCACCAGGGTTAGCAGCCTCGTCTACCTCACGCCACCCACCACTATGGTCTGGGCCTACCTGATGTTCGGAGAAAGCATCGGCCCGCTCGCGATTCCAGGGCTCGTAGTCTGCCTGGCCGGTGTCTTCCTGGCGAGCCGGAGTGCGTGATGGTCTACGTTTGGTTTTCCAGATCCCGGTGCCGGACGAAGAGGTCTATCTCATTGCTCTCGACGCCTTCTTCCCTGAGGTGCCGGGCGAGTTCCTCGACGATGACCACGGAGCGATGGCGGCCCCCGGTGCAGCCGATGCCCAGGGTGAAATACGTCTTGCCTTCCTCGGCGTAGCGGGGGATGAGGAAGGCGAGGAGGTCCCGCAGACGCGCGAGGAACGCCTGGGTGTCGTCGTGGGCCATCACGGTCTCGCGCACAGGGGCATCCTGTCCGGTTAGCGGGCGCAGTTCGAGGTCATAGTGGGGGTTGGGTAGGAAGCGGACGTCGAGGAGCATGTCCACATCCATCGGGGCGCCGTGTTTGAAGCCGAAGGAGATCAAGCTGACGGTCAACCGGCTCGTTAGCGACTCGGCGAGCTTCTTGAAGCGCATCCTGGCATCGAGGGCCGAGTAGCCGGAGGTGTCCACCACCACGTCAGCCTTCTCGCGCAGGGTGGAGAGGTCCCGACGCTCGGAGCGGATGGCCTCCAGCACGTCGCCGTTACGGGCCGCGGGGTGCGGGCGGCGGCTCTCCTTGTAGCGCCGGACGAGCGTGGGTTCGTCGGACTCGACGAACAGGATCTTCTTCTCCCATCCGCTCGTCTCCTCGACGGCCTCCAGGCTCCGCTCCAGTTCCCCCCCGAAATATCGCCGCCCCCGGATGTCCATGACGACCACGACCCCGTCGGGACCCTCCGAACCATCCCGCTCCATGACCGCAGGGATCATGCGCGGCGGCAGGTTATCTATGCAGAAATACCCGGCGTCCTCGAAAGCCCGCAGCGCGTTGGACTTCCCCGCCCCCGAGAGGCCGGTGATGATGACGATACTCCGTTTGTTCGGGAGAAGAGGTTCGGAGGTCGGAGCGGTCTGCTCGCTCACGCGATACCCTTCCGTCTGTGCCTCGGTTGATCCATGCTCTCAACCCGGAAGTTAACATCAGTCCACACAAGTTGCAACGAATGAACGTATATTTAACGAAAAGGTTACAGACGTCAGGCTTTCGGTTCGAGAGACGGGCATCCGATGCGCCAGCCACTCCGTGATGGGAGGACTCCTGTTTCGGACACGCCAAAGAAGCGAGAATCATGGCTTCGCCCATACATGCTGATCGCTGAAAGCTGACGGCTGACTAGCTGAAGTGCTGACAAGCTATCTATGCAACCGGCCATGGATCTCACGCGCCACGCGGCCCGGGATGCCGGGTACGGCTTCGATCTCTTGTAACGAGGCATTCGTAAAGGCTTCGGGCGTGCCGAAATGCTCCAGCAACCTCTTCTTCCGAGCGGAGCCGACGCCGGGCAGATCATCGAGGACGGAGGCGGTCATGGCATCGCCGCGGAGCTTCCTGTGATACGTGTTGGCGAAGCGGTGGGCTTCGTCGCGGACGCGCTGGAGAAGGTGCAGTTCGGGGGACTCGCGGACCAGGATCACGGGCTCAGGGCGTCCCGGTTCGTAGACTTCTTCGTCGCGCTTGGCGAGCGAGCGCAGTGGGATGTCAGGCAAGTCGGAGCCGACGCCCATCTCATCCACGACAGGCATCACGGCGGAGAGCTGGCCCTTGCCGCCGTCGAGTAGGATCAGATCCGGCGCAGGCGTGAACTTCTCGTCCCCGGCCTTGAGACGCTCCAGGCGGCGGCGGATGACCTCGGCCATGCTGGCGAAGTCGTCCGCTCCCTCGACGGTCCTTATCTTGAAGCGGCGGTACTGGTCCTTCGCCGGCCTCCCGCCCTGGAACACAACCATCGAGGCGACGGAGTTGGTCCCCATCGTGTTCGATATGTCGTAGCATTCTATGCGCACCGGCAACGCGGGCAGCGCGAGCTCTTCGCGCAATGCGTCCAATGTCGAGGCGACTCGGTTGCGGCGGGCCTCGTCCAGCGCCCGTTCGTGCTCCAGCGCGAGCCCGGCGTTGCGCTCGGCCATCTCAAGGATACGGCGCTTGTCCCCTCGTTGCGGGCGCCGTACCTCGACCCTCGATGCTCGGAGCCCGGTGAGGTGCTCGGCGAGCGTCGCCAGTTCGTCCTCCCGGTCGGCGGACTGTACGAGGACCTCGCGGGGAACGGTGGCGGTGCTGTAGTATTGGGGGACGAACTGGAGGGCCACGTCTTCGGCCCGTGACTCGCCGTAGTTGTCGAGGAGGAAGGAGTCGCGGCCCGTGATCTGGCCTTCGCGCACGGCGAAGACCTGTACGCAGGCCGTCTCGCCCTCGGAGTAAGCGCCGAAGGCGTCGAAGGAGTCCTCGGTGGCGATGGTCGCCCGCTGGCGGTCGCGCACGTGGGAGAGGGCGGAGATCTCATCCCGCAGCTTCGCCGCCCGCTCGAAGTCCATATCTTTCGCGGCCTCGCGCATGGCGGTTTCGCGTTCGCGGATCAAACCGTCCACCCGCCCCTCCAGGAAAGAGATGACGTCCGCGATGATGAGGTCGTAGTCCTCTTTGGAGATGGCCCCGATGCACGGTGCGGCAGAGCGCCCGATGTGGTAGTTCAGGCACGGCACACCGCTGCGCCGTCCCGGCTCAGGTCCCCGGCACTTGCGGAACTGGAACGTCTTGTTCAGCACGTCGAGCGTGGCGTGAACGCTACCGGCGCTCGGGAAAGGCCCGAAGTAGCGGTGGCGCGGGTCGTGGGAGGAGCGAGTGGCGAAGACCCTCGGGTACTCGTCACCGGTCGTCACCACGATATAAGGGTAGCTCTTGTCGTCTTTGAGCGAGGCGTTGAAGCGCGGACGATGGCGCTTTATGAGGTTCGCTTCGAGGACCAGAGCCTCGGTCTCGCTCGTCGTGGAGATGAAATCTATCTGCCGGACGCGCCCGCGAAGCTCCGCTATCTTTGGTCGTCCGTCGCCGGAGCGGGTGAAGTAGTTCGCCACCCGGCTACGGATGTTCTTCGCCTTGCCGACGTAAATGACCCTGTCATCCGCGTCCTCGAAGATATAGACGCCCGGCGAGGTTGGGAGGTGGGATCTATCGGGGTAACCGTTCTCTGACATCGAGGAGATTATATCGCGGTGAGCTGGCCGGAACGTGCGTAGGCGGCTATTGGTCCGCGTCTTCGGACGCCGTCTCCGCCTCGCGGCCCGGGTCGCCGTAAGAGGGACGCTGTTCGCGTTGCAAGGTTTCCCAGTCCATGCCCCGATACTGCCGCAAGGTGAAAGAGATTTGCTCGTCGAACGCCGCCGGGTTGCGCGAAAAGACCAGCGGTCTAACCTCGACCTCCCATCCGTCGAGCAGCGCCGGACTCTCGAGTGCCGCCCGTTCCTCCGGTGTCTCGGCAAAGAAGATCACCACGCCTCCCGGACGCCCGATGAAGTGGTCGTGGAATACCGCGAGCGGCAACTCTTTATCGGCAGCGAGTTCATTGAGCCGCCGGTTGGCCTCTGTGGCTGTCACGTCTTTCGGAGCGACCGCGTAGATCAGGAAACATCGCGGTTTCTTATTCGTTGCACGGTTTGTCCACCCTTTTTATTCGTTTTTGGTTCAGCGTCAAATTACTTCAGGAAGAGGAAGCGCCGCATCGTACGAAAGTTCAGGAATGGCGCCTGTCCACACATACAGGTCGAAGACTCATGCTCGGGGCCTCATCTGCATGAGCTACTTCTGATGTACGGCTTCGGGCGGCATCATCCCGTCTCCGCCGACACACCTACCCCAGCAGGTGGACTGTCCCGACATTCTTATTGCGGCCGATCCGGCATCGGGGCAACCGGGGTCTCGACGGCCCTACCGAGGTTTCCGGCGAGGCTGTCGCGGTCCTTTGGGACGGATGGTGGAGCCGGGTGGGATCATCTCGTCTCCGCCCGCCCGGGCGTAGCCGAAACCGGCCACCCATCCGCCGATGGCGCCGGCCGCGACGGAGAAGAGAGCCCCGACCGGGCCGAGCACGCTCGGGTCGAGGGCTAACGCCACGATCCCCGATACCACGGAGATCGCCGTCGCAAGCAACACGAGCGTCCGCCGGCGACCGAAGCTCTGTCCCCTGGCGTACAGCGCGTACAGCACGAGGCCCGCCGCGGCGAGCGCGAACGGCGCGTACAGGTAGACGATGCCCCCCGAGAGCCACGCCACTATGAGAACGAAGCTCGTCCAGCTCGCGAGGGCCCCGATGCCAGCGCCCACCCGCGACGCCGCGCGAACCGGGGCCCGGTAGGTACGGGACCCCACAGCCGCCCCGAGCGCCATCCCAGGAAGGAGCAGCACGATGCCGAAGAGCGAGAGCCGGAACTGTATCTCACCGAACAGGACGCCATCTCCCACCCACCAGAGCGGCAGGGGCAGCACGAACGCCGCCGCCAGGAAAGCCAGCATCCCCATGTTGACCCAGGTGGCGCACCCGAAACCCCGCCGGTAGCGGGGCTGTATCCCCTGCCGCCTGGAGCCTTCTCCAGCGGCCCCGTTGCGTTCAGAGGACATGGTGCTCCACGGGCTCCGCTTTCCTCGCGCCGAAGTGCGCCATCAGGGTCGGGGCGACTTCGGTGATGCGGCGCGGCGCCGGCAATCCCTCGGCCAACCCGCTCGCCAGCACGAACACCTCCGAGTCGGCGGCGTGTAGCGAGCCGTGATCGCTCGCCGTGTGGAAACCTCCCGTGACCTCCCCGAACGTGTGGCCCGGCGTCGCCGAGAGCACCACATCCCCGCAGCGCGGGGTGTGCAGACAGCCCCAGAGCCTCTCCAGCGCGTCCGGGTAGTCGCCGTAAGCAAGGGAGCCGCCCGAGACATCGAGGTCCAGGGTCAGGGGGTCGCCTTCGAGCTCCCAGCTATCACCGTAGGTATCCGTCGGGCCGTCGCCGGGGCGGAACCTGAGTTCACGGCCGATCCTACGGGCGACGACCCACCCGTCATCCGTCCACGCGGCGAGGTCCACGCCGCGGCGCGAGATCAAACCGCCAACCATGCCCTCGCGGTCCACGCCATCGCGCAGGTACAGAAGCGCGGATCGGCCATTTGGCACCATCACTACATCCACCCCAGGCGTGAACCGCGCCCGCGACCCGGAGGAGACCCGGAGGCCGGGGATGCTCCCGAGTTCCACGTAGCGGCCTTCCCGGAGCAGCGGGGCGTGGCCGTGGTCCGAGAGCGCCATCACGGCGTACTCGTCGAGTACCCGGTCCACCCCGCCGCCGGCCTCGAAGATGCGTCCCACGTAACCGTCCGCCTTCGTCACCCACTCGCGCTGGGCGGCGAGGCCCCGGTGATGGGCGATGGAGTCGCCCTTGAAGAAGTAGATCAGGTTGAAGGGGGCAGCCTTCTCCCTCATGAGCATGGCTCCGATCTCCACGGCGTACTCGTCGTTTATACCGACCGAACGCCGGATCCCGCCACTCCCCTTGCGCCCGTTCGCGCCCGTGTCGCGGCTGTAGAACAGGTCGCCCATGTAGTATTCCTTCGGGCCCGCCACTGAGGCGCCCAGGTAACGGCTGCCCTTCGTGTACTCCTCCACGGATCGCATCCTCACCGGGTGTTCGTGGGGTCCACGACGGATCGGGAAGTTCACGCAGGCCCCGTCCACCCCGCTCTCGTGCAGCGTCTCGAAGAGGGTCGCCGCGTGCAAATCGTCGCGGTTCATCCGCCAGACGTTGTTGTGGAAGACTTTGACGGCCCCGGTCAAAACCACAGTCTCCGTCATCGCCCCGTAGACGACCACGCCGCCCTGCGCCGCATCGTACCAAGCGTGACCCACGATGCCGGTCTCGGCCGGGGCGCCGCCGGTCGCAATGGCCGCTGTAGCCGCCGGGGTGATGCTCGGGAACACCGACACCGCGTCCCACACAGCCTCCCCGCGCTCCGCCAGCGCGCCGAGGTTAGGGGCGTCACCCTCCCGAATCGCCGCCCGCAGCACGTCCGGCCGGATGCCGTCGAGCACCAGGAGCAGCACGGGTTTTGGCACGGTTTTCGAGATCGGTTTTTGACTCGGGTTGGTCAAGACCCGCATATTCTACCGCTCACGGCGAGCGGACGGTGTTGCCGCCGTTACGACTCTCGGGCGGTTCCGCCAGTGGTCGTCCCGGAGTCTCCTTCGCGGGCGAGGCGGCTGTGGGAGCGGCTGTAGGCGAAGTAAACCACGAGCCCGATAGCCATCCACACCAGGAACCGCACCCAGGTGCCGATGGTCAGAAAGCCCATCAAGAACAGGCATAGCGCGGCGGCGGCGATGGGCAGCCAGGGGACCAGCGGCGTCCTGAATGCCCGCGGGAGGTCGGGCTGCGTCCGCCGCAGCACCAGCACGCCGATAGAGACCAGCACGAAGGCGGCTAGCGTCCCGATGTTCACCAGTGCCCCGAGCTGTACCAGCGGGAGGAAGAACGCGAGGATTGCTGCTGCAACGCCGGTGACTATCGTGATCCGGTACGGCGTGCGAAAGCTGGGGTGGACCCTCGAAAACCACAGTGGCAGCAGGTTGTCGCGGCTCATGGCGAAAGCCACCCGGCTCTGGCCGAGCATCAGGATCATCACCACCACCGTCAGGCCGAGCGCGATCAGGAACGAGATAATGAAGCTCGCGCCCGGCAGGCCCGCCTCCCGCATCGCCACGGCCATCGGCGCCGGAACCCCCAGATCCTGGTAAGGCACGATCCCGGTCACGACCAGCGAGGCAAGAAGGTACAGGACCGTGCAGATCCCCAACGAGGCCAGAATGCCGATGGGCATGTCCCGCTGCGGGTTGCGCGCCTCCTCGGAAGTCGTGGCAACGATGTCGAAGCCGATGTAGGCAAAGAAGACCAGCGCCGCCCCCGTGAAGATGCCCGTGAAGCCGTATATCGTGTCTATGCCAAAGAGGCTCGGGATGAGATAGACGTTGAGGGCTCCCGAAGGCTCCGGCGGCGGGATGAACGGCACGAGGTTCGCCGCTTCGATGAAGAATACCCCGAACCCTATGATGAACAGCGTCACGAGCAGCTTGATCGCGGTGATGACTACGTTGACCCTGGAGCTAATTTTTATCCCGATGACCAGGATGACCGTCACTGCCGCGACCACCACCAGAGCCAGGTAATCGTGGGAGAATCCGCTCGGGGAGCCGCTGGCGATGAACCCGGCTGGCAGCGGTATCCCGGCGATCTCGAACACCTGCGCGACGTAGCCCGACCAGCCTTTGGCGACCGTCGCCGCGCCTATGGTGAACTCCAGGATGAGGTCCCACCCGATCAACCACGCAATGAACTCTCCCATCGAGGCATACGAGAACGTGTACGCGCTGCCGGCCACCGGAACGGTGGAGGCGAACTCCGCGTAGCACAGCGCGGCAAGAGCGCAAACCACACCGCCGACCACGAACGAGAGCGCCACCGCCGGTCCCGAGTAGGCGGCTGCCGCCTCGCCCGTGAGGACGAAGAGCCCCGTCCCGATGATGACGCCGATGCCGAAGAGCGTGATCTCGATCGGCCCCAGTGACTTGCTGAGTTGGAACTCCGGATCCTCGGTGTCCCGGATGGACTGCTCGATGGACTTGGTGCGCATGATGCTCATAGGCCGCTCCCCCGTGACTCTCCCTTACGACCCCGCCCACTCGCGGATGGAGGGCATTGTAAAGGTTCGCGTCCACCATTTCTCAAAGCCGGGCGGACGGCTCCGAAGGCGCGGATTCGCGGCGGGTAATCTACTCCGGAGGGGCCGAAGATGGAGCCGATGACGGGCCGCCTCTGGACTGCGCCGGCGCGGACGATGGAGCCGAAGATGGTTCATCCTCGGGTTGGGCCGATGAAGACGCCGAAGAAGGTTCTTCCTCGGGTTGAGCAGATGACGGAGCCGAAGATGGTTCTTCCTCGGGCTGCGCAGATGACGGGGCTGACGAGGGCGTTTGATCCTGCTGTCCTCCCCCGAAGAAAGAATCCCGCTGCTGGCCGGATGGGTTCCCAAACGGCGCGACCCGAGTACCGTCCTGGGAGACAGCCCCCGCATCCGAGCGGCCCGGATTGATCGAGGTTCCCGCCCCCGGCTCGCCGTATCCGAGCGGATGTATACCGGGAGTGGCGCCGGGGGGACACTTGCCCCAGAAGCCACACGAGAAGTTGTTGCCTATGAGCCGTTCGGCACCGTATATGACGGCCAATCCGATAACGAACGCCACGGCCGCCGCTATGAGGCCCTTTATCAGGATCGAACGCCGCCCGGAGACCGGCAGCCGGGAGAACCATCCCAAAGCAGCCCGCATCCGCCCCACGAAGTTGTTCCGCAGATCGGGGCGATCCGGCACGGTGGTCGGCTCGGCGTAGCGCCGGGCCTTGCGGCGGTCTCTCCGCGCCCGGAACCAGCCCGGAGCCCGGCGGACCTTGCCCGTCGCGGCTTCCAGGTAGGCTTTCAAAATGGCCGCGCCGCCCGTGATGATCATGGTGGTCAGCGCCGCGCCGAGCAGCGTGCCCGCGACCCCGAAGCGCGAGGTTAACGTGGCAGCCGCCGCCGAAGCAATGCCGGCGGAGAGGACCGCGCTCCCGCTGACTATCGGGCCGGAATCGTGCGAGTTATCCGAGTTCGAATGGTCTCTGCCCACAACTGTCTAATCTATCAGCCGCACAACCGGTTACAAGTGCGAAATTGTGTTCTCTCCGACATTTTTTCGACGGCTGTCCGAGAAAGATATCAGCCGGCAGCCGCGACTTCTGGCAAAAGGTCGCGCAGGAAGCTGCCCGTGTGGCTCTCCGCGACGCGGGCGATCTCCTCGGGAGCGCCGGTAGCCACGATCTCGCCTCCCGCGTCCCCGCCCTCGGGTCCGAGGTCTATCACGTGGTCGGAGGATCGGATCACGTCAAGGTTATGCTCGATGACGATGACGGAATTGCCCGCATCCACGAGCCGGTGCAAGATATCCAGGAGCTTCTCCACGTCCGCGAAGTGCAGCCCCGTCGTCGGCTCGTCCAGGATGTAAAGCGTCTTGCCGGTGGCCCGCTTCCCCAGTTCGCTCGCCAGCTTGACCCGCTGCGCCTCGCCGCCGGATAAGGTCGTGGCAGGCTGTCCGAGCCGGACGTAACCGAGGCCCACGTCGCGCAACGTCTCCATGCGCCTGCTGA
>JBPCLT010000191.1:0-4835 GCA_051003015.1 Rubrobacteraceae bacterium | reverse complement strand
TTCGGTGGCGAGGCGCTATGTTAAAATCTGTTTATTGTGAAGGTGATCCCGGATCGTCTCGTTCCTTTGGGCTTCGGCAAGTTCGTGCGTTCCGACAGGATAGTGGCCCTCGTCCCCATCGAGGAGGAGAGGGGCAGCGGACGCCGAACTCTAGTATACGTGGAGAACGTCCGTGACCCTCTTGTGGCCGGTCGCACGGAGAATACCATCCTCCGCGACATGGTGGGTCCAGAGAGCGGGTCCATCGAGTTGCTCCGTGAGCTTCAGGTCCAGATCGGGCAGGTCAGGCCGCTCTTGAAATCCTCCATCCGCTCCGAGGCCGGGCTCGACCTTGACCAGCTCTCCCGCCGCATCACGGAACTCACCGGGGAGTGATCCGCAAAGAGACCCTGGACCGTTCCTTCTACGACAGAGACCCGCGCGAGGTGGCGGTGGATCTCCTGGGATGCGTCCTCGTCCACGAGAGCCTCGAAGGTGTCGCCTCGGGCCTCATAGTCGAGACCGAGGCGTACCGGCCCGAAGACCCCGCCTGCCACGCCTATAAGGGTCCCACGATGCGCAACCGCGCCATGTTCGCCGGCGCGGGCCTGGCGTACGTCTATCGCTCCTACGGCATTCACAACCTCCTCAACGTCGTCTGCGAGGGGGAGGGGATAGGAAGCGCCGTCTTGATACGCGCGCTCCGGCCGCTGGAGGGCCTCGAATTAATGGCGGAGCGCCGCGGAAAGATTTCTCAGCTATGCTCCGGCCCTGGCAGGCTCACTCAGGCACTTGGCATAGAGCTGGATCAGGACAGGCACGACCTGACGCAGGCCCCGCTCACTATCCGTCCCGGCGACCTGCCGGAAGGTGAGATCGTCGCCACCACCCGCATCGGCATAAGCCGGGGCGTGGATCTCCCGTGGCGCTACCTGGTGGATGGGGAGAAAGATGTATCCGTGCGTCCGAAGGTTATCAGCGGGCGCGGGCTGGAGCGTTCCGGCCTTGCACGTCAGCAGGCGTAGCGGGAGGCGGCCCCGCCTCCTGTTTCGGGCGGTCTTCGGGACCGCGCGTCTGTTCCTCCAGCGTCATGTCCACGTCCTCGAACTCGCGGACGGACTCTCCGGCGAGCGTTTGCTGCGAGTAAACGCTCCAGATCTCCGCCGGGTTGATGCCTCCTGCAAGGCCGTTCAGCTCGCGTGAGTAGTCGAGGACGTACTCCAGCGTCTCCTCGCCCTCCGCGTACCCCATCCAGATCCCGGTGACCATGTGCGGCGTGTACCCGATGAACCAGGCGTCGAAGAAGTTTTCGCTCGTCCCCGTCTTCCCGGCCACGGGCTGTTCCTTCAAGGCCGCTCCTCTGGCGATCCCCTCCGTCACGTCCCCGATCATGATTTCAGTTGCCTGAGCGGCGATCTCCGGCTCTATAACCTGCTCGCCTTCGGGATTTTCCGGAGTGTCGTAGATCACCCTCTCTCCCTGATCTCCCCGATTTGTCGTGATCCGCAAGATCGTGGTCGGCTCCACCTTCTCCCCGTCGTTGGCTATCGTCGCGTACGCCGTAGCCATGTCTATCGGCGAGACTTCTTGCGTGCCGAGGGCTATCGAAGGGTGTGGATGTTCCCCGAAGTCCGCCGCGACGCCGAGCCTCCCGGCTACCTCCGCGACCTTCGCGGGACCGTTCTCAAGGCCCCTGCCGTTCGCGTTCATCACCAGGTCGGTGAAGATCGTGTTGTCCGATTGCCAGAGGGCTTCTCTCAGAGAGATCTCACCACGCTCGACGCCATCGTAGTTCCTGACCTTCCATTCTTCTGGCCTGCCTGTCCCGACGTCTACTTGATAGACCTTTCTCTCCGAGACGAATTTGGTGTCCGGATCAATACCCTGCTCCAGCGCCGCGATCAGGGCGAACGGCTTGAACGAGCTGCCGGGCTGACGGCGTCCCTGGGTAGCCAGGCTGAACTGAGAGTCCTGGTCCCTGTTGCCGAGCATCGTCTTGACGAAACTGGTCTCCGGGTCTATGGAGACGAGCGCGACATCGGGGTCTTGCGGGTTGGGCAGATAGCCGGAGGGACCGTATACGATGTCCCGCGCCGCGACCTGCGCCTCCAGGTCCAGGGTCGTGTACACGTTCAGCCCGCCCTGATAGACCGTGTTCGCGCCATATTTCTCGACCAGCTCATCCTGCACCATCTCAGCGAAGTCGCGGGTCGCCGCCGGTCCTCCGAGGCCGGACTCGACCAGCGGCGCCGCAGGCCACTTATCCGGGAGTTCTTGATCCAGAGCATCGGTATAGTCTTGCTCGGTGATGTAGCCGGTATCGAACATCTTCCTCAACACCAGGTCGCGTTGATGGTGCGCTCCTCCCCGGTCTTCTCCGAGCGTGGATGGAGACCACAGGAGCCCCACCAGCGTCGCGGATTCCGCGATGGTCAGGTCCTCCACAGACTTGTTGAAATACGTCTCGGCGGCAGCGGCGGCTCCGTAAGCGTTGTTGCCGAAATACACGGTGTTCATGTAGTCAACCAGGATGTCGTCCTTCGACGGCTTGACGCGCTCTACCTCTATGGCGATGAGGGCTTCCTTGATCTTGCGGGAGATGGACCGGTCCTGTGAGAGGTAGGCGTTCCTCACGTACTGTTGCGTGATGGTGCTCGCTCCCTCCACGGCCTCGCCGGCTCGGATGTCCACGTACAGGGCGCGCATGATGCCCAACACGTCAACGCCACTGTGCGTCCTGAAACGCTCGTCCTCCTTGGCGACCAGAGCGTTCAACAGACTCAAGGGCATCTCGTCCTTCGAGGCCGTCTCGCGGTTCTGACCCTGGAAGAGGGTCCCGATCACCCGCCGCGAACCCTCGGTGTCCCCGAGCGGCGCTGAATATATGTACGTAGGGTGTGTCGAGATGCGGCCTGGCTCCTCCAGGCCCTCCACTATCTTCACGACCCCCATATAACTTCCGGTCGCGAAGCCGATGGCGGCGACTATCAAGCACAACAGGAACACGCCGATAGCACGCAGTATTTTCGACTTGATATCTTGGAAGTTCAGCTGTTTGCCGGGGCCGGAAGCCGGCTGTTTCGGCTTTCCCGGCCCCGAGCGTCGGGTGTTATTCGTCCCGCTTCTCTGGGATGTTCGAGCCATCGAAACGGTATAGTACACTAGCCGCCGGAACGTTCCACTCTAGACACGAAGGGGTTGTGCCCGGTTGATGGACTCCGGATCTGAGCACTTTCGTCGGATCTACGACAATGCTGTTGACGCCGTCCCGAGGGACGAACTCGACCGCCGCCTGAAGAGTGGCGAGTCGCTCCGGATCAAGCTGGGCATAGACCCCACGGCCCCAGACATCCACCTGGGCTTCGTTGTGGTGCTCCGGAAACTTCGGCAGTTCCAGCGACTCGGACACACCGCCGTTCTCGTGATCGGCGACTACACCGCACGGGTCGGGGACCCGTCGGGACGCTCGAAGACCCGGCCCATCCTCACGTCCGAAGAGATCGAGGCGAACACGCGGACGTACCTGGATCAGGCATACCTCATCCTCGACCGTGAGAGGACCGAGGTGCGCCACAACTCCGAGTGGCTCGGTCCCTTAGCTCTCGCTGACATCATCCATCTCACCCGTGCGACCACCGTGGCCCGCGTCCTGGAGCGCGACGACTTCAGCAAACGTTTCGCCGCCGGCGACGCCATCTCCCTCACCGAACTCCTCTACCCCCTGATGCAGGCTTACGACTCCGTAGCCGTGGACGCCGACGTGGAGCTCGGCGGCACCGACCAGCTCTACAACCTGCTCATGGGCCGTCACGTCATGGAGTACTACGGCAAGAACCCCCAGTGCGTGCTGACCACCCCGCTACTCGTCGGCACCGACGGCGAGAAGAAGATGAGCAAGTCCCTCGGCAACTACATCGGCGTCACCGACCCGCCAGGCGAGATGTTCGGCAAGACCATGAGCATCCCCGACTACATCATGCCCGACTACTACCGCCTGGTCCTCGACTGTGATCCGCCCGAGGCTCCGCCCGTGGAGCAGAAGCGCGAACTGGCTCGCTCCATCGTGCGCGCCTTCCACGGTGATAATGCCGTCGCCAGCGCGGAGAAGCACTTCGACACTGTCACCCGGCGTGGCGTGCCTGAGGATATCGTCGAGCTTCCTTTGCCCCTATACCCAAGTAATGATCTCTACCCGAGTAGTAATCTCTATCCGCAATCCAGTGAGATTTGGATTGTCGATCTCATTAAGCTTGCCGGTTTCGCCAAGACCAATGGCGAGGCCCGCCGCTTCGTCCGAGGCGGCGCCGTGCGGCTGGACGGAGAGGTGATCCGGGACGAACAGATCTCTCTGAAGATCGTCGCTCTGGACGGCGTGGTTCTTCAGGTCGGCAAGCGCCGCTACGCGCGCCTGGTAACCTCTGGCTAGGGTGTGGTTCGCAAGCAACTCGGGAAACATTCAATGGAGGCTTGACCTTCTTGCAAACGCGGCTACAATAGCCGTCGCCGGTTTCGGAATCGGCATATCAGTGGGACGGGGAGCCGCCAGAAACTGAGTCCGCGAAGGTTTGACACCCGGTCGGCAGGTGGTATACTCCCGAAGCTGTGTTGGAGAACGACTTGACAACCAAGCAGGGGCACAAAAGGTAAGCCTCCCCACAAATGTGGGAGTGTTGACCGGGCCCGCCGAAAGGCGGGCGTTTCAGTCCCCGGAGGTTCTGTTCTCCGCAAGCTCCGCCGAGAGGCAAGGAGCCTGAGGCCTTGAAAACTGAATAGCAGCGAAAGACCAAGTAGTGATAGGTGAACCCGTCATTACGCCGAGGTTGACTCTTTGCGATCCGAGAGTGAAATGCGGATCG
>JBPCLT010000190.1:0-6280 GCA_051003015.1 Rubrobacteraceae bacterium | reverse complement strand
CCACGACTCCCGGTCCACTATGAGCTTGCAGAAACCATCCGGCCTTCCGTCTATCACGCCGCGATCCAGGTCCGCGTAAGGGACTATGGATGCCACGCAGTCGTGATTCATGCTCGCCTGAACCTCCGTCAGACCGACGCTGCCATACTCCGGGTCTGTGAAGCCGCCGTGCGGCACGATGTCATGCTTGAACCCGCGAGCGCCGCCGAGCACCGCCCTCTCCGCCGCCAGAAAACCCTCGTAGGTCGCGCTCTGCACCAGCATCATCCGTCCCGTCACGTCCCCGGCGGCGAAGATATGCGAAGCGCTCGTCCGCAGGGAATCGTCCACCGTAACGTATCCACGTTCCGCCTCCACGCCCGCCGCTTCGAGGTTCAGCCCCTCCGCGTTGCCGGGCCAGCCGACCGCGAGCACGACTGCCCCGGCGTCGAGGGAGCGCCGCTCTCCGCCGCGCGAGTAGAACAGCCGAAAGACATCGCCGGACTTCTCGATCCCCTCCACCCCGTCCACGCCGGTGACCACCTCGATCCCACGCTCCAGAAACGCTCCGGCCACCCCTTCCGACACCACCTCATCCTCCCCGCCGAGGATGCGCGGCGCGACCTCCAGGAGGGTGACGCGCGCCCCGAAAGCCGCGAAGACCGAGGCGAGTTGGCAGCCGGTCGCGGCCCCGCCGATTATTGCAACCGAATCCGGCAGCCCCTTCATCGTCCACACGTCGCTGTGGGTCAGGGCGAGATCCGAGCCAGGGAACGGCAGCCTCCGTGCATGTCCACCCGCGCACAGGATGAACTTCTCGGCCCGGAACTTCGTCCCATCTCCCAGCCCGAGCAAGTTCCCATCCACGAACCGGGCATCACCCGCGCGATCGAAGACGTGTACACCCGCTGCTTCGAGCCGGCTTCTTAGCTGCTTCTCCTGCTGGACCTCGTAGACGATGCGTTGCACGCGGTTCAGCAGCCGAGCGAAGTCCACCCGCGGGGCTTCGCCATAAAGTCCATATTCTTCGTACTGCCCGGCGTCGCGGGCCAGGCGGGCTGCATGGGCGAGCACGCGGGTAGGGACGCAGCCGTCGTTGGTGCAGGTCCCGCCCAGGTTTCCCCGCTCGGCCAGGGCGACGGAGGCGCCGAGTTCGCGGGCGCGCAGTGCCGCCGTCACGCCCGCCGGCCCGCCTCCGACCACGGCCACCTCGAAGCTACCTTCCATCGGTCTCCCTCCCCGGTTCCCGCAGCCACAGGCTAACGTGCTCCGGCTGTAGTGTCCGTCCGACCACCGCCGTCAGGTCGCCGGAGAGGTCCTCCAGGTCCGTATCGTCCCGGAGCCGGGCGTTGAAAGCTTCGAGCGTCCTCGCTGCATCGTACTTCCCTCGGTAGAAGCGGCGGTCCACGAACGCCTGCACGCGGCGGCGAAAAGGATTGAACAGAGCCGCTATGGCGAGGGTCGAGGCCACGACGACGAGTTGGGAGTTGTTCCCGGTCAGGGCGCGGAAAACGTACTGCAACGATACGATACAGCCCACGTAGACGAGCGCCAGGGAGATCGTGAGGCCACCGTAGACGAGGGTGCGGTTGATTATTACGTCTATGTCGTAGAGGCGGTAGCGCATGATCGCGATGCCCACGGCAACCGGGATGCTAGGAAGGGCGAAGAAGGCCAGGACCGAGAGCATCTCGCCCAACAGACCGGGCAGCTCGTACGGCGCCCCAGGAGACGCCGTGACGATCACGATGAAGGTCAGGGCTCCCGCGTAGACGAGCCATTTGATCTGCTGCCGCTCCTCGCCCGCAGCTCCCCGGAACCGCACAGCGACCGCGACGACGGAGAGGAGCGTGCCCAACATGGCGAGCGCGACGCCCGCCTGTTGCAGGGTCGTCGCAAGTCCCACGACCTTGCCGGACCAGAGATCCTCGTTCACGAGAGCCGGTCCCCTGAGCGGCCAGGCGGCCAACGCGACCGGTACTACCATCAAAGCGGCGGCGGCCGCGACGATCCACAATACAGGGCGCCAACGGCGAGAAGGCGGCCTCCCTGTCGGGAAGAGCAGGAGCGTGAGGGGTTGAGCGGAGAAGCCGATGGCGAACGCCCAGGTGGAGAGCCAAGCGAAGAACGGCCCCACCGGCCACTGGCCGGCGTCCGTAAGCAGCGCGTACCTGGCATACTCCCAGGAGAAAGCGTTGAGGCTGTTGAAGAAGCCCCCGACGAGGAGGATCCAGCCGATCGGATTTCCGGGACGCCGGACGGCGATCACGGCACCGGCCGCAGAGAACGAAACCGCCAGGACCACGGAGCCCGTCGCATCCGCGGTGCCTATCTCGTCCCCATTCAGCTCCACGAAGACCAGGGCAAAGATCGAAAACACGCACGCCAGGACACCGGCGAATGAACCCAACCACGCGGCGGCGCGTACCTTCATCGCTGCTTCTCCTGCTCGCGCAACCAGAGTGAGACGTGTTCTGGTTGCATGGTCTCGTTCACCACCGAGACGAGATCCCCGCTCAAGGAGTCGAGGTCCGTCTCGTCGCGCAGCCTCCCGGCGAAAGCCTCGAGTGTCTCCCTGGCGTCGTACTTCTTGCGGTAGAAACGTCGGTCTATGAAAGTCTGTATCAGCCGCCTCAACGGGCTGAACAGGGCAGCTATCGCAAGGGTCGAGGCGACGATGGCGAGTTGGGATTCCTGTCCCGTGAGCCCGCGAAAGACGTACTGCAAACCGACGACGCTCCCAAAGTACACCAGCACGAGCATCACCGTCAGCGCGCCATAGACGAGGGTGCGGTTGATTATTACGTCTATGTCGGAGAGGCGGTAGCGCATGATCGCGACCCCGGCGGCCACGGGCACGGCGGCGATGACGAGGGCGTCCATGAACTGGAAGAGGACGGGGAAGGCGGCTTCTACTGAGCGGTTGGTCATGAACCAGATGGGGATGAACGCGGCGGCGAAGGTGAACCACTTGATCTGCTGTCGTTCCACGCCCGCCGAACGCCAGAAACGGACGACGAGGCTCGCCGCCGAAGCGAAGATCAAACCTATGTACCACGCGAACCCGATGGGACCGAACACGCCCTCGACCGGGCGCATCGCCTCGATGACCAGTGGATTCATTATGCCCGTGCCGGCTATGACCTCCCCCGGCGAGAACGCGGACATGATGGTTGCCAGCGGCAACACCCCGAGGGCGAACCAGCCAACGAGGCCCCAGCGCCGCGAGACGGGCCGTCCGGTAGGGAAGTAAAGGGGTATCAGGATGAAACTCAGGACGGGCCCGAAGAACTCTATCGCATTGGAGAACCAAGCCGCGGCGTATGGCAGGGGCACGGCACCGGGCTCCGTGACGATGCCGTAGACGGCGTACTCCACGCCCAGCCCGCGTAGAGTGGAGATCATGGCACCACACAGGAAGAGCCAG
Source organism: Rubrobacteraceae bacterium (assembly GCA_051003015.1). Taxonomy (GTDB): domain Bacteria; phylum Actinomycetota; class Rubrobacteria; order Rubrobacterales; family Rubrobacteraceae; genus JACDGB01. Next base: position 2,874 of record JBPCLT010000190.1, on the reverse strand, counting down.
CCGACGAGGTTGGCGGGACGACGGGAGGCCACCACGGCGCCGACGATCGCGCTCGACGCCCCGACGATGGAGAAACTCACGTTCCCGGTGCCGGCGTGATTGAGCAAGGCGAGCAAGACGATTCCGCAGATCAAAAGCAGCGTCAAAGCGCACGTCCCCCACGCCAGCCGAAAGGCCGTTCGGAGCTTCACCGGCGAACCCCGGCGTCTATACGGAATCTCCGGTCCATGGACGGGAGGTATCGTGCCATGACGACACTGACGCTCCAACCCTCTCCCGAACAATACGAGCGGCTGCGCGCGGAGGCCAAGAGGCTTGGCAAGCCGGAAGAGGAATTGGCGCGAGACTGGCTGGCCGAGCGGATAACGCCACTGATGAGCGAGCGAGGGCGCGCGACCGAGGTACTGCGCGCTGCCCGCTCGAAGGCGACCCTCGAAGAAGCCCAGGCCACGCTCGATAGAGCCAGAGGCAAGCCATTGAGCGAGGTCATCCTAGAGATGCGCGGACCCAAAGAATGAACGACTACTTTCTCCACTCCAGCGCGCTCGTCAAACGCTACCTGACTGAGACCGGCAGCGACTGGATAACCGCGCTCGCCGATCCACTGGTGGACGACACCATAGTGGTCGCGGAGATCACGCTCGTGGAGGTCGCGGCGGCGCTGGCCGGCAGGCATCGAGCTCCCGGCGGCATCACCCTCGAAGAGCGCGGCGAGGCGGTCGAATTGCTCCACGAGCACTACGAAGGCGAGTATCGGACCATACTCCTCGACCGGGCCGTGACCCTCACCCAAACCCATCACCTCCGCGGCTACGACGCCGTACAACTGGCAACGGCCCTGACGGTCAATGACTCGCTCGCCGAAGCAGATCTCCCGACTCTCGCCTTCGTGGCCGACGACGATGGCCTCGTGGCGGCTGCGGGGTCCGAGGACCTCGAAGCCGACGACCCGAATCGCCACTCGTGAGCCAGCCGTCATCTGGCGGCCTCCGGCTCTTCTCCCAGTGTCGTTTCGAGGCAACATGCTACCTCGGTTCAATTCAGATAACGCAGCGCCGAACGGGCGGCCATGAAGCCGCAGAGGCCGTGGACCGCACCGCCCGGCGGCGTCGAGGACGAACAGAGGTATAGGCCGGGCGCGGACGTGGAGTACGGGTTGGCGCGGGCCACGGGGCGCGCCACGAACTGCCGCAAGTCCATCAGGCCGCCACTTATGTCGCCGCCGACGAGGTTGGCGTTCCAGCTTTCGAGGTCGGCCGTCGCCATCGTGTTCTTCGCCAGGATGCGGTCGCGGAAGCCTGGGGCGAAGCGTTCGATCTGCGCCTCTATCCGATCCGTCATGTCGAACGACGATCCGTTCGGGACGTGGCAGTACGCCCAGACAGTGTGTTTCCCTTCGGGCGCCCGCGTCTCGTCGAAGAGGCTCTGTTGCGCCAGCAACACCCATGGCCTCTCTTGGTGCTCGCCGCGGGCGACGGCGGCCTCTCCGGTGGAGATCTCCTCCAGCGTCCCACCAAGGTGGACGGTGCCAGCCCGCAGGCATTCTTCGTCCTTCCAGGGGATAGGGCCGTCGAGGGCGAAGTCCATCTTGAAGACGCCGGGGCCATAGCGGTAACGTCCCAGGGCCTTGCAATAGCGCGGGGTGAAATGCTCGCCCGCGATGTCGAGTAGCTGGCGCGGCGTCACGTCTAAGAGGACCGTTCGCGTGAGCGGCACGTCGTCCAGAGAGCTAACCTGGACTCCGGTAAATATCTCACCTCCCAAAGAGCGCAGGTGCGATGCGAGGGCGTCGGCTATCTTCTGTGATCCACCCTTCGGGAGCGGCCAGCCGACGGCGTGTCCCAGAACGCCGAGGACGAGCCCGAACATCGCGCTCGGGCGCTCCTCCATCGGCAGAAAGGAGTGCGCGGCGTTGCCGGCGAAGAGGCCGCGGGCTTTCTCGCCCTCGAAGTAGCCTTCGGCGAAGGCGCGGGCGGGGCGCGAGGCGCGCAGCGCGGAGGCCGAGAGAGCGAGCGGGTGGCGGATGAGGTTCGGCTTGCCGAGCAAAGTGGCGATGATCCTGTCCACGTCCAACGAGACGCGCATGAGACGCCGGTACGCCTTCGCGTCGGGGCCGAGGGCATCGGCGGTCTCGTCAACCGAGCGTTCGAGGATCACCGCCGGGCCGTCGTCGAAGGGGTGGGCGAGGGGGGCGGGTGGGTGGACCCACTCCAGCCCGTGCTCCCCGAGCGGCAGCGACCGGAAAAAAGGCGACGCGAACCCGAGCGGATGTATAGCCGATCCCAGGTCGTGGACGAAGCCGGGCAACGTCAGTTCGCCGGAGCGTGCGCCGCCGCCGATCTCATCTTCCGCCTCGAGTACGCACACGGAGCGTCCGTTGCGGGCAAGGTCGATGGCGGCGGAGAGCCCGTTCGGCCCGGCGCCGACGACGACCGCGTCGTAGATGCTCCCGCTCATGTCACGGATTCTACCGGTGCGCGGTCGCCGTCCGCTGCCGATCCTTTCACCGACGCTTCCGGGCACCGCGCCAGCGGAGGGGGGCCGTCACCATGTGCAGCGCGGAGCGGATACCGGCATTGTGCCAGACGTTCCTGTAATGCCGCCACTGGAGCTTCGGGTCCACGCAGACCAGGTTCGTCTCTACGGGCTCGCGCGCCCCGAAGTGCGCCGCCAGGTTCCGCAGCGTCTTCTGCCACATCTCGTCCTCCATCTTGTGCCCGCCCATGCGAAGGCCCACCTCGTAGAGGGGGTCGTTGGCGCGCATCAAGACCTGGGCCTGGGCGATGGTGGCCCCGTTTTCCTCGAAGGAGGAAAAGGTGATCCAACCGGAGAACGGATGCCCCTGTGGCGTCATGAGGGTGAAGGACTCCTCGT
>JBPCLT010000189.1:0-12099 GCA_051003015.1 Rubrobacteraceae bacterium | reverse complement strand
GAGGTCTGGATCGCCGTCCGCGCCAACCTGCGCGCCGTCCTCGAATCCGTCAGCCTCGCGGACCTCGCCAGCGGCGAACTGCCCGCCTCAATCCGTCTCCTGACCCAGGACCCCGAAGCCTGGGTGCGCCACTAGGCGGAAAGAGCCGCGTGGCCGGGGGCGCGCCAAATCGCTCGGCCAATAACGTCTCGCTGCGGGACGTGATGGAGGAAGACCTCCCCACGTTCTTCGCTTACCAACGAGACCCCGGCGCCAACCACATGGCCGCCTTCACGGCCAGGGACCCGGAGGACAGAGTCGCCTTCGCGGCGCACTGGACGAAGATTTTAGACGACGAGTCCATCACGACGAAGACCATACTCTTCGATGGGCGCGTGGCCGGCCACGTCCTGAGCTTCGAACAGTTCGGTGAACGTGAAGTGAGCTATTGGATCGGCAGGGATTACTGGGGCAAGGGCATCGCCACAAGGGCGCTCTCGGAGTTTTTGGGTCATGTGACGGAGCGCCCCCTTCATGCCCGCGCAGCCAGAGACAACGCCGCCTCCATCCGGGTGCTGGAGAAATGCGGCTTCGTCATCTCCGGCGAGGACAAAGGGTTCTCAAACGCCCGCAACAAGGAGGTCGAGGAACTCGTCCTGAAGCTCGAAGCGGACGACGGCGAAGCGGCGCGATGACACCGCAAAGCTGCACGGCCACGCGCCGCCCCTGATCCCAACTCCCTCACCCGTGCCACAAGAGTTCGTGTAAATACCTCGACGAACCGCAACATCTCCAGCCCCGGAGGAAATCCTCCCCACGCCCTTGACTTACTCCACCTCAGACTCTAGAGTTCCATATTGTCAAGTAAAATAGTAGACAAAGTAGATTTGATTATGAATGGAGGAGTGTAGATGATGGAGAGGAATAGGGTCGTGGATCGCCCCAATGTGGTTGTGGTGGTTGCGGACACGTTTCGGCGGGATCACATGGGAGCTTATGGGAACCCCTGGATACAGACCCCTCACCTGGACGAGTTTGCGCGGTCTTCGGTGGTTTTCGATAATCACCTGATCTCTTCTTTCCCAACCATGCCGGCCCGCGCTGACTTCCTCACCGGCACCTTCTCGTACTCGCACATGGGTTGGGAGCCGTTGCCGAGGCATCTGATGACCCTGCCGGAGCTTCTCTCCAAAGCCGGGTATCACACGATGGGCGTGGTGGACACCTACCGAGATCCTCTTGCCGGACGAAGGCTCGCAACGTAAGCGAGTACCAGCAGAATGGTCCCCACGAAAATGGCCCCGTACATCAAGGCCAAGTTCGGTTGCCCGTACATCCCGAGGTACAGGATGAGTCCTCCACCGAGCGCTGGCAACGTTGCCCACCGGCGTCGCAGCGCTACCGAGGCAGCGATCAACAGTAAGGAGACGACCAATATCTCCGGTCCCAGGCGTAAGAGAACATTCAACCATTCGGGATTGTGCGCCGCGCCGGCTCCGGAGCCACCGTGATCTCCCGCCCCCATGCCTGCCATGCCACCTTGCGCAGCAGCAGCCCCTCCCGCTGCGAAGAGCCCCACTGCCGCGGCTGTCATGCTCAGTGAACAGAGCAGGGTGCCACCGAGGCCAACAACGCTACCGAGCGTCGCCAAGCGGCCCTTGTTTCTCTCGGCCGCTGAGTAGTATGTCGCTTCGTCGTACGATGGTTCATTGTTGTCTGTCATCTGGATTATCCTTTTTGCTTTGCGGAATGCGGTAGCAGCCTTCCGGCGAAGGAGTTGACGAGCACCAGGCTCACGCTCGCGGCCATCGCGAGCATGGCCCAGACCGGCGCCACGAGGCCCGAGATCGCCGCCAGAACCCCCACGCCATTGAAGGAAAGAGCTAGCACCACGTTGGTAAGCGTGAGGCGGTAGCTGCGTCCGGCGAGCTCTCTTGCCTCCACAAGGGTGCCGAGGCGATCACCCATGAGTACTATATCGGCGGCTTCTATGGCGATGTCGGTGCCGGCGCCGATGGCTATGCCGAGGTCTGCCTGCATGAGGGCCGGGGCGTCGTTTATGCCGTCACCGACCATCGCCACCCGGTGACCCGCATCTTGCAGCTCTCGCACTACCGCCGCCTTGTCCTGGGGCAGGATTTCGGCGCGGTACTCGCCGATGCCCACCTGGGAGGCCACGGCCTTCGCGGTGCGCTCGTTGTCGCCGGTGAGCATGACCGGCTCCAGACCGGCTGCCTTGAGGCGCTCGACTGTCTCCCCGGCGTCTTCCTTGATTCGGTCGGCCAGGGCGAGCAGCGTCGCGGGCTCGCCGCCTGTGGCCACTGCCACCACAGTGTTGCCCGCCGCCTGCAGGGCCTCTATTTTCTCGCGCGCCGGATCAAGGTCCGCGCCCAAGCCCTCGATAAACCCAGGGCTCCCGACGGCGACGCGGCGGCCCTCGACGTCTGCTGTCACGCCCTTGCCAGGAGTGGCCTTGAAGTTCCAGGCGTGTGGTATTGCGAGGCTCCGAGTCTCGGCCACCGCGACGACCGCGCGGGCCAGCGGGTGCTCGGAAGGACGCTCGGCCGCAGCGGCGAGCCGGAGCGCCTCTTCCTCCGCGTACCCGCCCAAGGGTACGACCTCGGCCACCGAAGGCCGGCCGTGGGTTACAGTCCCGGTCTTGTCGAGCACGATCTTCTTTACGTCCTTGAAGAGGTGGAACGCCTCACCGGAGCGCATCAGGAAGCCTCTCTCGGCGGCCTCGCCGCTGCCCCGGATGATGGCGAGCGGCGTAGCCATGCCCAGAGCGCAGGGATAGCCCATGACCAGCACGCCGAGGGCGGCGAAGCCGGCTCTCAAGAGATCGGGCTCTCCGGTCCAGATCCACCCGCCCACGGCCCAGAGCAGGAACCCGAGTACACTCGCCGAGAAGACGACGGGCACGAAGAAGAGGAGCACCCTGTCCACGAGCCTCAAGATGCCGGGCTTGAGAGCCCTTGCCTCGGCCACCTGGCGGGCGACGTTCCTGAGAAAGGTGTCCTCGCCTACCCGCTCTACCCGCATCACGAAGGCGCCCGCTTGATTGAGAGAGCCACCGATCACCTCGTCGCCTTCGAGCTTGTCCTGTGGGACGGACTCGCCGGTGACCAGGCTCTCGTCCACCGCCGAAGCGCCTTCTCCTACCACGCCGTCCACGGGTACGCGCTCGCCCGGTCGGACGCGCAGCAGGTCACCGACGGCAAGCTCTTGGAGTCGAACTTCCTCCTCGCGCCCGTCTTCGGCGAGGCGACGGGCGGTGGGCGGCTCCAGGTCCAGCAGACGTCGCACCGACTGCGAGGCGCGCACATGCACCAGCACCGAGGCGTAGCCCCCGATGAGGTGGAAGGAGAGGACGAATACGGTCGCTCCGAAGAATCCGCCCGAGGGGAAGGCCGGGACGAAGAAGCCCACAAAGCCACCCAAGAGACCACCGACGGCGGCGGCGGAGACGAGGACGTCCTGGTTGAGGATGCCGCGCCTAGCTGACTGGAGGCCGTTGCGAAAGATTATGAAGCGGGCCGGGCCGAAGAAGAGAAATAGTGCCAGCGTACCCATCGCCGCCGCGAGGAAGACGCTTTCACCCAGGAAGAGCATCGCGCCCATGAGCGCGGAGGCGGCGACCAGAAGCCCGCCCGAGAGCATGGCCTTGCGGCGCGCGGCGGCTAGCTCCTCCTCTTCCTCGGCGAAGATCTCCGCTTGGTTTGGATCCCGGGCGGTGTAGCCGAGGTCTTCGAGGGTCTCCCTTATCTCCGTCTCGCCGACCCTCGCAGGATCGTAGCGGATCAGGGCCTCCTCGTGGGCGATGGAGACTCGTGCGTCCTCGACTCCCTCGAGGCGGGAGAGTCCCTTGTGGATCGACTCTGTGCACAGTGAGCAGTGCATCCCTCCGACCTTCAACTGCAGCTTGGCCGAGCGGTCCTCCCCGGCCCTCTCGGGCCGGACGAAGGTCTCGGGTGGGCGGGCGCTCATGCGGGATCACCCCCCGCCTCGTAGCCGAGCAGGCCCAGCCTCTCCCGCATCTCCGCGGGTCCGACCCGCTCGGGATCGAACTCGACCACCACCCGCTGGCTATCGGCGCTGGCCTGAGCCTTCTCGACTCCGTCCAGTCGCCCGAGGGCGCGGCCGATCCTCTGCTCGCAGCCCTCGCAGTGGATCTTCTGATCGCCCGTCACCGTGAACTCCGCCTTCTGCATCATCCGTAGACCTCCTCTGTCTCGGTCTGGCGAACTATCTACACCTTGCAGTTGCTATAAGGTCAAGGCGATTCGAGATAGACTTGTGAGAACCGCGAGCGTGAAAGGAGTAACGAACATGACCGAGATGAGGATAGGGCAGTTGGCCGGGCGGTTGGGCCTCAACGCTCAGACCATCCGTTATTACGAGCGAATCGGACTGCTGCCCGAGCCCGGCAGAACCGCAGCTGGGTACCGCGCCTATGGGGAAGAAGACGAGACGCGGTTACGGTTCGTGAAGAGCGCACGGGACGCCGGTCTTACGCTGGGAGAGGTCAAGGAGGTGTTAGCGCTCCACGAGCGGGGTGAACCACCGTGCGAATACGTGACGGAGGCCATCGCCCGCCGAGCCCGCGAGGTGGAGCGCCAGATGGCCGAACTCAAGGAGTTCAAGGGCGAGCTCGACCGCCTGTACGAGCGGGCCAAAGAGTTGGGTACGCGCGAACCGGGATCAGGTGGTTACTGTCACATACTGGAGAATGGCGACGGCGGAGCAGGCGATCAGGGGTAAAGTCCGGTAAAACCGCCAAATTCCAGTCGTGCAGCCTTCTGGAGGGCCGCACGGAGCATCGGATTCTACGTTGTTTTCTACACTGATCAACAACGGTAAAAAAGGGGTGCATGACCGGTGCCGTGAGAATTGCGGGTTCGGGCGGTAGGATACACGGATGTTCGGAGGGTGTTCGTATCCTGGCGTCCACGAGAAAGGCTGAATTGAAAGAAGGGTATGGCATCCGCAAGCCGTTGCCGCCTGAGACGTTCGTGGATTTTCGGAACGGTGAGGCGGAGCCCGGCGACCCTACGGGAGACCGCGCTTTCAACGCGGAGATGCGGTGGGAGGCGATGGCGGGGGAGGGTTATCTGACGCCTGTCGGGAATTTCTTCGTGCGCAGCCACGCCGCGACCCCGGGCATAGACTCCGCTGAGTGGACCCTGCGCGTCGAGGGGACGGGCGTGGAGCGGGCTTTGGATCTCGGCTACGACGATCTATCGCGCATGCCGCAAGTGTCCATCGTGCGGGCCCTGGAGTGCGCCGGGAACGGCCGCGCCTTCTTCGAGGAGCTTCAGGGGCGGCAGACGGAGGGAACCCCCTGGCGGCTCGGGGCCGTCGGCGTGGCGGAGTGGACCGGGGTTCCCTTGCGTGAGGTCCTGGAGCGGGCGGGTCTCAAGGACACGGCACGCGAGGTGATGCTGGAGAGCCTGGACGCGGCGCGGATGCGGCGTCCGCTGCCGGTGGAGAAGGCCGTGGAGGACGGCACGTTGCTGGCGTTTGGCATGAACAGGGAAACGCTGGTTCCGGATCACGGGTTTCCTGTGCGAGCGGTCGTCTCGGGCTGGGCCGCCGTGGCGAGCGTAAAGTGGCTCGGGCGCATCCACGTCTCCGAGATGCCGCTCTCATCACCGTGGAGCACGGACAAGTACGTTCTTACCGGCGGAGAGTTGGGCGCGAGGCGGGAGCCCGTGACGCTGCGGGGCGTGAAGAGTGCCCTGGAGCTGCCGTGGCCTGCCAGGATTTCTCAGGGGAAGAACACCATCCACGGACGGTCGTGGTCCGGGCACGGCGCCATCTCGCGCGTCGAATATTCGGTGGATGGCGGTCCGTGGCGCGAGGTGCGGCTTTTCGGGCCTAACGTCTCCGGGGCGTGGGCGCGGTGGAGCTTCGAGTGGGACGCGGCGCCAGGCGAGCACGAGGTGAGGGTGAAGGCGGCCGATGACCTGGGTAACATGCAGCCGGATACCGTGCCCTGGAACGACCTCGGATATCTCTATGACGGTGTCGTTGGGCACCCCATATCGGTTCGTTGAATCGGTGACTGTGAGGACTTATGAGCAAAGATAAACCAGTTGCGCTGTGGGCCGTGCCGCGGTCCATCTCGACGGCTTTCGAGCGAGTCTTCGTGGAGCGCGAGGACTTCGAGGTGCTGCACGAGCCGTTCTCCGCCTCGTACTACTACGGCGAGGATCGGGTGAGCGAACGCTACGGCGACGCTGAACCCAAAGGCGAGTACAACTACGAAAACGTACTGGAGCATGTCCTCCGTCCCAGGGAGACTAGGGCCTTCGTCAAGGACATGGCGTACCATGCGAAGAGCTTGCTCGGCCCGGACTTCGCGGGTAGCTTCGCCAACACCTTCATCGTGCGGGACCCGAAGTACGTGCTGGTCTCGCTTTACAAGATGTGGCCTGACTTCACCCTGGAGGAGACCGGCTACGAGCAACTGTACCGGCTGTTCCGGCTCGCCCAGGAAGCGGGGCAGGAGGCCATCGTCGTGGACGCCATGACGTTCTCCGAGAACCCGGCGGGCGTGCTCGCCTCGTACTGCGAGCGGCTCCGGATCCCCTTCCGTTCCGGCTCCCTGACGTGGGAGCCCAGGGAGGTGCGGCGTTGGGAAAGCTGGGACGGCTGGCACGAGGAGGCGCAGGAGAGCTCCGGCATCGAACCCGCCGAACGCCGCGACCCGGACCTGCCGGAGGAGCTTCATGAGGCTTACGAACACTGCCTCCCCTACTACTACCAGCTCGCCGCCCACGCCATACCGGCCACGCAGCGGCCGGCGCGCCAGGGTTCGTAAAGACGGTAAACCAAACCGAACAGGAGGATTGATAGAGATGATGTTGACGGAAAATGGGACCATTGCCCCACATGGAGGACGGCTCGTGGATCGTGCCGTTCCCGCGGAGGAGCGCGAGGAGCGATTGAAGGAGGCCGCCGGGCTGCCGAAGGTTACGCTCGGGCCACGGACGTTATCTAACCTGGAGATGATCTCCACCGGCGTCTTCTCGCCGCTAACGGGCTTCATGGGCCGGGAGGAGTACGAGAGCGTCGTCGGGGAGATGCGCTTCCCTGACGGCCTGGCGTGGAGCATGCCCGTCACCCTCCCCACCGACGAGGAGACGGCGCGCTCCTTCACGGAGGGGTCGGAGATCGCGTTGGTGGACGGCATGGGCGAGACGGTCGCCACGATGATGCTGCGGGAACGCTTCCGCTACGACCGTGAGCGGGAGGCTAGAGAAGTCTACCGGACCACTGACACGGATCACCCCGGCGTCGCCGCCATCTACCGCCGGGGCGACGTCCTGCTCGGCGGAGAGGTGGACTTCCTGCGCGATCCCGACCGGGGACCATTCCCCGGCTACTACCATACGCCAGCCGAACTGCGCACGCTCTTCGCCGAAAGAGGATGGAAGAGAGTCGTCGGATTCCAGACCAGGAACCCGGTGCATCGGGCGCACGAGTACATCCAGAAGAGCGCGCTGGAGACGGTTGACGGACTATTACTTAATCCCCTCGTCGGCGAGACCAAGTCAGACGACATCCCGGCTGCGGTCAGGATGAAATCCTACGAGACCATTCTGGAACGCTACTACCCGAAGAACAGGACCGTCCTGGCGGTATTCCCGGCGGCGATGAGGTACGCGGGTCCTCGGGAGGCGATCTTCCACGCGCTCTGCCGCAAGAACTATGGATGTACGCACTTCATAGTTGGCAGAGACCACGCCGGGGTCGGGAGCTACTACGGCACGTATGATGCGCAGCACATCTTCGAGGAGTTCGAGGAGGATGAGTTGGGGATCACGCCTCTCTTCTTTGAGCACGCCTTCTTCTGTCTGAACTGCGAGGGGATGACGTCGTCGAAGACGTGTCCGCACGACCCCGCCTCGCACGTGTTCTTCAGTGGGACGAAGGTGAGGGAGATGCTCGGCCGGGGCGAGTACCCGCCGCCGGAGTTCAGCCGTCCCGAAGTCGTCAAAGTCCTCATAGAGGGACAGCAAGCAGAGCAACGGTAGAAGGAAGGAGATTGCACAGTATGGAGAACGGGACCAGGTTCGGACGTGGGTTCACGCTGTGGTTCACGGGGCTCTCGGGCGCCGGAAAGACGACCATAGCGGAGATCGTGGAGAAGGAGTTGCGGGAGAGGGAGCTGAAGGTGGAGACCCTCGATGGCGACGTCGTGCGCACCAACCTGAGCAAGGGGCTCGGTTTCAGCCAGGAGGATCGGGACACGAACATACTCAGGATCGGATTCGTGGCGAATCTTCTGACCCGCAACGGGGTCGGTGTGGTCGTTTCGGCCATCTCGCCTTACAAGGAGGCGCGGGATCAGGTACGGCGACAGATCGTGGACTTCATCGAGGTGTTCGTGGACGCGCCGGTGGAGGTGTGCGCCGAGCGCGACGTGAAGGGCCTCTACAAGAAAGCCCTATCCGGCGAGATAGAGCGGTTCACCGGCGTCTCCGACCCATACGAGCCGCCGTCCGCCCCCGAACTGCACATCAGGACAGACCAAGAAGAGCCCGAGGAGAGCGCCAGATGCGTCATCGAGAAGCTGGAGTTCTTCGGGTACCTGCGTCCGGCGATGGTGGAGGCGTACAGCTAGACTTCGGAGCTACTTTCGATTATCGAGGGGGCGAGGCTCGCGGGCTCCGCCCCTTTCTCTTTACAGTCCCTTTATGGCAGGAGCGCGCCCGTACCATGCCGGGCGAGGCCCACCACGACCACGACCCCGAGAGAGACGAGCATGAACACGCATCCGGTGTCCAGCGCGTCCCGGGTGCCGACCAGCAAAGGGAAGAGCGCCCAGGCCACGATCATAGTGCAGAACAGCGCCGTCCCGGCTCCGGCGATGGAGGACGCCACTACGGAGAACAAGAGAAGACCAACTATTCCCGACCTGATCCACTCTCCAAGACGGCCACTACCCGTGACTTTGCGCTCGAATAGCTTCCCCATCCGCACGGTAAGCCCGTCCGGTTCCCGGAACGCGAATCCCTGATCAACCCTCGCAACGTCTCTGGTCCGAGGTGCGGTCTTGCCGGATACACCCCGAAGTCCCACGCTCGTCGAACGCCCCGATCCACTCACCCGCCCTCGCTGCTTTCATCCACCGATCCAGCGGGGGTAGGGTCATGCTCTTCCTCAGCCGACTCCGGCAACTCGTACCACGTGTCCAAACCCCGGCTCCCCGCCCGATCCCATAACTCACGCCACACATCCACCTCCAACTTCATCATCTTCCCCCAACCTCCTCTCGAACCAGTTTATTTACTTTGTCTATAATTTAAATAGATATAACGGATGGTATCCGGCGTCAAGGTCCCGCTCGCCCACTGTGGCTTCTCGCTCGAGGCCCTCCACGACCCCGGATACGGGTACGCTTTGATCGGGCGCGAGCCCCATACGCCCGGCCCGGAAAAACTTTACCCGCGTCACTTGACAGCCTCCGGCGGACTGTGTAGAGTCCTGCCGTTCAGAAATTGAACACAAAAAGAGTAGACAATATAAAAATAGTAGAAATAGTAAACAAAAGTGACAAAGTGAGGCTGGAAATGTGTAACTTAGTGGTTCTGGCGATTCTGGGTTTCGTTGCCGAGTTGGTGGACGGGTCTTTGGGGATGGCTTATGGTGTCACGTCCACGACGTTGTTGATCTCGGTAGCGGCGCTCTCGCCGGCGCTGGCGTCCACGGTCGTTCACATCTCCGAGGTGGGGACCACGGCGGCCAGCGGGCTCTCCCACTGGCGCTTCGGCAACGTGGACTGGGACAAGATCCTCTGGATAGGCATCCCGGGCGGCATTGGCGCGTTCCTGGGGGCCGTGGTTCTCGTTGAGGTCATCTCGGCCGCGGCCGCGGAGCCGCTCGTGGCGATCTTCCTGTTCCTTCTCGGTGGCTACGTGCTGGCGCGTTTTGCCTTCAACCGCACCGCCGAGATCGTGCAGAACCTGCCGATATCCAGGAAGTTTCTCTCTCCTCTGGGCCTCGTGGCGGGCTTCCTCGACGCAGCCGGCGGCGGTGGGTGGGGTCCGATCTCCACTCCCACCCTGCTCTCCTCGGGCCGCATGGAGCCGCGCAAGGTCGTCGGGACCGTGGACACCAGCGAATTCATCGTGGCCCTCTCCGCCAGCGTCGGGTTCTTGATCTCCTTGAGCTTCGCCGAGGTGCCCTGGGGCGTGGTCGGCGCGCTGCTCGCCGGCGGCCTCGTCGCCGCCCCCATAGCCGCCTGGTTCGTCAGGCATCTCAACGCCCGCGTGCTCGGCACGGCGGTCGGCGGTTTCATCCTGCTGGTCAACGCCAATACCTTCCTGGATGCTATCGGCGTCTCGGGCGCGCCAGCCGTCATTGTCTACGTCGCTATCGTGGTGGCATGGAGCGTCGGCCTCTTCTTCGCTATCTCCGCTATTCGGCGCGAGCGCAAGCCGGTGATCGAAGCCAAGCCCGAAGCCTCCGAAGCCTAGAGAAATAACTCTCGAAAGTTCCATCCGGCCGGGGTATCTACATACTCTGGCCGGACGCTTTTTCGGTGAAGCTCCTCGCGCGCTTTGCGGGCGGGGTTGTCACGGGGGTAAGATCTGACAGTGGACAAGGCCGGGTACAGGGGAGAAGACTCGGGCAAGGGCGTCGGCTTCTGGGAGGCGTTCCGGTTTTGGGTGAAGCTGGGCTTCATCAACTTCGGCGGCCCCGCGGGCCAGATCGCGATCATGCACCGGGAACTGGTCGAGAGGAAACGCTGGGTCTCAGAGGGACAATACCTGCGGACGCTGAACTTCTGCATGCTCCTGCCCGGTCCCGAAGCCCAGCAGGTGGCGACCTACATCGGCTGGCGGTTGCACGGGGCTCTCGGTGGCATCGTCGCGGGTTCCTTCTTCGTGATACCTTCGATCTTCGTGCTTCTCGCGCTCTCCTGGCTCGCCGTTGCGCACTCGGACGTGCCGGCGGTCACGGGCCTGCTCTACGGCGTGCAGCCTGTCGTCATCGCCATCGTGGTCGAGGCGGTGATGAGGATAGGCAAACGGGCGTTGGGTCATGCCGCCCTCGTCGCCTTCGCGGTACTCGCCTTCGTCGCACTCTATTTCCTATCCGTGCCGTTTCCGCTGGTCGTCGTCGCGGCGGCCGTAGGCGGCGTCGTCTTGCAGCGTTTCGTGCCCGAGGCGTTCCGGCAGGCCGGCCACGGTTCCGGCGAAGAAGAGGCATCCGCCGTGGACGGGGCATCCTCTAGCGTCCGGCCTTCGGCGATCCGCAACCTGCGGCTCGTGGGGACGTTCCTCGTGTTGTGGGCCGTGCCGGTGGGGGCGGTTTGGATCTGGCGCGGCGGAGAGGACGTGCTCGTCAGGGAAGCCCTGTTCTTCACGGGAGCGGCTTTCGTGACCTTCGGCGGGGCTTACGCGGTACTGAGCTACATCTCCAACGTCGCGGTGAACGGCTACGGTTGGCTCTCGGCGGACCAGATGGTGCAGGGACTCGGGCTCGCGGAGTCCACCCCAGGTCCACTCATCATGGTCACCCAGTACGTAGGATTTCTCGGGGCGTGGAACAAAGCCCCAGAAGGCTTCGACCCCCTGCTCTACGGTACACTGGGTGCCTTCCTCACCACATACGTGACCTTCCTGCCGTGCTTCCTGTTCATCTTCCTTCTCGCGCCGTACATAGAGCTTCTGGCGAACAACCAGAGGATTCGGGCGGCCCTGACGGGGGTGACGGCGGCGGTGGTCGGGGTGATCGCCAACCTGGCCGTCTTCTTCGCGGGCAGGGTACTGTTCCCCGACGGCGTCTCGATCCGGGGGCTCGACGTTTTCGCCCTGGTGGTCGCGGTCGTCTCCTTCGCCGTGTTGCAGAGGTTCAGGGTCCCGATCTACGTGATGGTGCCGGCCGGGGCGGTGGCGGGGATGGCATGGACGCTGCTGTAGGATAGGTCCTATGGACGCGGGTCATTCTGCTGCCCGGAGCTTGTCTGGCAGGCTATTCCAGCCCTGCATGGCGCCCGTTTGCCGGATCACGCCGTTTCGAGATGGGCCACGCCGATCGTAACGATCGGGACGGGAAGGTGGTCATCACCGGCGCACCGGGCATGCGCGAGCAGTACGCCAGCGAGGC
>JBPCLT010000188.1:0-6322 GCA_051003015.1 Rubrobacteraceae bacterium | reverse complement strand
TGCATCACCGTCACCAGAGCCAACCGCCATGGCGCCAGGGCCGGCTGCCCGCGCGTCGGGAAGATCTCGGAGAAGTCCTCGTCTTCCCAGAGGACGCCGAGCTCGTCACGCATCTGCATAAAGGCATTGCCTTTGGGGAAGGCGGCGCGGGCGACACGGACGGTTTCTTCGGGGACGGGGCCGATGGGTTGGGGCTTGAGCGACACGGTTTTCACCTCCGGCTGGGCGAGGTTTGAATGCTACGCCCGAAAGTATGCGCCGCCCTCAGCGAATTCGCCAACAGCATCCCTGACTACTCACCTTTTTCTCCTTTGTGTCCTTTGTGCTGGGTTCTCGGCTGGCAGATGACGGTGGTCACAACATGGAGGACTTCTTTCGCCCATGCCGCAACGGGAACACAAACGCTCTACCCGGTCGCCCGGGACCGCGCGCCCGTATCGGAGGACCAGAACCCGCCGGGAGCGAACAGTTCTTCGACGCACTCGCCGAGGATGCCGGCTTCGTAGGCGAGGTCGAGAACCGTGTAGCGGGTCCGGATCATTCGCGCCCGGAAGTACGTAGCCCTGAAGTCATCACACCCCAGCCCGATCCCATCCGGGCTAGTGGGGCATCCGGCCTCCCGCAACATATCCCGCAACTCGCCCGCCCCCATCAGTTGCTCCGCCAGCCGCTCGCGTAACCCCGGCCAGCGATCCCGGATCATTTCGAGACGCTCCGCAAGCTCGCCGGCATCCAGGTGCTTGGCGAGGCTCTGCTCGACGGCAGCCTCTTCCAGCGGGGGCGTGTGCGCCGAGCGCACTTCTTTCTCCAACTCTTCGCGGGAAGGCCAGTTGCGCTGTATCCCGTCTATGTCCAGGTTGCCGAGGTCGCGTTCGAGTATCCGTTCGTAGAGGGCTGCGATGGCGACCGAGCCCACGCCGACCTTGAAGCCGTGGGAGAGCGGTGGATCTTCGTCGCGGCCAAGCCCCTCTCCCTCCCACAGGTGGCTGAACAAATGCTCCGCCCCGGATGCCGTCCGGGAAGACTCATAGGCTTGCATTGATAGCCCGGACATGATCAGACCTTCGATCAACCGGTCCATCGCCTCCCCGTCGCCCTCGCGCAACTCGGCCGGGTTTCCGATCCAGGCTCGCAGATGGTCCTGAACCAGCGACCAGCCGGCCGGATGGATCTCTTCAATTTCCAGCGCGTCGGCGACCATCCAGTCGGCGCCCGCCGTCACCTTGCCCAGGAGATCGGCGTACCCGGAAGCCGTCATCCTCTCTGGGGCGTTAACCAGCACGTCAACGTCGGCCAGCACTACCGTGGGCGCCGGGCAGGTCAGCGTCTGCTTGTGCCCGTCTTTCTCGATGGACGCCCCGAAAGCCGTGTACCCGTCCATTGAGGCGGCGGTGGCGACGCATAGATAGGGCCGCTCGCACTCGTAGGAAGCCCGCTTGACGATGTCGTTGAGCGTCCCCGAGCCCACGGCGACTGGGATGGCGTCGTGGCCGCGGAGCGACCGGACGAGCTTCTCTACGTTCCCGTACTCGGCATACAGGGTCGGCTTTCCGGGGAAGATGTACGGCTCGACCTGCTCGCGTCCGGCCGCCTCCAGTTGCCGACGGGCCTCCTCTCCGGCGACCGCGAAGGTGTTCTCGTCCGCGACGACGACCGCCGCGCGGTCTCCGAAACTGTCCTCGAACACGTCCGCGACCGAGGCGAGCACCCCCGCTTCGATCTTTACGTCTTGCGTATCGGATGCGTCGCGCAGTGCCGCCTGGATCCTCTCCTCGTTCACGCACTACCTCCCGTTATGCTGAATCTTCCGCTCATTTATCTTCCCATCCGAGCTCTTCCCGGAGCCCGGCCGGGATCAGGTGGTCTATCCGCGCGAGGACGTACTCCGGCACGTTTTCTTCCGGCTCCTCGGCCAGCGACTCCGCCGTTGTATCGCCAGTGAGGACCACGGCAGACGGCATCCCGGCGTTGAGTCCCATGCGGATGTCGGTGTAGAGCCGGTCGCCCGTCATCACGCAGTTCTTCGCGTCGAGACCCATCAGGTCCATGATGGTCTGGAGCATGATCGGGTCTGGCTTGCCGACGTTGACCTCGCACTTCGCGCCGGTGCAGCCTTCGATGGCCCCGACGATGGCCGCCGCGTCCGGCTCGCCCCTGCCGCCGGGGAACGGGCAGTACCTATCCGGGTTCGTCGTCACGAGCATCGCCCGCTTGTGGAACCAGATGGCGTCGAAGGCGATCTGGAGCTTCCGGTAATCGAAGCCGCGGTCGTAGCTGGCGATCACGATGTCTATTCGTTCGGGGTCCTCCGACATCTCGATGCCAGCCTCCCGCAACGCATTCTTCAACGGCTCCTCCCCGATGGGAAACACCACCGCGTCAGGGTGATTTTGAAGCAGCCACTGCGTCATCGTAACTACGGTGTTGACTACTTCGGAGACGTCCGTGGGAAGACCCAAATTGGTCAGCTTCTCCACGTACATCTCGGGGTCTTTGGTCGGGTTGTTGGAGAGGAAGACGACGCGCTTGCCCATCTCGCGGAGCTTCAGGATCAGACGCTTCGCGCCCGGCAGAAGTTCATCCCCCAGATAGATGGTCCCGTCGAGGTCGAAGACGTAGCCTTCGTAGAGTTGATCGGGGGAGCGGACGCCCTCGGCCACTTATGCCCCGGCTTTCTCGCCGACGCCCCGTCCAGCCTCGTGCCTGGCGACTTCGTGTACGAGTTCCTTCATTCGAGGGTAGGTCTCCACGTATTTGTCCACGTAGAACTGATACTCCTCGTGCTGTTCCGGGTCCGGTTCGAGGCTGCGCTCGACGTGGACCATCTCCTTGGCGGCGGTCTGGAGGTCAGGGTACGCGCCCGCTCCGACGGCACCGAGTATGGCGGAACCCAACGCTGGGGCTTCGCTGACTTTGGTGAAGTGGATCGGGAGGTTCGAGATGTCCGCGTGCAGCTTCATCCACAGCTCGCTCTTGGTGGCTCCACCACAAACGACCCCCATGTGCGGCTCGAAGTCGTTGTCGCGCATGGTCCGCAGGATGTGCTCGGTACCGTAGCAAATGCCCTCCAGGATGGCCCGGAAGACGTGCTCCTCTCCGTGGTGGAGGGTGAGGCCCCAGATCATGCCTCGCGCCTCGGAGTCCGTATACGGCGTGCGATTTCCCTGCCAGTAATCCAGCACGACGAGCCCCTCGGAACCGGGAGAAACCTTCGCGGCTTTCTCGTTGAGCACCTGATACACGTCCACCCCGCGCCTCGCGGCCTCTTCCGTCGCCTCCTTTGCGAAGTGGTCCTTGAACCACTTGACGATGGACCCGGTGGAGGTCTGGCCGCCCTCGACGGTGTACTGGCCCGGCACCACGGCGTCGGTGTACGAGCCGAAGAAGCCTTTGCCGTAGAGCGGCTCCGCTGACTGCCCGACCATGACGTGGGAGGAGCCGGCGATTAGCGCGGTCTTTCCTGGGGTGAGCACGTCGAGGCCAACCATCGCCACGAAGGCGTCGCCCCCGCCCTCAGCGACCGGGATGCCTGCGGGTAATCCCAACTCCTCGGCTGCTTCTTTCTTCAATTCGCCGGCGACCGCGCCCATGTCGAGGACCGTCTGGGGGAACTTGTCGAGGAGATCGTCTAGGCCCACCGCTTCATACAGGCTCTCGGGGAAACCGCCTTCGTTGCGGTCGTAGTACCAGCGGAAGGAGGCGGTGTTGATGGAGGCAGTCCATTCGCCGGTGAGGCGGTGGGTGATCCAATCCAGGTACTCGCAAATGCGCCCGGATTTCTCATATATGTCGGGTTCGTTTTCCTTGAGCCAGAGCGCCTTGCAAGGCATCCACTCAGCCGAGACGCTACCGTAGCCGTTGTACTTGAGCGCGGAGTCCCCCGTCTCCTCGACCCGGCGCGCCTGATCCGAAGCCCGCACATCCATCCACATGATGGCGGGACGCAGGATGCGATCCCTGCGGTCCAGCGCCACGACGGTGCAGGTCGTGGCGTCCACCGAGATACCGGAGACCTCCCCCGGCTCCACATCTCCCTCGTCGAGCGCCCGGCGCATAGCCTTGACCAGACAACCCCACCATTCATCGGGGTCCTGCTCCGCCCACCCGGACTTCGGGTGCTTGAGGCCGTATTCCTCACCAGCAAAGACCACCGGCGTACCCTCGCGGTCGAAGATTCCAACCCTAATGCTTTCCGTCCCACCGTCTATGCCAACAAAGTACGGTCCCTCAACCACTTTCCCACTCCTTCTCCCCTGCTTTTCACATCTTGAATGTGATTTTTCTACAATATCATGGTAAAAAAGTGGCTGCAAGGGGACGGTTCGGAATGTCTACAAAGGGAACGGAGGGTTGGAGAATGAAGAAGATCGGCATCGGCGCTGACGGCGCGGCGACGCATTTGAAGAGCACGCTCATCGAGTACCTCGAGGAATCTGGATACGAGGTAGAGGACTACGGTTCGGAGGCCGATGGCGTGGATTACCCGGACGTGGCCGTGGAGGTCGCGGAGGCGGTCGCCAGTGGTGAGCACGACCGGGCGATACTGTGTTGCGGGACGGGGCTTGGGATGTCCATAACGGCGAACAAGGTGCCTGGGGTGAGGGCGGCGCAGTGCCACGACGTGTACTCGGCCCAGAGGGCGCGCAAGTCCAACAACGCGCAGGTCCTGACGATGGGGGGGCGCGTGATCGGCCCGGAACTCGCCAAGACCGTGGTGGGGGCCTGGCTCGAATCCGAGTTCGCCGGTGGCGGGTCGGCGTCCAAAGTCGCCAAGATGGAAGAGATAGACCGCCGCTACAACGCCGTTCCCAGGTAGACGGGGGGGTACAGCTGGCTCCCGGTCTACTCTTCGAGCGGCCCGAACTCTCTGGCGTCGGAGACATTGTAGATCTCGACTTCATCCCCGCGCCACACCATGCGTTTGCCCAACCTCGGGAAGTCCGCGATGTCCACATCCAATGCCTCGCCGCCCATCAGGTAGACGAGGTCTTCGTCGTAGGAGTTGCGCAGGTGGTGCGGCGCTTGCGGGCCGGGGAAAGCCCATGAAGTCGCCCGCCGCGACCTCATGCTCTTCTCCGTCTATCTCAGCAACACCGCGCCCGGAGAGGACGTAGATCCACTCCTCCTCCCGATAGTGGGAGTGGTAGGCGAACGACTCCTTGCCAGGCGGCACGCGGACCCGGCTGATGCAGATGCGGTAGAGTCCAACCAGCGTGCTCAGGCGCGTGCCATGCAACTCCGAGTCCGGGTTCCACGGGTGCGAGAACCGGGACGCCTGTTCCTCCGCCTCTCCGTCATCCGGCATGCCTCCTTGCGGTGAACCGCGGCCACGAAGAGGATAACCTGGATCCTCTTCCCCGGTGGACCCGGTAAGCATGGGACCGTAAAGATATAATGCGCGCCGTGGACGAAGAAGACAAACCTCCCGAAGACCCGGACGGGCGCAAGGCAAGAAAAACCGGTCCCATGCAAAGGCAGGAGCAGGTGGCTGAGCACGTGCTGAACCACGGCCGCATCTCGGCCAGGGACCTTGCGTCGGTCTTCCAGGTCAGCGCCATGACCATTCACCGCGACCTGGACGAGCTCGAGCACCAGGGTGTTCTCAGGAAGGTGCGCGGCGCGGCCGAGCCACAGCCGACGAGCCTGTTCGAGAGCAACGTGCGCTATCGCATGCGGGCCGCGAGCGCGGAGAAGGAGGAGATCTGCCGTCACGCGCTGCGGCAGATACAACCGGGACAGTCCGTGATGCTGGATGATTCGACCACCGCGTTGCCGCTCGTCAGGCTCCTGCACCAGGTGACTCCCCTGACCGTGATCACGAACTTCCTGCCAGGCGTCGCCGAGTTGCGCGGGGTGAAGGGGATCAAACTGACCATGCTCGGCGGCGAGTATCTGCCGAGCCACGATTCTTTCGTCGGGATAGGCTGCGAGGCGGCCATCGCTTCGCTTCGGGCTGACGTAATGTTCATGTCCGTCCCCGCCGTCTCGGAGTGCAACGCGATGCACCAGGAGCAAGACCTCGTGCGCATCAAGCGCGCCATGATGGCCTCTTCCCGGCGCAAGGTCCTCCTCGTGGATCACCACAAACTCGAAAAGTCCGCCCTCCATCTGCTGGCGCCCCTGAGCGAGTTCGACCTGATAATAGTGGATTCCGGAGCCGGTCGCAGCGTCCTGGATAGGCTGCGCGAATGCTCAGACAACATCGAGATAGCCACCATGCAGCCTGCGCAGCGGCATCCCGGCCCATAGCCGCAGTCAGGCTTCTCCAACTCCCTCCGCGCTCCGCATCCCGAAATCCGCCTTCTAGTAAAATGCGTCACCA
>JBPCLT010000187.1:0-4891 GCA_051003015.1 Rubrobacteraceae bacterium | reverse complement strand
GGTGTCAGGGAGATGGGGGAGGCTGGGGCGTTATGTTGATGGCGGCGGACATTGGGAACACGCAGACGGTAATCGGCGTGTTCGAAGGCGAGGACCTCGAGGCCCACTGGCGGATAGCCACGGAAGGGCATCGCTCGCCGGATGAGGTCGGGATCTGGTGCGCTGCGCTTCTGGAACTTCGCGGAATGAGCCTGTCCGAGGTCGAGGCCGTGATCGTGTCGAGCGACGTCCCGCCGCTGGTCCGGTCGTACAGGCGCTTCGCCGAAGACCTCATGGGCGTCCCGTTCTATTCGGTCTCGTCCGGGATAAAGACGGGGCTGGAGATCCACTACGACGACCCGACGGCTCTGGGGTCGGATCGTATCGTCAACTCCGTTGCCGCTGTTCGTTACTACGGGACGCCGGCGATCATCGTGGACTTCGGGACGGCCACGACCGTCGAGGTTGTTGGGAGGGGCGCGAACTACCTGGGTGGCGCGCTCATGCCCGGCGTCTACATCTCCCTGGATACCCTGGCCTCGCGGGCGGCCAAGCTCCAGAACGTGGACCTGGAAGTCAGGGCGCCGAAGGCCGTTGCGACCAACACCCCGGACGCGATCCGCAGCGGCTTCATCTACGGTTACGCGGGCGCGGTGGACTCCCTGATCCGTCGTATGGGGGAAGAGCTGGCCGCCTCCGAGCCCGTGGACGGTCTCCAGGTCATCGCCACGGGAGGGCCGGCCCCGGTCATCGTCCCGCACTGCCACGAGATCCGGAAGCTCGACCCCGACCTCACCCTGAAGGGCCTGCGCGTCCTCTATGAGATAAACGCGAAGTAGCAGTCAGCCTTCAGCAATCAGCGGTCAGCAAGAACTCTACAAACAGCCCGCCGCTCTCCGCGTATGGAACCCTTCTCCGGGGTGCAAAGGGCGCGCCGGTTCGAGCGGGGTCGAAGTCGTCTTGTGGTTTCCTCAGTCCTCCGTTTTTGGCTGATGGCTGAAAGCTGAAAGCCGACCGCTCTAATCGTTGACACCTTCCATGACCGCTCGTATAATCTCGCACCTTATGACGGAGAAGAATCAAGAACTCGTTACGCCGGAGGGGATGGAGAAGCTCCAGGACGAGCTTCTATACCTCACCGAGGATCGCCGCAAGGAGATAGCCGACCGCATCCGGCAGGCCAGGGAGTTCGGCGACATCTCCGAGAACTCAGAGTACGACGACGCCAAGACGGAGCAGGGCCTCCTGGAGCGCCGCATCAGCGAGCTCCAGCGCCGGGTCCGCAACGCGAAGGTCGTTGACCCCTCGAAGGCGGCGGCCGATGATTCAGTGGACCTCGGCACCCGCGTGACGCTGAGGATCGTCGGCAAGGAGGAAGAGCGGACCTTCCAGATCGTCGGCGTCAACGAGTCCGACCCGACGAGCGGCAAGCTCTCGCACTCCTCCCCCGTGGGCCGGGCGGTCCTGAAACGCCGCGTGGGCGAGAAGGTCACCGTGATGACGCCCCGAGGCTCGACGGAGTACGAGATCGTCAACGTCGAGGTCGCCAGCTAGCCGGCCGGAGAGCCGGGACTTTCAGCGTATTCTTCACAATTTTCCAGGCTTTCGTGGAGTGATGGATGAACAGCGATTTATTCGTGCCCCTCTGGGCGCAAAGGACGGCGGAGCGCGTGGTGGCGAGCCACGGCGATGGGCCGCACGTGGTCGTCACGGGGATCAGCCCCTCCGGCATCATCCACAACCTGCGCGAGGTCCTCGTCGCCGAAGCGGTGGCGAATGCCTTGAAAGCGCACGGCTCCGAGGTCCGTTTCATTTTCCACGCCGACACGATAGACCCGCTCCGCAAGGTCGCGCCCGGCGTGCCGGAGAGCTTCGAGGCGTACTTCGGACACAGCCTCTCCCGCGTCCCCGACCCTGAGGATTGTCACGCCTCGTACGCCGAGCACTTCCTCGTCCCGTTCGAGGAATCCCTCCGCGAGATGGAGATGGATATCGAGGTCCTCCGTTCTCACGAACTTTACGAGAGCGGCGTGTATACGGAGGTGACGCGGGAGGCGCTGGAGAACACCGAGGCGTTGCGCCGCATACTTCAGGAGGTCAGCGGCCGGGAGATGGCTGAGGACTGGTCGCCATATCAGCCGCGGGCTGCCTCTGGAAACCTTACCGGCAACCACGTGGTCGAGCATTTGCCGGACGAGAACAGGGTCGTCTTCGTGGACCGGGACGGTGCCGATGGCGTCGCGGACTACTCGAAGGGCGAGGGCAAGCTCGGCTGGCGGGTGGAGCTGGCGGCGCGGTGGAAGGCGCTGGGCGTCACCTTCGAGCCATTCGGGAAGGACCACACCAGTCGCGGTGGCTCGACCGACACGGCGGATCGGATGTCGCAGGAGGTCTTCCACTATCCCGTGCCGGGGCGGTACGAGTACGAGTGGAATTACATCAAGGGCCAGGGCGCGATGAGCAGCTCGAAGGGCATAGTGTTGTTGCCGGGGGACCTGCTCCGGATTATGCCCCCCGACGCCCTGCGGCGCATGTTCCTCGGCCGAGATCCCGCCCGTGCCATCGAGCTGGACCTCGGCGAAGGCTTCCCCCGCTTCATGGACGAGCACAACGCCGAGACCGGGGGGACGGAAGTGCCTTTCAACCACCTGGTCCTCGTGGCCCAGACGGCCGGAGACGATGCGGAGGCCGCCGGGATGCTCCGCCGCAGCGGTTACGAGGCGGCGGCCGAAGACCGTACGCGGCTCTCCCGCGACCTCTCGTACGCCCGCAACTGGGCCAGAGAGCGGGCGCCGGAATCGCTGCGGCTGCGGGTGCTGGACCCGGAGGAGTCGGCGGAGGCCGCCGCGGGCCTCGACGAAGAGCAACGAACGTATCTCGCGGCGGTGGCCGAAAAATTGAGGCCGGACATGGATGGCGAGGCGGTGCAGGAGATGCTGTACTCCACGGCCATTGAGCGGGAACTCAAGCCCAAGAAAGCTTTCGCGGCGGTGTATACGGTCCTGCTCGGAAAAAAGAGCGGGCCAAAGGCCGGGCCTTTCGTCGCGGGGCTGCCGGACGGTATCGTGCGTGAGAGGTTCCCGGCGCCCCGGGTGTGATGCGTGACACCGAACTTCGCCGGTTCGGCGGATAAATTAGAAGGAGCAATGTAGAAGCGATTTGCGAGGTGGTTGCGCTGGCTATCGCGCTGAGAGCGTAAAACGCTGAAATGACCCGCAAATGGGCAAAACCTTTTTGTATACTCACGATCAGGCGTCGCGCATTGGAGAGCAGCATGATTTCAAAGGATAAATTTTTGACAGTAGATAATCCGTTTGTCATCGTTGACCGTACACAATTTCAGACCATTACCCCGACCGGCGTTTCTAAGGACCCTCAAAGTGGAGGAGGCTCCCGCTAATGTTCGAACGATTTACCGAGAGGGCCCGCAAGGTGGTGGTGCTGGCCCAAGAAGAAGCGCGCCAATTCAACCACAACTACATCGGCACGGAGCACTTGCTCCTCGGCCTTCTCAGGGAGGATGAGGGCGTCGCCGCCCGTGCCCTGTCCTCGCTCAACGTCACCCTCGACGAGGTGCGAGAGCAGGTCGAGAGCATCGTCGGCTACGGCGAGGAGGGGACCGGCGGGCAGGCACCGTTCACCCCGCGCTCCAAGAAAGTGCTGGAGCTGGCGCTGAGGGAAGCGCTCCAGCTAGGTCACAACTACATCGGCACGGAGCACATCCTGCTCGGTCTCGTCAGGGAGAGCGAGGGCGTCGCGGCCCGCGTGCTCTCCAACCTGGACGTTGACCCGGACAAGGTGCGGCGCGAGGTCGTGCGGATGCTCGGCGGCGGCCGTTCCGGTCGTGGCCGTGGTGGCGAGGCTGCGGGAGGCCGGGGCGCTGAGGCCAAGCGGCCCAAGACCCGCCAGCTCGACCAGTACGGCAGGAACCTCACGGCTTACGCCGAGGAGGACAAGCTCGACCCGGTTATCGGCCGGACGCAGGAGATAGAGAGGATCATGCAGATCCTCGTGCGGCGGACCAAGAACAACCCCGTCATCATCGGGGAGCCGGGCGTCGGCAAGACCGCCATCGTCGAGGGGCTGGCCGAGGAGATCGCCGAGGACCGCGTCCCGGAGATCCTGGCCGGCAAAGAGGTCTATACCCTCGACCTGGGCGCGCTGGTCGCCGGATCGAAGTACCGCGGCGAGTTCGAGGAACGCCTCAAGAAGATCATGAAGGAGATCACCGACCACGGCGACGTCATCCTGTTCATAGACGAGATCCACAACCTCGTCGGAGCGGGTGCCGCAGAGGGCGCGATAGACGCCGCTTCGATACTGAAGCCGGCGTTGGCGCGGGGTGAGATCCAGGTCATCGGTGCGACCACGATTGACGAGTATCGCAAGTACGTGGAGAAGGACAAGGCGCTGGAGCGCCGCTTCCAGACCATCCAGGTCGGCGAGCCTTCCGTCGAGGAGACGAAGCTGATCCTGAAGGGCCTGCGCGAGAAGTACGAGTCGCACCACAAGCTCGAGATCACCGACGAGGCCCTCAAGGCCGCCTCGGAGCTTGGCGACCGATACATCGCGGATCGCTTCCTGCCGGACAAGGCGATAGACCTGGTGGACGAGGCCGCCTCGAAGATGAGGATCAAGACCATGTCCTCGCCGCCTTACTACAAGGAGATAGACGACGAGCTGGCCGAAGTGCGGCAGCAGAAGGACGCGGCCGTCGAGCAGGAGGAGTTCGAGAAGGCCGCGAGCCTGAGGCACTCCGAGCGCAAGCTCATCTCCCAGCGGCGCGAGATCGAGAAAGCCTGGCGCGAGGGCGACGGCGAGGAGCGCGTCTCCATCGGGGAGAACGAGATCGCCGAGATCGTCTCTATGTGGACCGGCATCCCGGTGAGGAAGCTGACCGAGGAGGAGTCCG
>JBPCLT010000186.1:0-3607 GCA_051003015.1 Rubrobacteraceae bacterium | reverse complement strand
TCTCCCTTCTCTCTCTAATCGTGTAGCCGGCCCGGTAAGGCGAGATGCGCCGCGCCAGGTCAATCCCCACGCGGTCGGCGGCGTAGCGGTAGATCAACTCCGCCGCCTTCCGCGACCGCGCGAACGCGATGGTCCTGACACCCCGCGAGACGAGGTCCGCAAAGACGAGCGCGCCCTCGGTCAGTAAACTCCGGCGCTCGCCCTTCTCCTTGTCGAGCAGCGGCGGATTTCTGAAGACCACGCGCCGCTCCCCCGACGATGCCCCGTCGTCATCCACGAGCGTGAACGGTAGCCCGGTGAGGCTTTCGGCCAGTTCTTGCGGGTTGGCTATGGTGGCGCTGGTTAGCACGAACTTCGGGTCGCCGCCGTGCAACACCGCTACCCGCCGCAGCCGCCGCAGGACGGCCGCCACGTGGGATCCGAAGACGCCCCGCAGCACGTGCGCCTCGTCCACCGCGATGAGATCCAGGTTCTTGAGGAAATCGCCCCAGGCGTCGTGGTTCGGGAGGACGCCTATGTTCAGCATGTCCGGGTTGGTGAGGAGGATGTTGGACCTCCGCCGGATATCCGCCCGAAGCGCCCTCGGGGTGTCACCGTCATAGGTCGCCGGATGGACGCCCTTGATGTCGAAGTGACGGATCTTGCCTAGCTGGTCCTGAGCAAGCGCCTTCGTGGGATACAAAAACAGCGCCCGGCTTTTGGGGTTCTTCAGCGCGTTCTCGAATGCCGGGATCTTGTAGCACAGAGATTTCCCGCTCGCCGTCGCCGTCGCAACCACGACGTTCTCCCCATCCCGCACCCGTTCGCAAGCCTCCCGCTGGTGCGAATACAGACGCTCGACGCCCATCCCGGAGAGTGCGGTCGAGAGCCCGGGGTGGAGGTCCGGCAACTCCACGAGGTTAGCGGGCTTGGACGGAATGCTGGCGACCGTCTCCCCCAGTGCGTCAACCGAACGCCGGCTCATCCCGGCCAGGGATTTCGTCTTTCGCGGGCTCGTCTTCAAGCCGTCAACCGGCGTCCGACCGCGTATCGTGATACCCCTCGAAGCTCATCATGTCCTCCCGGATAGCCCTCATTACGCACGGACCTTCGTCCGCCTGTTCTGGCGGAAAACGAGAGTCCCGGGTCACGGAGACAGACACTGGATCCTCCCCCGCCGTCCCTGTTCTTTAGAGTTCACGACGCCCGGCGAAGGCCCTGCCCAGGGTCACCTCGTCGGCGTATTCCAGGTCGCCGCCGACGGGGAGGCCGCTTGCGAGGGCGGTGACGCGCACCGGGAGATCCGCGACCTCCTGCGCGATGAACAGCGCCGTCGCCTCGCCGGTGGTGTTGGGGTTGGTGGCGACGACGATCTCCTGCGTCCCCTCCTCCCTGACCCGCTCGACGAGTTCGGCTATCCGCAAATCCTCCGGCTCCACGCCGTCGAGCGGCGAGAGGGCGCCGCCGAGGACGTGGTAGAGGCCCCGGTATTCGCCGGTGCGCTCGATGGACCCGATGTCATACGGGTCTTCGACCGCGCAGATCACCGCGTCGTCGCGCCTAGTGTCGCGGCAGATGTCGCACTCCTCGGCCTCGGTGAGATTGAAGCACCGCCGGCACGGCTTTATGCGCTCCTTGACCTCCTTCAAAGCCTCGGCCAGCCCGAAAGCGTCGTCTGGCTTGCCGCGGATGATGTGAAAAGCGATGCGCTGGGCGCTCCGTGGTCCGATCGAAGGGAGTTTGGAGAGTTCGGTTATGAGCCGTTCGACCGGCCTCGCGTAGGTCGCCAAAGAGACTCTACGCTACATCCCAGGCAGGTTCAGGCCCATGTCGCCCAGACCGCCGGTGATCCCCCCGAGCCGCTTGGAGGCCATCTCTTGCGAGCTGTTCACGGCCTCGTTGGTGGCGGCGAGGACCATATCCTGGAGCATCTCCACGTCCTCGGGGTCAACGACCTCGGGGTCTATCTCGACGGAGATCACCTCAAGCCCGCCGGTCACCGTGACCTTCACCGCACCGCCGCCCGCGCTCGCGGTCACGGTCTCTTTGGCGAGTTCCTCTTGGGCCTGCTGCATGTCCGCCTGCATTTTCTGGACCTGCTGCATCATCTTGTTCATGTTCTGTCTTTTCGCCAAATCTAGCTCCCTCCATTTCGCGGATCGAACAACCGCCGCGCCATCTCGAACACCTCATCTTCGCCACGGATTGTACCATCGCCGCCTACCGCTTCCGGCGAAGCCTCCGGCGATTCGGCCCCGTGGCCCGCGGCGTCCGCGCCCCTCGCGCCCGCATCCTTCGGCGGCTCGGGAGCCGGCCGGGGGGAAGACTCGGGGTTCGACGCGGGCTCCTCCGGCGCGGGCTCCGGATTGGCGGCTGGGGGTCTGGACCCCGATCCACCGTCCGTCTTCCCGGCGCGCACTTCGATGCGGGGTTTCGACCCCACGCGCTCTTCCAGGACCTTATGCAACTCCTCGACGTGCTTGCGGTCTTTCGCCATCCCGACCTGGAAGCCTTGCTCCTCGGGGAATGAGAGCCGGAGCACCTGACCGTCGAAGCTCTCGACCCGCGCCTCGCCATACACCGCCGCCGTGAGCGCCTGCCGCCGCCGCTTGAGCTCCACGATGATCCCACCCCACTGCGAGGTGAGATCCACCACCTCCGCAACCTCTTCGACAGGTGGATCCGTGGGCGTACCCTGCTCCGGCTTCTCTTCCACGGGATGTGGCGCCTCCACGTCGTCCAGCGTGGCGCCGGCGTGCCCAGACTGCGCGTCATCGGCATCCTTCGCAACGCTAGGCTCCGCCCCGGTCTCCTCCGCTTCCGGCACCGCGGACGTTTGCTCCACGCTCCGTCGCGGACCCGCATTCGCCGCGAAACCGCCGTTCTCAAGCGCCGCTTCGAGGGTCTCCAGGCGGCGGAGGAGAACGTCCACATCCGGTTCGGCATAGTCGCGGGCGAGCTTGAGGAAGGTAAGTTCCAGGTCGAGCTTCGGGTCTCCGCCGCGCTTCATGCGTCCGAGGGCATCGCCCATCGCCTCGACCAGGCGCACGACCTCGGCCGTCGGGATGGCGTTCGCCTGCTCTTCGAGCGGGGCGCGCTCCTCGGCGCCGACGTCGGCGAGGGCTACTTCGGGTGCGTGCGGCAGGAGCATCAGGCGCCGCAGGTGCCCGATCAACTCCCCGGCGAACTGCCCGAGGTCTTTTCCTTCGTTCGATAGGCGATCCACGACGCGCAGGGCGTCGGCTGCCCGGCGTTCGTGCAGAGCAACCGTGGTCTCAAGCAACACCTCGGAGCCGACACTCCCCAGCAGTTCGCGCACCATCGCGGCCGTGACCGGTCCGTCGGAGAAGGATGAGAGCTGGTCAAGGAGTCCCTCCGCATCCCGGAAAGAGCCCTTGCCTTCGCGGGCGATGACCGTGAGCGCCTCCGGCTCGGCCTCTATTTTCTCGGCCTGCGCTATCTCGGAAAGCTTCTTCGCAAGCGTCTCGACGCCGGGGCGGAGGAAGTCGAAACTCTGGCAGCGGCTGATGATGGTCGGCAGCACTCGATGCTTCTCGGTGGTGGCGAGGACGAAGACGACGTGCTCCGGAGGCTCCTCCAGCATCTTGAGCAGCGCGTTGAACGCCTC
>JBPCLT010000185.1:0-4876 GCA_051003015.1 Rubrobacteraceae bacterium | reverse complement strand
TCTTGCGGGTCTCCGTCGAGGTAGGAACGCCATTCCTGGTCGAAGACATCGGAGTCGTGGGCGTTGGTCTTGAGGAGCAGACCATCCCCGGTTACGCCGAGGACGACCGGATGCTCGGAGAGTTGTCCGCGGCGCACGGGGTCGCGGCGGTAGATGGAGTTGCGGGACCGAAAGCTCTGGACGCTGGACGACGTGGTGTTTAGCTCCTGCGCGATCCAGGAGTCACCCCGGCCCTCATCCACCCAGCGACGGATCTTCGCGGCGTGCGGCTTTAACGCTACTCTCCTGTTTCCCACGAGCCCCTCTCCTCCAGGCGTCCAGAATTCTAGTCTATATGTACCACTTCTGGTTACCCGACGCCACATTGCTGTTGTGAGCCTTGTTCGCAAGTTTATCCGAACAAGGCGCGAAGGACACCGGCGTTTTGCGATCCCATCAACCCATGACGAGGGCCGCCATCCACAGTACGAGCAGGCCGCGGGCGCTCCAGAGGACGATGCGAAGCCAGTTCGACAGAACGAGGAAACGATGGGTGGAGGCGTCGAAGCCGCGCCCGAGATTCCGGTGGCGCGGCGCCTGAAGGATCGCGGTGGAGAGCCAGACGCCGGCGAGCAGGAGTAGCCCGGTCCACGTTGCGATCTCCGGGACCGCCTCCGGCCGGATGAAGAGGAGCAGCGCGCCAGTGCCGGCCTCGGCGAGCATCGGCGAATCGACTACGAGCCCGGTGAGGCGGGAGTGGGCCCCGGAGTAGGCGGAGAAATCCGCCGTGCCAACCCGTCCGAAGAGCGGGTAGTGAACGACCTGGACGAACCAGATGATCCCGACCATAACCAGCGTCGCCGCGAGGTGGACGAGGAGCAGGAATTCCACCGGGCGGCTATCCGTCGCGGCCGAGGAGCCTGTCGGCGGCGGCGAGCCCCGAGAGCGCGGCGCCCTCGACCTTGGCTGTACCGAAGGCGTCGCCGGCAAAGAGGAGCGACGGTTGTTCGTTCGCCACGAGGCAGGTATCCGGATGAGAGTCCGTGACCCAACTGTAGCGCCAGCGGGCGACGGAGGTCTCCACCACGCGGGCGCCGAGGCCGCCGAGATGTTTTTCCGCGAACGAAAGGAGCGCATCGGAGATATCAGTATCGGGGTCTTCGTAGTGTTCGCGGCTCCATTTTGGGCCGGCGTGGATGGTCATGCCGGGGGCCTCCGAGATGCCCTTGCTCTGGTTGTCGGAGATCCAATCAAGAGGCTCGCCTCTTATCTGCATCCCGCCCGGCTCCGGCACCGCGCCCGGCCCACCGAGGAGCGCCATCAGCGCGACGCACGGATCGTAGGAGATCTTCTGTAATTTGGACCGGACTTCCTCCGTCAAAGCGAAATCCCCTGACTCCGCGAGCGCCAAAGACTGCGGGACAGGGGCCGTGAGGAGCAGCGCCGCGCCGGACGCCCTCATCCCCGATTCGCAAACGACCTCCCAGCTTCCGTCGCGCATGTTGACTTCCACGGCCCGCTCGCCGGTGTGTACGTCGAGGCCGAGGGCGAGGTGTTTGGGGATGCTCGTCATGCCGTCCGCGCCCCGGTAGCGGGGGTGGCCGTCCTCGTTCCGTTCGCCGTCGGGGCCAGCGAAACCTCGGGTCCATTCGCGGACGGCGCCGACCTCCAGCCACTCCTCGACGAGTTTCCCGAAGCGTTCTCCCCTGACGGTGAAGAACTGGGCTCCGTGATCGAAGGTCCCTCCGCCGACGCGGCGGGTCGCCATGCGGCCACCGGCGCCGCGTCCCTTGTCCAGCACGGTGACACGCCATCCTGCGTCTTGCAGTTCACGGGCGGCTAGCAGGCCCGAGATGCCAGCTCCGACCACCACGCACGAATTGGTTTCCACGGCTAGCCGCTCTTGGCGCGGCGGGGGAGGGGGCGGAGGGTCGAGAGCCCGCCGTCAATGCCGAAGACCTGGCCGGTCACCCAGCTCTGGGATGGATCGAGGAGGTAGGAGATCATGGGCGCCACGTCCTCCGGATCCCCGTCGCGGGCGCCAATAACGAGCTTCGCGCCCTTCTCAGACAGTTCCCGGCACAGCCGGGCCCCGATGCCGCCGGTCGCGCCGAGTACCACGTAGACCGGGCTTCCGTTATCCAATGCGGCGTCCTTTCCGTTTCTCATGCAGTTCCGACGCCGTCATTATGGACCGGAGGTGGATGTCTACTGTGTGTGAGATCTCGCGTGCGTACCCGCCCGCCATCGTCACGGCAACCGGGATACCGCGCTCCAGGCACGCTCCTAGAATCATCCTGTCCCGCTCCGCGAGCGCATCCTTGCTCACCGAGAGCCGCCCCAGCCGGTCGCCCTCGAACGGATCCGCGCCAGCCAGGTAGATGGCGAGATCCGCACCAGCATCAAGCGCGCGATGCAACCCCATCTCCAGAGCATCGAGGAATGCAGTGTCGTCTGTTCCATCCGGGAGTGGAACATCGAGGTCGCTCTCCTCCTTGTTGAACGGGAAGTTCTTCGCGCCGTGCATGGAGAAGGTGAAAATGGAAGGGTCGCCGCGCAGGATCTCCGCGGTCCCGTTCCCTTGATGCACGTCGGTGTCTATCACGACGACCTTCTCGACGAGCCGCTCAGCCTGCATCGCGCGGGCTGCGATGGCGGTATCGTTGAAGACGCAGAACCCTTCGCCCCGATCCGTGAAGGCGTGATGCGTGCCGCCTGCGAGGTTGGCGGCGAATCCCTCCTCCAGGGCGGCGAGGCAGGCCCCGACCGTCCCTCCCGAAGCCCTCCGGGAACGCTCGACCATCCGCTCCGACCACGGGAAGCCGATGCGCCTGACCTCTTTCCGGCCCAGCGTGCCGCCCACGACGCGCCGGAGGTAACCGGCATCGTGGGCGCGCAGTATCTCCTCGTCCGTCACGGCGCGGGGGACGCGCAACTCGCCATCACCCGCGATACCAGCTTCCACGACCCGTTCCCGGAGCATCGAGTATTTCACCATTGGAAACTTGTGGCCCTCCGGCAGGGGCAGGACGAACTGGTCACTATAGAAGACCTTCATTCCGTTCAATGTAGCCCATCCCGACGCCGAACGGGGGAAGGGCCTTCGCCGAAGCACCGGGGCTCTGTGGTAGAGTCGGCGTTTTCGGAGGGCAATGAGCGAACCGGCACAGGAAAAGCTATTCGAGACGATGGGCGGCAGCATCGAGCCTCCGGAGACCGGCCTGTACCTGGGCACCTCGGGCTGGTCGTACGCCGACTGGGAGGGGACCGTCTACCCCGCGAACCTGCCGGCTGGCGCGCGGCTCGCCGAGTACGTGAAGCACTATGCCACCGTCGAGATAGACTCGACTTTCTACGGCACGCCGCGCCGTTCGACCGTGGAGCGGTGGCGCGAGGTCGCGCCGGATGGCTTCCTGTTCGCCGCCAAGTTCCCGCAGGAGATCACGCACGAAAAGAGCCTCGTGGACTGCGAGGATCTGGCCGAAGACTTCGTCCGCGTGATGGCCGCCCTGGGCGACCGGCTCGGCCCGCTGCTCATCCAGCTCCCGCCGTCGTTCGCCGTGGAGGGCATGGACGTACTGGAGACGTTCCTCTCGAAATTGCCGGAGGGACCTCGCTATGCCGTCGAGGTGCGTCACCGGAGCTGGCTGGACTCGGACCTCCCGGCGATGCTGCGCGAACACGAGGCGGCGCTCGTGCTGGTGGACTATCCTCGGATGCCCCGGATGGAGGAGGCGACGGCGGGATTCTCGTACGTCCGCTGGCTTGGGAACCGCCAGGAATTTCCATCCGGGCACACGGAGGCGAGGCGCGATCGGAGCGAGGACCTGCGGTGGTGGTCTTCCCTGGTGGACCGCTTTCTCGGGGAGGGCCGCGAAGTCTTCGCCTACGCCAACAATCATTACCAGAACCACTCCCCGACGACGCTGGCGCGTTTCCTGGAGATTCGGGGCGGCCGATGAGTGTTCCCATCATCTTCAGCACCGGCTCGCTGCATCCTTTTGGCCTGGATCGCGTCTACGGATGGGCCGCCGAGGCGGGCTTCGACGGCGTCGAAATCATGATGGACGAACGCTGGGACACCCATCAGGAGGGATATCTGCAAACACTCGCGGAGCGGCACGGCATCCCCATCCTGGCGCTGCACCCGCCGATCTACAGGAGCGCCTGGAGGCTTGGTCCGGAAGAGACGCTGGTGCGGGCCGCCAGACTCGCCCGCCGGATGGACGTGCCCGTGGTCGTGGCGCACCCGCCACCGCCCGGACGCCCACTGCAACGATGGAAGAAAGGAACGCTGCGCGAGGCCCGGGAGCAGGGAGTGGCTGTCGCGGTCGAGAACATGCCCCGCAGCGAGCCTCGCGGCATCTTCAGCGTGCGGAACCGGAGCTGCCATCTGCCGGAACATCTCGCGGGAGTAGGTGACGTGACGCTCGACACCAGCCACGTCGGGGCGAGCAAGGTTGACCTCATGCGGGCGTATGCGGTCCTTGAGGATCAACTCCGCCACGTCCATCTCTCCGACTCGAACCTCGAAGCGGGCCGCGACGAGCACCGTCTACCTGGGAAGGGCAGGCTACCGCTCAAGCCGTTCCTCGCCGCGATAGGACGAAGCGATTATCCGGGCGCAATCAGCCTTGAACTCAAGCCCTGGCCGCTCGGAACGCCGGACCCGAAGGTGATCCTGGAGCGCATGCACGGCGCGCTGCGGTTCACCCGCGACGGGTTGGAAGGCAGATAGAAGTTGCTGGATGATGGACGGTTGCCGCCGGATGTCGGAGGGGGGACTCGAACCCCCACGTCCTTTAAGGGACACTAGGCCCTCAACCTAGCGCGTCTACCAATTCCGCCACTCCGACGAAGAGCCGACTGAGTATACGAAACGCCCCCGCGAGGGTCA
>JBPCLT010000184.1:0-9058 GCA_051003015.1 Rubrobacteraceae bacterium | reverse complement strand
GTATCCGACGGCGTCATGGCGTACCAGTGCCCGACGTGGAGGTCTCCGCTCGGGTAGGGGAGCATGGTGAGCGCGTAGTGCTTGGGCTTGTTCGGGTCCTCGTCCGTCTCGTAGAGGCCGCTCTCGGCCCACCTTTCCTGCCAGCGGCGTTCGATGGCCGTCGGGTCGTATGTCTTTCTCTGCTTCGTCTCGCTCACGAGAGACTCCTTCTAAAATGCGGGTGTTGGCTATTGTAAATCGGAGAGGGCGCGGGAGACTATAGTCGGGGACCGGTGTTCCAGACTCTGATAGCCGCCGCGTTCATGTTCCCAATATAACATCGGAGACGGCGTTTACGGAAGTTATCCGCGAGGAAATCAGGCGAGCAGGATAACCGTAAGGGCAGCCGTGAGTGTGCAGATCACGTTGGTGACCTCGTTGCCGAGGCGCGGGAAGACTGCCCCGACAAGGCTATCGGCGACGGTACCGAGGAACGCCGCGAGCGCGACGAGGACCGCGACTCCCCCACCCCCCACCAGCCCGAGCGCGAGTCCCAGCGCGGCGGTCAACGCGGCGCCGCCGACGCCGGCCAGGGTCCCTGGAAACGAGACGGCCCCGTCGGTGCCGGGCTGGACCCGCCGCAAGGTCGTGACGAGGCGAGGCCACCGTCCTGAGAGTTGTCCCACCTCGGACTCGGCGGTGTCGGCGAAGGCCGCGCCTAGAGACGCGACGAAGGCTGCGGCGAAGGCTGCGGCGAAGGCTGCGTTTCCCGTGATGCTGGCGAGGATGGCGCAGAGGACGGCGACGGAGCAGTTGGCGATGGCGTTCCTGGCGCCGCGCCGGCCACCGCTCTCCTGGGCGAGCCTGGATCTTTGCTTGCGTCCGTAGCCCATGCGCGTGAGCGTCGAACCTCCGGCGACGAAAAGAGCCAGGATCGCGAAGCCTTGCGGGCCGAGGCAGGCGTAGATCAAAGTCCCCACAACGACGCCGCCCACGGCCCCGCCCCGGCTCACCATCCCTAAAGCGTAGGCAAGCGCGGCGAAGAGGACCGTGATCGGGATAGCTAAGAGGAGTTGCGTGGACAAGCGGTCCCGCTACGCCACCCGGAGCCGCTCCAGGAGCCTCCGGGCGTATCGCTCGCACTCCTCGGGGACGGTGTGAAGGAGCGCGGGCTCGACCCTTCCGGCCGGGACCCCAGCCTCCGTCAGGCGCTCGACGCCCTGGTAGAGCAGCGAACCCGCCAGCGGGCTCGCCCTTCTGGGGACCGCCACGACCACGCCGTAAAGGTGGGGCGCCACCGGCTCCCCGATAGCGCCCAGGGCGTCTATGGCGTCCGGGTGGTCCTGGCCCACGACGAATATGTGGACACGAGGCCCCTCCGGCTTTTCGGGTGCCCGGGTCTCGCGCAGGCTCTCCCAGAGGGCGGTGGTCCTGGCGTGCCCGGCGTCGAGCGCGACCCGCGAGAGCCCGGACCAGACGGCGCTAGCCACCCGCCGCGCGATCGGGCTCTCATAGTCCACCAGGATGCCAACCGTGACCTTCGACATGGCCGAAATGTTAGCAAATCTCTGGCTCACCTCCGTCGACTTGGTTGTGGGCTAAAGTCCTCCGGTCAGTCTTCCGTGGACTGCCGTTTTTCGAGCCGGCGCGCGAACACGTCTATCTCCTTGATGGTCTGGAGGTCGCCGTTCTGCCCGGCTACCTCGCGGCCCTTCTCGAATACCCGGCGGGCATCGACATCTTCGCCGAGCTCGAAGTGGGCGCGACCGAGCATCCGGTAGGCGACGGAGTAGTCAGGCTTGTTCTCGACGGCACGGGAGAGATGGTCGCGGGCCTCCGCGTAATTACCCTCCTTGAACAGTTCGATGCCGAGCGAGCACAAAACCATCGGGTTGTTGGGGTCCCGATCCAGCAGCTTGCGGAACATGTCAGCGCGTGATCCTTCCATACGGGACTTTTTAGCACGGCTACGGAGGGACTGTTAATCTCATCCACGGATGGACTTACAACGCTTGCTCGAAGAACTCTCCCACTCCCAGGATCTCGAACCCTTCGCCGGGCTGGTGCGGCCCTTGATCGAATATGACCGGGAGCGCAGCAGCGACCTCGTGAGGACGCTGCGAGTGTATTTCGCGTGCGGGGCGAATACCTCATCCGCCGCCGACCGTTTGTTCCTGCACCGTAACAGCATGCTCTATCGTCTGGAGCGCATCAGGGAGCTGACGGGTTTGGACTTGAGAGACCACCGGGTAGCTCTCGCGTTACAGTTGGGGCTGCTGGCTACCCAGAGAGGAGAACCGGATGCAAATCAGCGCCCGTAACCGTCTTCCCGGCACCGTCGTGGAGGTCACGAAAGGCGAGGCCGCCGCCAAGGTGACCTTGCAGGTCGGGGACAACCACATGGTCGCCCTCATCACCCGCGAGAGCGCCGACGAGCTCGGCCTGGAGCCGGGCAAGCAGGTGACCGCGCTCGTCAAGGCCACGGACGTCATGGTCCTTACCGACGAGGGTCTAGCCTAATCTTCGAGGTCCGCCGCCTTGCGGAGCAGGAACTTCGCCACCAGTATCACCACGAATGCGAAGCCCAGGACCATGACGGAGAGGGCCACGGCGGCGTCGAGGTCGCTCTGGAGGGCTGAGAAGATAGCGAGGGGGACAGTCTGGGTCACCCCCTGGAAGCTGCCGGCGACGATGATCGTGGCCCCGAACTCGCCCAGGGCGCGGGCCCAGGCCATCACCGCGCCCGCGACGAGCGCCGGGAACGCCAGCGGCGCCGTGACCTTCGTGAACGTCGCGAGCCGTCCGGCTCCATCCACCATCGCGGCCTCCTCCACGTCGCGGCGCACCTGGGAGAAGCCAACGACCGCCTGGCGCACGTAGAAATGGGCGGCCACGAAGATCTCGGCCAGCACGACCGCCACGGTGGTGAAGGTGATCCTCACCCCGAAAGCATCGAGAGGCTCCCCCACCAGCCCGAACCGGCCGAACGTCAGGAGCAAGGCAATGCCCGCGGCGGAGGGCGGGAGGACCGCCGGAAGGTCGATCAGGCTGTCCAGCAACCGCTTGCCCGGAAATTGCGCCCTGGCGAGGACATACGCCGCTGGCGTCCCCACCAGAATGATTATGAACATGGAGACCGCCGTGGTCCTGACGCTCAACAGCAGGGCGTCCCTCGTCACCGGCGAAGCCATCGCCCGCCAGGAATCCTCGTTCACGGTCCACAGGACGAGGCTCAGGATGGGCAGGCTTATGAACCCCGCGAGCAACGCCAGTGACGCCACGCCCAACCCGGAGGCAAGCGCGTCGCCCCCGGAGAACCTGCGCCGTCTGCTGACTCGCCCCTTCACGATGCGGGCTCGAAGTTCCACTTCTCCATTACCCGCTGTCCTTCCTCGCTCGCCACGAAGTCAACCCACTCCCGCGCGAGATCCAGACTCTCGGATTCCTCCAGGGCGGCTATCGGGTACGTTGCGACGATGTTCAGGTCCGGCGGTATGCGGATGACCTTCACCCGGTCCCTTATGTCCGGCGTATAGTCGCTGGCGTAGCCGAAGGTGGCGTCGGCGTCACCCAGAGCAACGCGGTTGACGGACGCTCGCACGTCTGCCTCCCGCGATACCACGTTCGAGAGGACGTCCTCTTTGAAACCATCCCCGTACTCGGCTTCGGCCTTGCCGAGTATCTCCAGGGCGTAATCGGCGGCAGGAACCCCGTCCTCAGCCAGGACAAGTTTGATCCCCGGCCGCGAGAGGTCGCGCATGCTCCGAATGTCGGCGGGGTTATCCTCGGGCGCCATGACGACCTCGCGGTTGCGGACGAATATCCGAGGCTCCCCCGATACCAGGCCATCTTTTGCGGCGGTGTCCATCTCCTCCTGGGCGGCAGGGGCGAACACGTCTGCGGGCGCTCCCTGTTGGATCTGGGTGAGCAGCGTCGAACTCGACTCGAAGCTCTGACGCACATCCACGCCCGGATGCTGCTTCTCGAAGGTCCTCTCCAACTCGCCGAAAGCATCCGTTAGCGACGCCGCCGCGAATACGGTCAGGGTGTCTTCTCCCCCACCTCCGGCATTGTCGCTCTCCCGCCCGGAGCTTTCGCCGCATCCGTTGGCCGGGATCAAGCAACACAGTGCGACCACTCCCATGAGAATGCGGGAGCGTGTGGAAACCAGGTGCGCCTTTCTCCAAACTTCGGGCATTGGCAGCCCATGCTAGAGAACGGTGTCCCGATAATCTTCGGGCAGGTTGCACAAAACCCGGACGCGCTGCGGAAAACCCCGTCAATAGAACCTTATATGTAGGGACCGACCCGGTCGTCCTTCGCCCGCTGGCGGTAGCCCTCGGCCACGGCCAGGACCTCCATTACGTACCAGTCGGCGTGGTTGTATGAGAAGAGGGCCGCATACCAGTCATCGGGCGCGCCACCGACTTTGAGGTATCCGGCGGCGGCGGGTATGGCGTCTCTGGGGTCCATGATGTTAGCTTTGCCGTCACCGTTGCCGTCCACGCCCGAACCTTCCCAGGTCGAGGGCAGGAACTGCATCGGTCCCAGCGCGCCGGCGGTGGAAGGACCCATGTTCTCGCCGTGGTCTGATTCGACCTTCCCCACGGCGGCGAGAATGTACCAGTCCCTGGCGAAACCGTACTCTTTGGCGGCCCTCTTGTAGAGCTTCCGGTACTTTTCTTTGGAGACGCGATCCACCGGACTTGCGTATATCCCGCCTTGCGCTATCTGAAGCTCCGTCTGTTGCATGTCATCGCCGCCGCCGGTAGCCGCGCGCTGCTTGCGGATCATCTCGCGTTCCTGGGCTTCGAGCTGCTCGATGCGCGCTTCGGCCTGGTTCCTATCGGAGCGCATCCGGGCCACGGCGGCATCGAGCCGCTCCTCTTGCCGGCGCAGTTTTTCCGCCTGCGCCTTCTCTTCCTTGGACAACTCGTTGTATGCGCCCTTCTTCTGGTCGAGCTGCCGGATAGTGTTCTTCAAGGTCTGCCGGTTGTCCTGATAAGCCTCGAAGTTCTCGCGGCCATCGAGCAGTATCTCCGCCATCCGAAAGTCGGCGGAGAATCCGGAGCCTTCTCCGCCACCCAGGAAGTCCCCGACCAACGCCGCCAATCCCTCGAGATCATTCCCCTTGTAAGCAGCCCGCGCCTGGTCCTCGTAACTCGCCTTCGACGCCTCGAATGTCTCTCGATGCACCACGAGGTCGCGGTTCAGGCCCTGCGTCTGAGATTGCAACTCCCGGGCGCGCGCCTGGGCACCATACACCCTGGACTGAGTATCCTCCAACTCCGCCCCAACCGCCGATAGGTCATCCATCCCGTCGTCTATCAGAACGTTTTGCTCCCGCACCTGCGCCTGCAAGTCAGCCTGCTGCGCCCGAATCTCAGGCACCCCCGCGCCCTGTGCTTCAGCAGCCCCAACGGACATCACAACAGACGCCGCAGCCGCGAGTAAACCCACAACCTTCGCCCGGCCATAGCTCATACATCCCCCCTCAAAGTTGCGCCATGCTCCATCCAGAATCATGACGATGACGGCATTCTACAATATTCATCGTCAAACCCGTGGACAGCATACCATTTAGACTTTAACTTATCATGCAGCATTTGTTTTTTATTAGATTAGTGGTCACTCGAGGTAAGGAGTGCCAGGATCGCCTCGAGCTCCTCGCGTTCGCGGAAGCGGATCTCCACCTTCCCGCCTTTCCTAAAGGGCCGTATTTTGACGGGGAGCGTGAGTGCTTCTTGCATCATTCGGGACGCTTGCTCGAACTCGGTTGGATCCTCGGATGGGCCCTGATCCGGAGTCTCAGGAGGCGGCTTTGGAGTTTCCGGCAGATGCTCGCGCACCAATTGTTCCGTCTTGCGAACCGAGAGTCTCTCAGCGTGAACCTTTTCCGCCATCCTCTGCATCTGTTCCTCGGTCTCCAGGCCGAGGATCGTGCGTGCATGGCCCTCCGTTAGTTTTCCGTCGAGGAGCATGGCCTGGATGCTTTCGGGAAGTTGAGCTATGCGCAGGGTGTTTGTCACGGCGGCCCGGCTCTTGCCGAGCCTGATGGCGAGCTGTTCTTTGGTGAGGCCGAAGCCTTCCATAAGCGTCTGGTACGCGGCGGCTGTTTCGAGCGGGTTCAGGTTCTCGCGCTGCAAGTTCTCGACCAACGCCAGCTCCATGGACTCATTGTCCTCGGCATGACGTATCAGGACGGGCACCCGGTCCAGACCAGCCTCCCTGGCAGCGCGCAATCGGCGTTCCCCTGCTATGAGCTCGAACCCGCTGTCGGTGGAGCGAACGACGAGCGGCTGCAGGATTCCGACCTCGCGGATCGAAGCGGCAAGCTCTCTGATACCGGCCTCTGGGAAACTGCGGCGCGGCTGGCGGGCGTTGGGCCGGATAGCGGAGGTCGGTATCTCCTCGAACTTCAGTCCCCCCACGCTCTCACCGGTCGCTATCAGCGCGGATAGCCCGCGTCCCAGTCCCCTCCTACCCACGGTTCAGCACCTCCTCGGCGACGGCGGCATAGGCTTCGGCTCCAGAACTCCTGGGCGCATAAAGGGCCACGGGAATTCCGTAGCTGGGCGCCTCGCTGAGCCGCACGTTTCGGGGTATGAGCGTGCGGAAGACGCTATCCCCGAAGAAGGAGCGCACCTCCTCGACTACCTGACTCGCCAGGTTGGTGCGCGCGTCGAACATGGTCAACAGCACTCCTCCCACTTTCAGCGCCGGGTTGAGCTCTTCACGAACCATCCGAATGCTGCGCATCAACTGGGTGAGTCCTTCGAGAGCGTAATACTCGCATTGTATCGGTATGAGGACTTCATCCGCGGCGGTCAGGGCGTTGAGAGTGAGAAGGTCGAGAGACGGCGGGCAATCGAGAAGGACTCGATCGTAGGCCCCCGAGGGT
This sequence comes from Rubrobacteraceae bacterium, assembly GCA_051003015.1. Lineage (GTDB taxonomy): Bacteria > Actinomycetota > Rubrobacteria > Rubrobacterales > Rubrobacteraceae > JACDGB01. The sequence continues at coordinate 2,178 of JBPCLT010000184.1, read as the reverse complement.
AGTTTTTCCAGCGCTTTTTTGAGCTTGAACTCGCGGGCTAGCGTCGAGACGAGCTCCACTTCCGCTCCCACCAGGTTTATGCTGGACGGCGCCACTTCGAGACCTGGCACATCGGTCTTGAGGGCCACCTGATCAAGGGTCATACCCTCCAACAGAACCTCGTACATGCTCTGATCCAGATCCGGATTTACGCCGAGCCCACTCGTGGCGTTGCCTTGTGGGTCCATATCCACGACCAGGATTCTTTCGTCTCGCCCGGCAAGGTATGCGGAGAGATTGATGGCGGTAGTACTCTTGCCTACGCCGCCTTTCTGATTCACTATCGCAATGACGGTCGTCACGAACGGCATCTTAGCACGACGGAACCACCTCTTGGGCCGGTTACGTCTTACCCAACGGCTGCTTTTTCGGCATTCCCGGCCTGCGCGGATACTTGCTGGGCGTCGCGCGAACCTTCTCCAGAATCACTAACGTTCGGTTCCTGGCGCGCATCTCGGACAACAGCGGAACGTCGATTATCTCCGCCATCTTCGCCCCCAGTTCCTCCGCGGCCTTCTCACCTTCCTCGAGCTCCAGGGATGCGGGATCTCCTTTCATGGCGATAACATATCCACCCACTCGCGTTAGCGGCAGACAATACTCCGCCAGAACGGACAGCGAGGCAACGGCTCGCGAAGTCACGATGTCGTAGCGCCCCCTGTAATCTGGCTCATGCCCCACCTCTTCCGCCCTTTTGGGCACGATGTCGACTCCACGGACATCCAGTGCTTCCGCCACATACTCCAGAAAACGGACTTTTTTGCCGTTGGATTCGACCATTGCGACATTCAAGGAAGGCAGCATGAGCTTCACGGGCAGAGCCGGTAGTCCGGCACCGGATCCTATATCGGCCAAGTTGTTCGCGTGCAGTAGCGGTTTGTGAAGTAGGCAACTCATGGAGTCGAGAACATGGTCCAATAACACTGCTTGAACGTCGTGGGCGCCGATCACGTTCGCCTCTTTGTAGCCGCTCATCAGCTCTGCATACAGAATTAGACCCTCCAACGCAGGCTCCGGCATGGTTAAATCCCACCTCTTTACCTGCCGCGATAATGTCTCTACTGCATTCATGCGATGCGTTTCACGTGAAACAACTTCGCTTCCGAAGCCAGGTGTCTGTCGGCGAGCGACAAAAGTTTGTTGGTGACATCATTTGTCGCGAGGCATGTTTCACGTGAAACTCCCGCTACCAGGAGGACTAGGCGGGAGAGATCTTGACCCGGCGATTCTCACCGGAACCTTCGCTGAAGGTGCTTACTTCCGTGTTCTCCTTCAAATACATATGCACGATACGTCGCTCTGCGGGGTTCATTGGGGGCAGCTCGATCTCACGCTGTTCACGCATTGCGCGTCGAGCGGTGCGGTGTGCCATGCCCTGAATAGCTTCCGTTCTACGCTGCCGATATCCTTCGGAGTCCAGGATGATGCGTTTCGAGAACGAGCGGTTTTTGTAGGCAGATACATTGGCAAGGTACTGCAAGGCGTCTATTGTTTCGCCCTTCTGTCCGATGAAAAGGCCGGCTTCCTCGGCGGTTACGTCCACGGCAACGAATTCTCCCGCATCGTAAACGTCCAGGCGAGCATTGCTCAAGTCCAGGCCATTCATCGCGGCGTCCATGAACTTCCGAACCTCATCCAGGACTTCGTCTGGGACCGCTTCTGTCGCGGCCTCTCTAATTACCTCGGGCCCCGGCGAAGTGGGCTCTTCGATCCTTGCCTGCGGGACGTCATGCACTTCGGAAGGCGTGTTCGAGACTGGCGGTGAGTCCTTCCTGACTGGTAAAACTTCGATTCTGACGGCGATCCGAGCGTCCCTCGCGCCGATGCCCATGAAGCCGGAGCTTCCCGGATCCAGGACTTCATAAAGAACCTCTTCCAACGACAGGCCGAGACTTGCAGCCGCTTTCTCAGCGGCTTCCTCGACCGTAGCCGCGTTGAACTCCGTTGTCTCCATCATTTTTTCTTCTTTCTACGCTTCCTTTTAGCTACTCTAGCCGCTCTTGCCCCGGCATCCTCAGGTTGCGAATCGTCCGGCTCGCGTGATCCATTCTGGCCCACGGCAAGCTTCGAAGCATCGCTCGCGGCATTCTTCTCCGCGCTGGCCCCCTTTCCACCTTCCACAGTCGGCTTCCTGCCTGG
>JBPCLT010000183.1:0-3384 GCA_051003015.1 Rubrobacteraceae bacterium | reverse complement strand
ATCTTCGTCAGGTATGGGAGCGTGGCGCTGGTCAATGCCAGCGTGGAGGTGCGGGCCACGGCGCCGGGGATGTTCGCCACGCAGTAGTGGACGACGCCCTCCTCCACGAAGGTAGGGTCCGAGTGCGTGGTCGGCCTGGAGGTCTCGATGCAGCCGCCCTGGTCTATGGCGATGTCCGCGATCACGCTACCGTCCCGCATCGAGGCAACCACCTCGCGGGTGACGAGCTTCGGCGCCTTCGCCCCGGCCACCAGCACCGCCCCTATCACCACGTCTGACTCCGCGACGTAGGCGGCGGTCCTGGCCCGGTTCGGGATCACGAGGTCAATCCTGCCCTCGAAGATGTCAGACAGGTAGGCGAGGCGTTTGGGGTTGATGTCAAGAATCCGGACTATCGCCCGCATCCCGACCGCTATCTTGGCGGCCTCGGTGCCCGAGACCCCGCCACCGATGATGGTAACCTTCGCCGCCGGCGTCCCCGGCACGCCCCCAAGTAGCAGCCCCGCCCCGCCCTGCGGGCTCTCCAGATGGTGGGCCGCCGCCTGGACTGACATCCTCCCCGCGACCTCACTCATCGGGGTGAGCAGGGGCAGGCTGCCGTCGGACGACTCGACCGTCTCGTAGGCAATGGACGCTATCTTCTTCTCCATCAGGAACTCCGTGAGGCCCTTGTCCGCCGCAAGGTGCAGGTAGGTGAAGAGGCTCTGTCCCTCCCGGAAGCGGTCGTACTCCTCGGGGATGGGCTCCTTGACCTTCACTATGAGGCCGGCAGCCTCGAAGACCTCATCCGGCCCGCCGACGAGCCTCGCCCCGGCCTCCTCGTACTCCTCGTCGGTGAAGCCGGCCCCGAGACCGGCCCCTGACTCGACGATCACCTCGTGTCCGTGGTGGAGAAGCTCCGCCACGCCGTCGGGCTGCATCGAGACGCGGCCCTCCATGTCCTTGATCTCTCTCGGGACACCAACCACCATAGCCATGCTCGCTCTCCTCACGCCGCCGACGCCTGACCCCTCGATACCTTATAGCAAGGTTACAATAAACGTGCATATTAAGTGCGGGCCGGGAGTGCGTAGGCGAGGGAGGTTGGGACGTGACCGGGAACGGTTCGGCGGGGTTCTCCATAGGGGAAGTTTCGCGGGCGGTTGGGCTCGCGCCGCAGACGCTGCGGCTGTGGGAGCGGGAGCGGCTCGTCAGCCCGCGGCGCACGGGTCGAGGATACCGCGTCTACACCGAGCCCGACGTGCAAAGGCTGCAGAAGATCAAGCACCTGAGGAAGTCCGAGGGCCTGAACTTCGCCGCCATCAGGAAGCAGATCGGCCCTTCCTCCACGCCCCCCGCGCCCGGCGGCACGAACACGGAAGCCTCGAACGGGCCGGGAGAGCGGTTGCGGCGGCTGCGCTCGCGGGCTCACAAGACGCTCAAGGAGGTCTCCGAGACGACCGGACTTTCGATCTCGTTCATCTCCGCGCTGGAGCGCGGGGGATCAGGGGCTTCGGTGGCCTCGCTGAAGCTGCTTGCAGAGGCTTACGGGGTGAACATGCGCGAGGTCTTCGGGGCGGATCTGGAACAGAATCCTTTGCTCGTGCGGGGCGAGGAGCGGCCAGTCATGCAATGGGACAACGGCGTGCGCTTCGAGGAAATGGCCGCCGGAGAGAAGGTCATGGACCCATCCTACCTCCGGGTGCCTCCCGGCGCCGGGAGCGAGGGCTTCTACTCCCACAAAGGGGAGGAGTTCATATACGTGGTCTCCGGCACGCTTCAGGTCGAGCTCAAGGAGCAAGGCTCCTTCACCCTATCTCCCGGCGACACCCTCTCCTTCCCCTCCCACACCCCGCACCGCTGGTGGGCCGATGAAGACCCCGTGGAAGCCGTGTACGTCAACACCCCACCCACCTTCTAGCAGGAAGCCGGAGGACCCCGCCCATGAACCCCGACCGATACCTCGAAACCCTGCTCTCCGTACCCACGCTCCACAACCCTGTAGTCTCGCCGGATGGGCGGTGGGCCGCGTGGAGCTGGTCGCGGCTCGGGCCGGCGGCCGACGTGTTCGCCGTCCCGGCGGACGGTTCCAGACCGCCGATCCGGCTGACTGAGACCTCTGATGACACGCTGGTTGTCTCCTGGACGCCGGACAGCCGCGCCGTTATCGTCGGCCAGGATCGCGACGGCGACGAGCGGACGCAGCTCTTCCGGGTGAGCCTCGACGAGCCGGGCGTGATGGAGTCGCTCACCGATGAATCGCCGGGCTTTTATATCCGGGGCGGACAGTTGCATCCGAATGGGCGCTGGCTCATCTACAGCGCCAACCTCGACCCCGAGAGCGGAGAGGAGATCGAAACCACCTGGGTCCATCGCCACGACATCCACACCGGCGAGCGCCTCGTGCTGGCCCGGCTCCGGAGCGCCAACGACAGCGCCCCAGAGTTAAACGCCACCGGCGACCTGGTGCTCCACCACCGGAACGACCTCCACCCGGCCGGTCTGCAACCCTGGATCGTGGACATCGAGGGCGGGGAAGACCGTGAAATCCTGAACTTCGGCCCCGAGAAGAAGGTCCTCGCCTCGTGGTTCCCGGACGGGCGGCGCATCCTGTTCCTGGCCGAAGCCGGAGACCGCCGCCGCCTGGGAATGTGGAGCCTGGAGGACGAGTCCATCCGCTGGCTGGTGGATGATCCGGATCGGGACCCCGAATACGCCTTCGTCCCGCCCACCGGCGGCCCGGTAGTCGTCGTCGAGATGGAGCGTGCCCGCGTGAAGGCTTCCCTATTGGATGTGGAGAGCGGCGCGGAGACCCGCCCGCCTGACATCCCGGGCAACCTGATACCGCTCGCGCCGGTGGAAGGCGGGTGGGTCGGGCTGCGCTACGACGCCCGCCATCCGGTGGACTTGATCCGCTTTTCCGAAGACGGAACCGCCACGAGCATCACCGGCCTTCCGGAGCGTATCTCGCTCGACCTGGAGAACCTCGCCGCGGCGGAGGACTTCGCGTGGAGGTCCGTGGACGGGCTGGAGGTCCAGGGTTGGCTTTACCGGACGCCGGGACGCCGCGCCGGGACGGTGGCCCTGGTACACGGAGGTCCGACGCACCACGACGAGGATCGCTTCAGCGCCGAGATCCATTACTTCGTCTCGCGCGGCTTCGACGTGCTGACCCCGAACTACCGGGGAAGCACCGGGTTCGGGCTGGCTTTTCAGGAGAGGATCAAGGAAGATGGCTGGGGTGGCAGGGAGCAGGAGGACATCCGCACCGGCATCGAGGCGCTCATAGAGCGAGGCATGGCGGAGTCGGGGAAGGTCGGGGTGACGGGCACCTCCTACGGCGGGTACTCGGCGTGGTGGGCGATCACGCACTGGCCCCTGGAAATCGTCGCGGCGGCGGCCCCC
>JBPCLT010000182.1:0-18624 GCA_051003015.1 Rubrobacteraceae bacterium | reverse complement strand
ACATTTTCGTGCTCTCCATCGGCCTCGGCCTGCTCCGCCGCCACATAAACACCACCGCCAGTTTCATCGCCCACGCCGGATTCAACACCCTGGGCGTACTGCTCTCATACATCTTCGGCTCCTAGACCAGGCGGCGCATCAGCAGCCACTCCAGGCCGCCGGACGTCGTGCTGCTTCCGAACGTGGCCGCGACCTCGAAACCGGCCTTCTCGTAGACGCGGACGGCTCTCTGATTGAAAGTGGCGACCGTCAGCCGGAAGGCGGGCGTGGGGAAACGGTTCTCGGCGAAACGCAGCCCGGCGAGCACGAACTCCAGACCGAGCCTCTTTCCGGTCAATCCGGGCTTCATGCCAAGTCCAACGTCCAATACTTCCTCATCGTAGAGGCCGAGTTTACGTCCTTCCGGTATCCGGGCGTCTTCTCCGAAGCAGAAGTATCCGGCCAGTTCGTCGTGTTCGTCGCGGACGGAGTGATAGGCGAACCTCTCGTCGAGGAGCGAAGATATGGACGCCGGGTTCCCGTCGTACATCGCGTACGGTTCGGGGTAGCGCCAGCGTGAGATCTCCCGCGCTTCGGGCGTGGTGATGGGTTGGAGGGTGAAGCGCAAGCCTGGGGAGTGGGTCTCGCTAGGCGGCCAGGGAGCCGGCGACCGGGACGGTCAGCTTGGGCTCCAGGGCGAAGGCGATGCGGACGAGAAGCTCGCTGACCCCTATGCCGAGGCCGCCAGCGATGCTCTCCAGGACCTTCGAGGAAGGGTCTTTCTCGCCACGCTCTATCTCCGCGAGGTAGGAAACCGAGACGTGGGCACCCTCCGCGACCTGCTTGAGGGTGAGTCCCTGCTCGTTTCTCTCCGCCCGCAGCGTCTCGCCGATGGTCGAAAGAAGTTCCCCGGTGCGCCTCTGAGGGCGAATATCCACGGTCTTCATAACGGAGATTTTATACCCCATCAGGCGCCAGAGGCAACCCGCCGGCTAATTCCTTGACCAGCCTAACCTGTTCGGCGTCCACTTCCAGCCCCCCATATGGCGTCTCCATCACAACCGGAACGCCCGGCAGCGCCGCGAAAAGTCCGGGCCACGAACTCTCCGGGACATGCCCCTCCCCGATCCTGCGGTGCCCGTCTCTGTGACTCCCCATCCCGTTCTTCGCGTCGTTCAGGTGGATCAGGGCGACGTTGTCACCGGCTTTCGCCCGAAGCTCCTCCCCCACCTCCCGCGCGCGCTCCGGCGTCGAGAGGTCATAGCCTGCGGCATGAGCGTGGGCCGTATCCACGCACGCCCGAACCCCAGCCCGGCGGACAGCCTCGGCCAGGGAATCGAAGGTCAAGCAGAGTTGGGTCCCGGCCCCGACGGAGTTCTCGACCACCGGCTCCGCCACGCGCCCGGAGGCCCCCGCGTAGCCGGCGGCCAGCTCGCGGGCGCGGTCGAGTCCCTCGACCAGCCGGTCCATCCCAGCTTCCTCCCCGTCCCCGCCGTGGCTGCCCGAGTGGACCACGACCAGGTGCGCCCCGATATCCGCGGCCGCCACCAGCTCGCGGGCGAGGGCCTGGGCGGAGCGTTCGCGGTGATCCGGTTTCGGGGACGCCAGGTTGATCAGGTACTTCGCGTGCGCGACCACCGGATATATACCGGCCTCCCGACACCCCCGTACGAAGTCCTCCGCATCGAGCCGCGTGATCGGGTCAGCCCATCCCTGCGGGTTGGAGACGAAGACCTGCACCGTCTCACATTCCAGGTTCTCGATGGCAGCCAGCGTCTTCTTCAGGCCGCCCGAAGCCTGAAGGTGGCGTCCGATCCTGTTGGTCCTCCCTGACATACGGTAGATTGTAGCCGCCGGATGCCGGAAACGCCGTGAACGATATAATCGCAAGAACGCAAGAAGCTGGCAGCCTACAATACGGAGGTATCTCACCACATGGCCCTCGAAGGTAAAATCGCAAAGATACTCGGCAACAACGAAGTGGTCATAAACCGGGGCACGTCCCAGGGCGTCCGCCAGGGGATGCTGTTCGAGATCTTCGCCGCCGAAGGCGAGGAAGTCTGGGACCCGGACACCGGCGAAACTTTAGGCACCGTAGAGGACGTGAAGGCCCGCGCCGAGGTCACCGAAGTCAAGGACCGACTTGCCATCGCCCGCCTGGTGAACGCCGGCCCGCAAGCCGGGGCGCTCGGCATCGGCGACATGCAGGAGAACCTTCAGCGCATGTTCGGCCAGATGTTCGGCGACAGCAACATACACATCCAGGGCTTCAGCTCCCCGGAGAACGCCGATGACGAAGACCTGGAGAATCTGTTCGGCGGCCCGCTTCAGGACCTCTCCAAAGTCCTGGTCGGGGACGCGGCCCGCGAGATAAAGCGCAACTAGAAGAACTTCGACCGGCCGCCCTTGCGAAATTTCGCGCGTCTCCCGGTAACGTTCTCCCTGATCCTCGCCTGCGTGCTGGTGTACGCGGGCGTGATGGCCCTTGCCATATCCTCGGGCATCCCGTGGAATGTCGCCCTCGTGGTGCAACCGGACGAGATACTAATAAAGGGCGCGCTCGTGCCGGAATTCGTGGCCGGGGGACAGGTCTGGCGGCTGCTGACGAGCGCGTTCCTGCACTCGGGTCTCACGCACCTGGCGCTCAACATGATCTCGCTTTACTTCCTGGGCTCTTTCGCCGAAGCGGCGTTCGGGCGTGGACGGTTCTTCGCCATGTACGTCCTGAGCGGTGTCTCCGGCGGGCTCGCTTATCTTTATTTCGGGGAGTTCGATTCGCAAGCGGTCGGGGCCTCCGGCGCGATCTTCGGCATCCTCGGGGGCGTCCTCGGGTATGCCATCAGGCGCGGGACTTTCTCGTGGCAGAACCCGGTGATCCGTCAACTCCTCATCCTGCTCGCCTTCAATCTGTTCATCGGGGCTTCGATCCCCAACATCAGCAACACGGCGCATATCGGCGGCCTCGCGGGCGGTGCGGCCTTCGGATGGCTCGTCGCCCCAACGGTCTACTCCGAGAAGAAGGCCGGTTCTGCTGCGCCCATCGCGATCCTTTTCGCTGTGGAAGCGGCTCTGCTGACCGTCTGGTACGTCTACCTCACCTGAGAACTTTCCCAGCGCCCGATTGGAACTCTACGACCGGTTCGGACGCAAGGCGATGGACGACGCCTCAGCCTCGGCATCCTCGCCGCAGAGCGCTTTGTTGAGGAAGGCGGCGGCGTTGGCGCCGGAGGCGGCGGCCAGGACGACAGACTGAAGCGGGGAGGGCGGGGAGCCGGCGTCCCCGGCCGCGTAGACGCCCGGGACGCTCGTCTCCCACGTCATCGGGTCGGCCTTCACGACCTCCGCGGCCGAACCCATCGCCACCACCTCGCAGCCCAGGGCTTCGGCGAAGCCAGAGCGCTGGCGTTGGGGCGGCCCGTAGAAGAGACCTTCGCGCGCAAGCGTTGAGCCGTCCTCGAAGACGACCCTCGAGAGGCCCTCCGAACCGTCGTTCCTGCCTTCCAGGCGCGCGATGCCCTTCTCGTTTACCCCAACGCCCAGGGCGCGAAGCCTTTGCAGGTCTTCCTCCTCCAGCCCTGCGGGACCATCGGTGAGCAGGATCAGATCACGGCTCCAGTTGCGTATCAACAATGTGTGTTCTGCTGCTATCTCACCAGAATTCAGGACCGCGAGCGGCCTGTCGCGTATTTCCCAACCGTGGCAGTAGGGGCAATGGTAGACGCCGCGCCCCCACAACTCCCTGAAGCCCGGCGTCTCCGGCAGCTCGTCCACAATGCCCGTGGCGAGCACGAGCTTGCGCGCAAGCACTTCATCCCCGTCTTCGAGCGTCACCCCGAAGGAGCCGTCCGAGCCAGAAACCTCCGTGGCCCCCACCGCCCGGTACTCCACGCCACCGTAAGGCTCGAGTTGCTCGCGCCCGATCCGCAGTAGCTCCTCTGGCAAGATGCCATCGCGGGAGAAGAAGCCGTGGACACCGGAAGCGGGAGCGTTGCGCGGCTCGCCGCCGTCCAGCACGAGTACCCGCCTCCTGGAACGGCCCAGGACAAGCGCGGCGCTCAGTCCAGCCGTTCCTCCGCCGATCACCACAACATCGTACCTGCTTGTTCCGTCCAATTCTTGCTCCTTTTCAGGTCTTTTCCGGGTTTGGATCACCCTCAGTCGCCCAGGATGGTCATGAGGCCGATGGTGGTCGCCACGAACGCCACAGCGAAGATTGCTCCGGTGGTCCTGCTGAGGTACTCGGCCCTGGTCTCCGGCAGCAGGTGAGCGGCTCCCACGTAAGCCAGCACGCCTCCGGCCGCGCCGGTCAACAGACCGAGCATGCCGTCGCCGGGCGGCGGCAGCAGGATCGTGAGTCCGGCCGCGATGGGGATGGCAAGTCCCAGGGCGAACGTGGTCCACGCTATCCGTGCGCTGGTCGCGCGCGAGGCGGCGAGGACGGCGGCCAATGAGATCCCAACGGGCACCTGATGCACCAGGATGCCGAGCCCGATGACCCATGACGTGACCGCTTCCGCCCTGGCTCCGACGCCCAGGACAAAGCCGTCGGCGAGGTTGTGGATCGCCAGCCCCAGAATGAACGGGCCGAGCGCATGCTTGTGCATCGGCTCTCCGACCGAGTGATGCGTGTGTACGCGAAATAGCGACTCGGTCAGGAAGAGGAACACAAAGCCCGCCACGAAACCCATGATCGCCGGTTCCGAAGCCAGTTCCAGACCTTCGGGGAAGAGGTCCGCGAACGCCAGGGAGAGCAGTATCCCGGCCGCCGCCGCGGTCGCGTACGAACGGCCCCGCGCCCCCAACTCCCTGCCGAACAAAGCCAGAAGACTCGCGAGCGAGAACCCGGCGGCGGCCAGCGCGGACATCAAGAGGGCGGTCACCGCCGCTCGCCTCCCGCGCAACCGGCGCAACGCCCGTAGATTTCCAGGCTGTGTGAGCTGACTTCGAAATCCAGGTCTCCCAACGAACCGGCATCAACGGGACAATCCTCGAACTCGGAGATGTCGCCGCAGGACTCGCAGATCATGTGGTGGTGATGGTCCTCCGCCAACTCGTAACGCGGGCCATCCCCGAGATCCAGACGCCGCACCAGCCCGATCTCCGAGAGGAGATCCAACGTCCGGTACACCGTGACCAGCCCCACCCCAGGACACCGCCCACGTAACCCCTCCATGCTCTGATGCTGCTCCGCCGCTAACGCCTCCAATACCGCCAGCCGCTGCGGCGTGGCCTTGTAACCCCGGCCCCGCAACCTCCCGGCCACCGCCTCCAAACCCGCCAACCTATCCTCCTAATCGAAAAATATTTTCAATTACATCCAGAAGTTACCAGGATGCGTTAGGTCCGTCAAGGGAATCGGGAGATACTGGGGAGACTATGTGGAGGTGCCGGAGGGGCGTTTACGGGAGCCGGAGTGTCTGAGAAGCAGGATCATGGCGAAGGCCAGGGCGAGGACGCTGCTCACGAAGAGGTTGCCGCGGATGGAGGAGCCGATGATGAAGGCCGGGTCCACGCGGAGGGCCTCGACGAAGAAGCGGCCGACGGAGTAGAGGCTGACGTAGAGCAGGAACACGTCCCCGTTTTTGAGCCGTCCCGCGAAGCGCCGGATGACCCACAGGAGGGTGAGGGCGACGAGCAGGTTCCAGACGGACTCGTAGAAGAACGTCGGGTGGAAGGTTTCGGCGTCGGCGAAGCCGGTGGGGCGGTTTTCGGGGGCGATGCGGATGGACCACGGAAGGTCGGTGGGGCGTCCGAAAAGTTCCTGGTTGAAGTAGTTGCCCCAACGGCCGAGGGCCTGGCCGATGGCGAGGCCGGGGGCGGCGGCGTCGGCGAAGGCGAATGGGCTCACGCCACGGAAGCGGCTGAAGATCAGGAGCCCGATAAAACCGCCGACCACGGCGCCGTAGATCCCGAGTCCTCCGTTCCAGACCGCGAACACGCCTGGGAAGGGATCGTCCCGATAGAGGTCGTAGTCGGTCACCACATGGTAGACGCGCGCGCCGATGAAACCCGGCGGAATGATAAAGAAGAGTGCGTCTAGGGCAAGCTCCGATTCGTAGCCCTTGCGGGCGAGCTCGCGGCCCGTGATCCAGGTCCCAACCCCGATGCCGAGCGCGATGAAGAGCCCGTACCAGCGCAACGCGAAGGGTCCGATCTCGAAGATCAGCGGCGATGGCGGGCTGGGCAGCGAAATGAGCGCGTGGAACAAAGACATCCCGGCTACCGGACCCGCCGGTTCCCGGCCCGGATCTCCGCCCGGTTTCCGGCGCGATCCCTGGCTCGATCTGCTCTATCCCTGATGCGATCTGCCCGGTCCTGGCGGCGGGCTTCTTCCGCCGCTTCCGCCTCTTGCTCGCGGGCCTCGATCACCTTCGGGTCGGTCACGTACTGGTCACTGGGTGACTGTTCGACGCCGTGGTGGGCTTCCAGGACGTGGCGAACGACCGGACCCGAGGTCATCTCGCTGCCCGTCTCGAACACGCCGCCGTTCTCCATCATCGTGACGACCACGAGAGGGTCCTCGCGATCCACCGCCCAGCCGACGAACCAGTTCACGTAGTCCTCTCCCCCCGTCTCGCCGGTGCCGCTCTTGCCGGCCACGTCCAGCTCGGAGCCCTCGAAGACGCTGTAGGCGGTGCCCTTGCGCTCCGTGACGCCCCTCATGCCTTCGATGGTCGTGTCGTAAAAGCTCGGGTCTACGCCGATCTCTTTGGTGGGGGCGGAGATCTCCTTTTCAACCCGGCCCTGGTAACTGATCTCCTTGCCCACGTGCGGCGTGACGAGCGTGCCCCCGTTCTGGATAGCGGCGTATCCGCGGGCGACCTGGATGGGAGATGTGAGGAGATCCCCCTGTCCGATGGAGAGGTTGACCCAGTCTCCGACCGTCCAGTGACCCTCCTCCACCGAACCCTGAAGCGCCATCATCAGCTCCGCCTCCCCGGCGCGGGTCGGGACCCGTCCGGCCGTCTCACCGGGCATGTCTATCCCCGTGAGGCTGCCGAAGCCGAACTTTTCGTAGAAGTGAGGGAGCCAGTTCTCGTCTCCCGTCTGGTTCCAGATCCAATCCGCCACCTGATAGAAGAACTTGTCGTTGGAGTCCTCGATTGCCTCGGCGAAGTTCTGGGTTCCGTGGTCCCCCAGAAACTCGTAGTTGGGGCTGTTCTGCCGCCAGCTCATCCAGCATCCTCCCCACGAGCCCGCCGGCACCCAGCACCCTCCGTTGTCCGTGACGGTGGTGTACGGGTCTATGACGCCGGAGGCGAGGCCCGCTATCCCGGTGAATACCTTGAAGGTGGAGGCGGCGGGCTGACCGGCTGTTATGGCGCGGTTCGAGAACGGGTAGCCGGCTTTTTCGGAGTTCAGGTAGTCGAAGGTCTCCACTTCCTCGGTCCCCGAGATGCCGCCGACGAAGAGTTGGGGATCGAACTCCGGGCGGCTCGCCATCGCGAGGACCTCGCCGTTTCGAGGGTCCATCGCCACGACGGCGCCGCCGGGGGCCTCGTATCCTTCGGCCCGCGCGCGCTCCAGCGCTAACTCGAGTTCGCGTTCGGCGGTCTTCTGGAGGTCCAGGTCCAGCGTGAGCTTGAGGTTCTTGCCGGGCACGGGGTCGGTCATGCTCTCCGGCGCCCCGAGCATCGGGGAGACTTCGCGCTGGCCGTCGGCGCGGGTCCCGTCGGCACGCCGGAGCGTCACCACGCGGCCCAAAGCATCCACGCTGTACTCCCGGCTCCCGGCCTGCCCCCGCAGAGCCTCCTCATACGTGAGCTCGACGCCGCTCTTGCCGACGACCGCGTCGTTAGGAAGCTCGCCGTAACCCTCCATCTCCATCTCTTCCGGGGTGATGGCGCCGGTATACCCGAGCACGTGGGCCGCCACCGTGCCCTGCGGGTAGCTCCTCACCCAGTCGTCGTTCACCGCCAGTCCGGGGAACTCCTCGGTGCGCTCGCTGATATAGGTCACGGCCTCGCGGCTCGCGTTCTCCCTGACCAGGATCGGGCTGTACGGGTTGTACGTGTATTCTGAGAGGGCCGCGTCGTAGCGGCCGAGGACGGCCTCCTTGTCGGCCTCCAGGATCTCCGCAAGCTCCGCCACCTTCTCGCGCGATTCCTCGGGGTGCTCCGGGTTATAGATCTCATCCGGTACGACCGTGACGTTCAGGCCGGGCACGTTGTTGGCTAGCACCTCGCCGTCGCGGTCGTAGACGACGCCGCGCTGGGCCGGGATCTTGACCTCGCGGGTGTGGGTTTGCTGGGCGGTCTCCGTGTAGTCTTCGCCGGTGAGGACCTGCAACTGCCAGAGCCGCCCGGCCAGTATCGCGAAGAGCACGGCCACGATGACGGCGAAGGTGACGACCCGGAGCTGCATGCTGCCCTTGGTGATGGCTGGCGCCGTCCCCCGCTTCTTCGGCGCGGGCCGCTCCGGCTTGCCTCGATCTTGCTTCTTTGGCTTCACGCGCAACATGCTCGGAACCCTCCCCGCCGAGCGCGGTCTCCACCAAGATTAGGCTACCCTCTCGGCCTGGACGATCAGACGCTCGGTGTAGTAAGGGAGCGTGCAGGTCTGCAAGGTGAGCACGTTCTTTCCGGCCACGGGCGCCGTGACTTGCACTTCCGCCGGCCCAACCACGAACTCCTTGAAGACCCTGTAGACGTAGCGCCGGCCGTTGGCGTCGCGGACCCTGACCTCATCCCCGTTCTCCAGCTTGTTCAGATCGTAGAAGGTGAGGAAGCTCTCGGTACCTGGATATCCCATGCGGTGCCCGGCGATGTATACGTTCGCCCCTTTCTCCCAGGGATAGCCCGTGCCTTCGAGATGGACTGCGGCGTAGTCCCTGAACAGACTGTCCTCTGTGCCGGTTCCGGTGGGGACCTCATCGCCCTCGATCCGGGACATCGCCGGGATGGTGATGGTCAGGGTCTTGTCCTTCGGTGAGTAAACCGGCTTTTTCTTGACAGGTTTTTTGGAATGGTTTCCAGGGTTATTGGGAGTTTTATCGCGGCTCCCCGGCCTGGCCGCTTCGGGACCGGACTCCTGCATGGTCGTCTCGGCGAGGATAGGCACGTTGAAATCTCCCGGCTCGGCCCCGGCCGCCTCGTTCTCGGATCCGAGGAAGGCGGAGGGGAAGAAGAACGTGCCGATGAGGACGATGCCGGCCCCGATCAGGACCAGACTCAAGATGTTGAGTACGATGTTCCCCGCCCGCGGCACCCATGCTCCTTCCTGGTAAAACCCCGCAGCTCCCGCCGCGGCCCTGAGCGACATCCATTGTATATAAAAACCCACAGGCCACCAGGGTTCTTCAGGACAGGCTAGCCTCGCACCACGAAATATTTCCTGGCGACCGGCTCCCTGCCGGAATCCCGGTACACGCCGACCGTGTAGTCGCCGGGCGGCAGCGCGTCCCCCGACCTCTCCCTGATAGCAAACCTGAAGACGCCGGGATTTCCTCCCGAGCCCGGTCGCCCCTCCATCCGCTCCAGCGCCACCGCTCCTTCCCTACCATAGAATATCCGGGAGAGCGCGGACGCGGCGCTCGTGCGCTCGACGCGGGCTTCGAGCCGCCCACCGGACGGCATCTCCCCGACCGTCACGTACACGTACACTACGCCGGGACGCCGGGTGAAGCGATCCACGTCCGGCGGAGGGTATGGACTGTTCTCGGGGCTGACCGAGATCCCCTCCATCCACCCGCCACGCACCTCCTCTCCAGGCGAGAAGCTCCACGACCGCAAGAGGCTCGCCGAGAGGAGAACGAGCGCCAGCGCCACCAGTCCGGCGAGCACGACGACCGGCCACCGCGGCGGCGCCTCCTTCCAGGAAACGGTATCAGGCAAATCCTTCGGCAACCCGCTCACGGAGGTTTCACCTCGCCGCGGCCTCTCCGGGAACGTTTCCAGAGCACGAAAGTCGCGGCGTTGTGCGACACGTGGGCGACCACGGGTGCGAGGATGCCGCCGGTTACGATATACAGCGCGCCGAACAGAAAACCCGCGAAAAGGGCCCAGACCGTCCACGCCAGGTAACGCCGGTCAGGACCGATGTGGACCAGCCCGAAGACGATGGAAGCCACCAAGATCCCGAACTCCGGCTGCACCGCCCCCCGGAAGAAAGCCTCCTCCCCCACCCCGGAGAACAGGGAGAGAAGCATGAGGTCGCGCACCGGCACGCCGTCAACCAGCCGCGGGGCAAGCTCGTCGGCGATCTCCCGCATCACCGGCGCCAGCCGGTACACCACGAGCCCGAGCAAAACCGTGCAGACGGCGGTGAGAACGCCAAGCGCGAGGCTGACGAGAGTGGAATCGCCGGTGAGCGAGAAATCCCGGCCCCGCAGTCCGTTCCAGAGCGCGGCGGCGGCGACCAGAGAGCCGTAGAAAATAGCCGCCAGCCGGACAAAGCGAGGCCCCACGAGTCAGGCGCGGGGCACGTCGCGTGCTGGCGCCGCGGAACGCAGTGCGGAGCAACCTGCAAAAGGGTTCATAACCCGATATTGTACCGGATGCGAAAATGGCCCGAGTCCTCGAGTGGGACCCTCAACTGAGACCCGGATGAAGGGGAACGATGATCGACGAGTCAATCTTCAAGGCCTACGACATAAGGGGCGTCTATCCCGACACCCTGGACGAAGACCTCGCCAGGGACATCGGGCGGGCCTACGTCAATCACCTGGGGCTCTCGGGCTCCCGGGTCGTCGTGGCCCGCGACATGCGGCTCTCCGGCGAGACGCTGGAGGAGGCTTTCATCGAGGGCGTGACCGAGGCCGGGGCCGACGTGCTGGACCTGGGGCTCGTCTCCACCGACGCCCTGTACTTCGCCGTCGGGCACCTGGAGGAGCCTGGGGGGGCCATGATCACGGCGTCGCACAACCCCAAGGAGTACAACGGCTTCAAGCTGTGCCGCGAAGACGCCATCGCCCTCTCGCTGGACGAGGGCATAGGCCAGATCCGGGACCTCATCCTCTCCGGCAAGACACCGAGCGCCGCCGAGTTCCCCGGCTCCGTGGAGGAAGGCGAAATCTCCGAAGAGTACGCCGAACACTGCCTGGGCTTCATCCAGACCGAGGGCTTGCGGCCGCTGAAGATCGTGGTAGATGCAGGCAACGGCATGGCTGGCAAGATGCTCCCGCCCGTCTTCGAGAAGCTGCCCTTCGAGTACGTCCCGATGTATTTCGAACTCGACGGAGACTTCCCCAACCATCCCCCAAGCCCCATCGAGCCCGAGAACACCGAGGCGCTCCGGGAACGAGTCGTCGCCGAGAACGCGGACTTCGGGGTGGCATTCGACGGCGACGCCGACCGGGTCTTCGTCATAGACGAGAAGGGAGAGGTGGTCTCCGGGGACCTGCTCGCCGCGCTCGTCGCCAAGAGCGTGCTGGAGAAGGAGCCAGGCGCGACCATCGTGTACAGCGCCGTCTGCTCCAAAGCGCTCCCCGAGCTCATCAGGCGAGAGGGTGGTATCCCCGTCCGCACCAAAGCGGGACATTCGATCATCAAGCCCCAGATGCGCAAGCACGACGCCGCCTTCGGGGGCGAACACTCAGGGCATTTCTACTTCAGGGACAACTACTTCGCGGACTCCGGGATCATCGCCATGCTCACCGTCGCGGAACTTGTCTCCAACCAGGAGAAGCCCGTCTCGGAGTTGCTCTCCCCCATAGACCCATACGTGCGCTCCGGTGAGATCAACTCCAAAGTAGAAGATCAGGAAGCCGTGATGCAAAAGGTCGAGGAATTCTACACCGAGCGCGGCGCGCTCGTAGACCACCTCGATGGCCTCACCGTTGAATTCGACGACTGGTGGTTCAGCCTCCGCCCATCGAACACCGAACCGCTACTGCGCCTCAACGTGGAAGCCGAAAACCGTGAGACGATGCAGCAGAAGCGCGACGAGTTGCTCAGCCTCATCCGAGGCTGAGCAGGTTTCAGGCATCAGCAGTCAGGTCTTTAGACTTCCAGAGAGCCGCCGAGAGAAACGCCCCGCTACTATTAGCGGGGCGTTTCTCTCGTGCCGGGCATGCCCCGGCAGCCTGAAGCCTATAGCCTGAAACCTCTTTACCCGACGACTATGAGGTTCCGCACCTCCCGAACGCCCTCGATGCTCGCGGCGATCTCGCTCGCTGCCTGCCGGGCCTCCTCGGATGGCGCGGGGCCGCGCAGTTCCGCGACGCCGCCGGTCACCTCGACGTTGACCCGAGGCATGTCCCTGGTGCGAGGGTCTTCCCCGATGCTCGTGCGGATGCGCTGTTCGATCTCCGGCTGTTTCTCGCCGACGCCCTCCGTGGAGCCGCGATCCTGCTCCCCGATAAGTGGGCCGGAAGATGGGTCGGAATAATCGCGCCCCGCGCCGGTCTGGCTTGCGCCGACGGCGCCTCCGAGCGCCGTACCCGAGCCCCAGGTCTGGCCGCGTTGTCCGGCAGGGCTGCCAGGGTCAGGCGCGTGGGAGCCCGTCGTGCCGGTATAGGAAGAATCATCACCGTTCTTGCCGGAGCGCGCGATCAAAGCCCCGACCGCGAACCCCGCCAGCGCGAAGAAGGCGTACTTTGCGTAGGGCGTCTTGGACGGCTCGCGAGAACCAAGAACCCTACCGCCCAGTTTGGCCTTGCCGACGCCCTTGAGGGCTCTTCTGCCCGCTCTTGTAGCCACGACGCCTTTACCGGATCTTGCGGCGACTCTGACCCCGGTTTTCAGTGCCTTCCTGCCCGTCCTGGTGCCGACGGCGGTCTTGATCGCCTTCTTGCTCACTCTCCTGCCGGTCTTCGTGCCAACCGCTGTTTTGGCTACTCTGCCAATCACGGACAACCTCCATGTCCTCGATGTTTTTCGGGTGAGCAAAATTCATACCCTCGATCCCGTGGTCGAAAACACGATCCGGGGCTACGAGCGTACCTGAACCGCGCAAACCCTCAACCTGTTCTCGACTCCCCGCACTCCCGCGATCTCGCATACCAGCGACTCGATTCCACGCCGGTCCCCCTCACACCGGACGATCCCGTGCAACGTGACGACCGACTTGCAAGAGCTGACGTTGATTCGGCCAGAGTCTCTGAACAGACCATTCCTACCGAGCGCGCTCCTTACGTTTTGGATGAGGTGAGCGTCGTTTGCCGCGGCGAAACCCGGACTCACAGCTACTCCTCGAGACGTAGTTTAGGAACCAGGGTGAGCCCACGATATCGCAGCCGGCGCTCATTCAGAGGCTCCTCGAACTCCGCCTCGCGGGCAAACATGATCTCCCCACCGGCCGCGGCCTCCACGAGTGCCGCGAGGTCTTCCCTCTCGGACGAAGTGAGGCCCGACGCGTCGCGTTCCCGCTCTTCGCGCTCGAAGAGTCGCACGCGCCGGGCGAAGGAGACGAAGAGACTGCACGGCTCGGGGCAGGGGATCTTCCCTCCCCCCCGATCCATCACGAGCGGCGTCTCGCCATCCACGTCCCAGCGAACCCTCTTCAGACACACGCTGTCTTCACAGCACGCCCTCGCCGCGTTCTGGACGCCCTCATCGGAGAGACGCTGCACCCGCTTGTAGATACCGCTCTGCCGCGCCGCGTTCTCCCGGTAGCTAGTGACCTCCAGTTTTCCCTCCCGCTCCATATACCAGTGGACGATAGCGGCCGGGTACAGGTAGTTCATGGCGACCGCCAGTTCCCGTGCGTCCGCGACCCGCAAGATCCAACCCCGCCGCAGGTTCGGCGCGCTCTTGAGCGGTCGGTGCTCCCCCGCTTCGGTGAGGCGTGAGACCTCCCGCGCCGCCCGAGAGCCGTCGTGGAGTTCCAAACCCTCGGCGTCCGCATCCTCCGCGTGCCGGACCTCGTATCCCCCTTCGGGCTCCAGCTTGCGCACGATGACCTGGGCGAAGACGCGTCCCTCAGAGGCTTCATCCACCCAGTTGGCGAACGCATCGCGCGACGTGGCGGCGTTCTCACTCACGGCGGAGTCACTACCGGAGACGCTACAAGGCACTTCGGACAACCTCGTCCCCGTGGGTGGCGGTCCCAGACATCTCATACGAGTCGCGGGCGCGGGCGGCTATGAGGTCGGCCATCGAGGGATGGGTGCCGACCGGGGCCCCGTAGAAGATGGTCCGATCCTCGCGTTCCGTCACCTCGCCGGTCAGGCCGAGGTCTTCGGGGATCGTCTCGCGGGTGTGCCAGCCTTCGGCGATGAAGACGGGGAGCAGGATCACGTTCTCCGCCTCCACGCCAGCGACGACCTCGCCCACCTCCGGGTCCTGGTCCAGGAATGCCTCCTCCACGAGATCGAAGAGGCCGCGCTCCCTGATGCGTCCGGCGTTCAGGTAGATCACACCCCCCGAGCTCTTGTTCAGATCCGTCCCGTGCCCGAGGAGCACGAGCGCCGTCCTCCCCGGCCGCTTCTCCTTGCCGCGCATCAGGTCTTCCATGCGCTCCAGGATCACATCCTCCATCTGCCCGAACGTGCCGAGAGGCCCCGCGTAACGGATGGCCTTGCCGCTCTTTTTCGTAACGGACCCTTCGAGGCCGAGTTCGCGCGGGATCACCTGCTGGGTAAAGTACCCCTCGGAGATGAAGGCCGGAACGACGCACACGTCCTCCGACTCAACCGTGTCGAGTACGTGGCGCATGGCGGGCTCCTCTTTCCAGAAGCACTCCACCACCTCGTCGAACTCCCCGGTCTCCCGGATGCGTGCGGCATGTTCGTAGACGGGCAGGCTGGAGTCCCCGTTCAGGTGGGAGCCGTGTCCCACGATCACAATCGCCCTCATGCCTATCGAACCTCCCAATCCAGCATTGTCCATGCCTTGTAACGCATGGGGAAGATTCTACCCTAGCCCACCGGCGTCGCGGCGAACGTTCTCACGCCGAAAGCGGAACGCCAGCAACGGAACGCCGGAAGCCTATTCCAGTCCGGGGGCGAAGACGCGGTTCTTGCCGGCCCGTTTGGCGCGGTACATCTCCTGATCCGCGGCGTCCACGAGCCCCTCCAGCGTATCCGCTTTGCCCGAGAGCCGGGACACTCCCAAAGAGACCGTGATCTGGCGCAGCAAACCCTCGTTGCGCCCTGGGGAGCATGCCGCCTCGACCCGCGCCCGGACGCGCTCGGCGACCGTCACGGCGTCCTCGAGGTCGCCGTTCATGAGCAGCGCGAACTCCTCGCCACCCTGCCGGGCCGTGAGGTCGTCGGCGCGGGCCAGGTTCTGTATGGCTCGGGCCACGCAGACGAGGGCCCGGTCGCCGGCCTCGTGCCCGAATTCGTCGTTGTAGGGTTTGAAATCGTCTATGTCCAGCACGATGCAGGCCAGCGGGAGGCTGTTCTCCTGGGAGAGGGCGAGCCGGCGTTTCGCCGCCCGGCGGAAGAAGGCCCGGTTGGAGAGCGCCGTTAGTTCGTCCAGGTCGGCCGCCCGCCGCAGCGAGGCGATGTCTTGCCGCTCGGACCTGTACAGGACGACCGCCGCCAGGCCCACCAGGACGATGATGAATACCTCGGCGAGATCCGCCAGCAAGGTTACGGTAAGGGAAGCGCCGGGGACGAAGACCGCCTCCACCACGGCCAGCAACTCCGCCGCCACAAAAAACAGCACGGCGGCCAGGATGAAGCGCAGCGCCCGCCGCTGCAAAAGGAAACCGAAACCGGGTATGAGACGCTTCACCACGAAGAACGTTACGGTCCCGACTATGACGCTGACCAACTCGCTTAAGAGTTCGATCAGCGTGAGCATTTCCAGCGTCAGATCCACTCTACCGGGACACCTTTCCGGTCTTTGAAGTCAACGCTCCAACGATAGGCGGGAGCGCGCAGACAAAACGACAACGGATTCCGTGCAGTGCTCGGCCCAACCCCCAGACATTTAGCCACTATACGGTTCAGGCGGGAGACGTGGATCATCGTCCCCTGTCACGGCCCGTGACCGGTGGCAGGCGGTGTCCTAGTGCTTCGGGGCCATGCTCTAGCGCGGCCATGAAAGCAGCCGCAAGCACGACGGGCTCCGTCGCCGTGGGCGCGAGACGCCGGTCGGCGCGCAACAGACCGTCGAGGTTGGAGATGGCCTGGAGACCCCGTCGCGAACGGACGCCGCCGGCCTTCAGTACACCGTTCGCCATGCGCGACACTTCCTCGGCCTCCCGGCGTCCGGCCCGCGCGGCCACGTCGAGGTCGGGGACTTCGGCGAGGACTTCCAGGTAGGAATGCACCAGCGCGCCCCTGGCCGACTCGGAGCGCGAGAGAGCGGCGAGCAGGGCGGGCCGGGCAAGCTGGCGCGGTATCTCGTAGTCCCTGGCGTACTCGCGGGCCAGCGGGTCGCGGGCGGCGGCGAATCGCATCGCGTCCCGGAGCGTTGCGTCCTCGCCGGCCCCGAGCGCAACGCGGAGGGAGGACACGAGCGGCCCCGCGTCTCCGGCGGCCTCGAACGCCCGGACGAAATACAGGATCTCATCGTGCCCGAGCCCGCGAAGCACCCGGCCGGACCTCTCCCCGAGCGCCGCCGCCCGCGAGAGCGGGGCCAGATATCCGGCACTGCGGGCATCGGCGAACCCGGCGAGAGCAATCGAGGAGATCGCCGCCTCCAGCACCGTCTCCCCCACGCTGTGGCGGGCGGCCCCGGCGAGCGCGTCCCGCGCGGGAAGGACCGCGAGGATCCGGCGCTCGTGGGCAACCGGCCCATCCAGGTAGCGGGAGCCCACGCCCGGCATCGGGGCGCTGTAGACGAGGGCCATGGCCGTCGCCGCGCAGGCGCCGATCCGCTGCTCGGGTACGGGAAGTGGTCCTTCGGGCCGCTGCATCGAAGGTATCCTAGAGAGCCTTCTCCAGGTCCCCGAGGACGGCATCGAGGCCAGGCTGGTCCTTCGGCGAAGCCTCGACTTTCTTCGCCCGGATCACGTCGTCCCTGTCTATGATGAAGTAGGCCCGCTCCGGAAAGCCGTTCTCATGCCGGACGCCGTAGCTGTCCACGGCTTCGCGTTCGAGATCGGATAACAACGGGAACCCGATGCCCCGTTCTTCGGCCCAGGCGCGGTGCGACCAGGGCGTGTCGGCGCTGATCGCCAACACACTCGCCCCCTTCTCCTCGAAGCGCGAGATCTCCGCCTGCACCCGGCTCAACTGGTTCGTGCAGACGCTCGACCAATCACCAGGATAGAAGAACAACACCACCGGCCCTGTATCAATGTAGCTTTTCAA
This sequence comes from Rubrobacteraceae bacterium, assembly GCA_051003015.1. Taxonomy (GTDB): domain Bacteria; phylum Actinomycetota; class Rubrobacteria; order Rubrobacterales; family Rubrobacteraceae; genus JACDGB01. Next base: position 1,499 of record JBPCLT010000182.1, on the reverse strand, counting down.
AGAGACTTTCTCGTCCCAGCTATCCGAAGGCAACGCGAAGTCCGGAGCCTTCTCCCCAACATCCGCCGGCATTGATACCTCCCGTCATAGTCCGCAACAACAGCAAAGCAATGGCCGCATTCATCCTGTCTCCGAAGGCGACCGCCTTTCCCGATTCTACCTGCGAGCCGCGTCCGTTACACACGCTTGCCGCAAGTCCGCCGCCCGAGCGGTTAATATATGCGGCGTCATGAAGGAGAACAGCTACGAAGAGTTGCTGGATTACCGGCGTTCCATCTCGGAGATGTACGCCCGGACCCGCGATGATGCCGTGGACCCGGCGGTCCGTTGCGAACGGTTCCGCCGGGAGAGGGATGAGCTATTCCGGCGGCATCGGCAATCGCCGCTCTCGAATGAGGCGCTCACCCAATCCGGCGGTCCCCGCTACTACGACTACGACCCGGCGCTCCGCTATGCGCTGCCCGTGGACTATGACGTGGAGCCCGAGGTGACGGAGGTGCATCTGCAAGAAGACGGCCTCATGCGCCTCCAACGGTTCGGGAAGGTCCGGTTCCCGAAGAACGGCGCGGAGCATTCGCTGTCGCTGTTCTGGGTCTCCGGTTATGGTGGCGGGGTCCTGCTTCCCTTTCGGGACGCAACCAGCGGACGGGAGACCTACGGAGGAGGTCGGTACGTGCTGGACACCATCAAGCACGCCGACCTCGGCTCCGGGGACGGGTGCCTTATCGTGGACTTCAACTTCGCGTACAACCCTTCTTGCGCCTACGATCCCCGCCGGCACTGTCCCCTGGCCCCAGCCGAGAACCACCTGCCGGTGGAGATACGGGCCGGCGAGAAAATTTATCCGGTCGGAGGAGAGCTTTGAGCGATAACGGGAAGCAATTCGAGGAACGATCCTTCATCCCGGAGGACGCTTTCGAGAAGGATATCCCGGAAGGCACCCTGGGCGCGGAGGAGGAGCTCTGGCTTGCCGACCCGAAGACGCTCAGGCTCTCCGGTGGGGCGCAGAAAATACTGGATTCCGTCCCCGAAGGTCATTTCAGCGGCGAACTCATAGATTGTGAGATCGAATCCAACACCGGCGTCCACGGCGAGCCGCGCGGGGTCGTGGAGGAGCTCGTGGCGCGGCGGCGGGTGTTGCTGGCCTGGGCCGAACGTCTCGGCAGGCTGCTCGGGACCAGCGGGACCCATCCCATCGGGGATTGGCGCGAGCAGCAGATCATAGACAAGCCCCACTACCAGCGCCTCAAGAGCAAGCTGGGGTGGTTGATCCGGCGCAACAACACCTTCTCGCTACACGTCCACTACGCCGTGCGGGGCCGGGAGAAGGCCGTCTACATGTTCGACCGGCTGAGGGAGTATGCGCCGCACCTGCTCGCGCTCTCGGTCAACTCGCCGTTCTGGCAGGGTGAGATCACGGACATGCAATCCTCGCGAGTCCTGATCTTCTCGCGCTCCATCCACCGCGCCGGGATGCCGGAACCCCTTGGATCGTGGAA
>JBPCLT010000181.1:0-8523 GCA_051003015.1 Rubrobacteraceae bacterium | reverse complement strand
TCGCCCGGAGCTGCCTGGGATACACGAACAGACTCCCCACGGCCTGCAACGAGTACAGGATCGGCAACAGGAACAGAAATGCCACCACGAACAACGCCACGAGGAAAACGAATACCAGGGCCACGTTCCATCTCTTTCGTTGGGATCTACGCCCCTGAAGTATACCCTGACGAACCGGCAACCGGGTGGCTCTTCGAACACTTCCGGCGCCGAGCGGGGCCGTTTTCAGCGCCGGCCATTAAACGGCGGCCTGGCGGGGGCGTCCGGCACGAAGGGCAACTCCACCTCTCCCGGCTCTTCCAGGCCGTGCAGCAGCGCGAGGGCCGCGATGGCGACTTCCCGGTGACGATCTCCATCGCCCGGCGGTCCCATCGGGTAGTTGTACGGGAAAGGCACGAAGGCTACCCTCGGGGCCTCGACCCCGCGCTCCATCGCGAGCGTCACCGTCGGGATCCCCCGCTCTTCGATGGCCGCGCATGCCAGGCCGACGGCCCGGTGGCAAAGCGGTCAGGATGGCGTGAGCAAGACCGCGTCAACGCCGTCGTCGGCGAGCATCCCGGCGACCTCCGGCGCGGTCTCGCGGACAAGCGGGCCTGGGTCGTGGATGGCGCCCATGAACGAGAAGTGGCGGTGGTTGAGTCCTCCGACGATGCCTTCGCCCACGAGCCTTCGGGCGGTCCACAAGGGGAACACGGCGTCGATATCGGCGGCGTTTTCCGGCCGGTAATAAGCGTGGGTCCATGTGAGGGTTCCGGCGCTGGCCGGGATCTCCCGGTACGAGCAATCCCCGAGCGGGTCGTCTATGTCGAAACGCCTGTCTTCGGGCAGGTGGACGCCACCCGTGGTGACGAGGGCGAGGCGGGTTTCAGAGAGGGGTTTCTTCGGGCGGACGAACGTGGGCATCAGACGTTGAAACGGACGACCATGGTGTCGCCGTCCTCGACGAGGTAGTCGCGGCCTTCGAGGCGTATCTTCGCGGTCTCCTTGGCCTTCGCCCAGGAGCCGGAGGCGGCCACGTCCTCCCAGTCCCCGACTTCGGCGGCGATGAACCCGCGCTGCATGTCCGTGTGGATCCCACCCGCCGATTCCCGCGCCGTCGAGCCCTTGCGAACGGTCCACGCCCGGCTCTCCTTCTCGCCGGTGGTAAAGAAGGTGATAAGGCTCAGTAATTTGTATGCCGCCCGGATGAAGTCATCGAAGCCGGTGTGGTCCACGCCAAGCAAAGCCAGATATTCCCGCGCCTCGTCCTCGGGAAGCTCCGCGACCTCGCTTTCGAGCCGCGCCGAGAGCCGCACCACCTCAGCCCCCTCCCGAGCCGCCAACTCCTCGACCCCGGCGCTGTAGCGGTTGCACTCGGCCACCGACTCCTCGTCCACGTTCGCCACGTACAGCGTCGGTTTGGCCGTGATAAGTGAACGCAGGATCTCCTCCAGAACGTCGGAGCGCGGGAAGACGCGGGCTGGTTTCCCATCGGAGAGGTGGTCGCGCAGCTTCTCCAGCCCGGCGGCCTCGGCCTTCAGCTTCGGGTCGCCGCTCTTGGCCGCCTTCGACGTCCGCTCAAGGCGGCGCTCCACGGTGCCCAGGTCGGCGAGCAGCAACTCGGTGTTCACCGTCTCGGCATCCCCGGCCGGGTCCACTCCGCCGTGGACGTGGGCCACGTTCTCATCCTCGAAGCAGCGGATGACGTGCGCTATGGCGTCGCACTCGCGGATGTTCCCGAGGAACTGGTTGCCGAGGCCCTCGCCCTGGCTGGCCCCGTGCACCAGACCGGCGATGTCCACGAAATCCACCGTCGCTGGCGTCTTCTTCGCGCTGCCCGACGTCTCGGCCAGCGCATCCAGGCGCACGTCAGGCACCACAGCGACCCCCAGGTTCGGGTCAACGGTGGTGAACGGGTAGTTCCGGGCCTCGGCCCCGGCCCGCGTCAGGCTGTTGAAAACCGTGGACTTGCCAACGTTCGGCAATCCAACTATTCCTACCTTCATGCAGCCTATGGTAACAAACTATTACAATCCTGGATGGGGCTCGCTACGAGGGGGCGGGCGTGGGATAGAATTTCCCTCTAAACCAGATGCTTCGCATTCGACGGAGGGCATATTTTGGACAGGCAATTGATGATTCAGATCTTCACGGACCACTATCAGAGGCCGCGTCACTGGGGCGCGCTGGAGGACGCCGACGTGGCGATGCCTGGCGGGAACCCAGGCTGCGGCGACGTGGTGACTGTGTACTTGAAAGGCGCGGATGACCACGAGCACATCGAGGACGCCACCTACGAGGGCGAAGGCTGCACTATCAGCATGGCGGCGGCGAGCATGCTTTTGGAACAGGTCCACGACGACGGCCTCACGATGGGCGAAGTCCTGGAGATGGACTACAACGAGATGATCGAACAGCTCGGGCGGCAGATCGTGGCTTCGAGGCCCCGCTGCGCCACACTCGGCCTCGGCACCCTCAAGGCCGCCATCAGGAAGTACCAGAAGGACCGCCGCCTCACGGAGGCCGGCGTGGACGGGGGAGCGTCAGCGGACGACGGCCTCGTCTACGGCGAGAGCGCGGCCGACGCCGCGAAGGCCGAGTAGCCTCTACCCGAGGACTTCGTCCACCGGGAGCGAGAGCCCATTCACGGACTCCGAGCGGGCCTGCTCCCCCGGAGCATATTCGCGGGAGACGGCGTAGCCATCAGCGGAAGGCTGCGAATACGTGGTGATCCTCCGCCCTTCCAGATCACAGATCCAGAGTTCCGCCACGCCCGCCGCCGCGTAGCGCGGCAGCTTGACGTTCGTGTCGTAGGAGAGGGTGGTGTCGGAGACTTCGATGACGAGGGCCACGTCTTCCGGGCCCGGCAACCTGCGCTCGGGCCGATTCCACAGGAGGACGAGGTCAGGCTGAGGCTCGCCGTACTCGCTGATGGTGAGCGGGTTCTGCACGCTCACGACGTAGCGGTCTTCGGCGAAGCGGGTTAGCAACATGTTCAGGTCGTTCACGCAGTTGGCATGACGCCAGCCGATCGCGCTCATCTGCACTATCTCCCCGTCTATGAGCTCCACCCGGTCGTCTTCGCCGAGCAGGCCGGTCTCACCCATCCTGTGGTACTCCTCGACGGTGAAGCGGCGTCTCTCGACCTCTGCCGGCAACATGGCTTCTCACGCTCCTTTGTGGGAGATCATTTAGACACAGGATATCCTGGAAGGCGCCCCGCAGACAACCCGGTTCGCTGAGCTGCGGAATCCCGTTGCGCTATCCATTCCTCGCCGCCCACGCGCCGGCGGCGGTGGAGGAGATCACCAGTATCGCCGCCTGCGCGACCGCCGAGAACACGAGGCTCAGGAGGAAGAGTTGCCATGCCTGGTCAGGGGAGATCCTGGTCCCCAACATCTGCGAGAGGGTCTCGGCCATCCTGGCGGTCCCGAACCCCCGCGCCGCCACGAGCGCGCCGGCGGCGGCCCCGAAGACGAACACCGGCGCGGCCACCGCCCCGCCGACCAGCCCCGAGAGCGCGCCGGGACGGCGCTCCACATTCCCCTCATCCGCAGCCGCGTCCGCGACGGCGGCCCGCCGTCCGCAGGAGATCCCGACGAATATGGCGGCCACCATCCCGGCCACCGAGCCGAGCAGCGAGACCAGGAACGCCACCACCCCGCCGATGCCGCCCCACCGCATCCCAACCCGCGCGGCGCCGCCTGTCTCCTTTTGTTCCATTCCGGCATTCTAAAGCACGCCGTCAACCCGGCTGTCCCGTGAGCCTTCCACCCGTATCAACCGGCGGTTCTGGCCGGTGGTCTTCACGGCTCCGATGACACCTTGCCGCAGTTGGCAAGACGGTAAGATTGCTCCCACACTCCCGCTTCCCCCATAAGCCCCGCTACCGCAAGAAAAAGACGCTCCCCAGCTTCGCTAGAAGGAGGAGCGCCAGTGCAAACTACCCGATGAACCTTATGCGCCAGATGTTTTGCGCCGCAATGGGATCGAACTCGCCATGGTTTGAGGTCGCCAACTCCCCCTCCACGCGGTTGGCTAGCGCGATGGCAAAACAGTCTGCCAGAGACACCCGCCTTATGTTGTCCTTGTAGCGGCCAACCTCCTGCCAAAACTCCTCGTCAATGTCTCCCCTCGGAATCACGCCGCTGCTCTTGAGGTCCTCGATGGCTTCGTTTGCAGTGGGCTCATCTTCGATTGACGGCATGGGCAAGGCAGTCTTCCTCGTCATTCAACAGTTCTTCGACTGCATCCGCGCCGGTCTCATCCCGCAGGTAGGCGATCATGGCGCAGGCATCCAGTACGGTGGCTATCGCCGCTCTCCTTCGAGCGCGATCTCTTCTCGCTTATGCCGCGCGAACTCTTCGCTGCTGGTGGTGACGTGTGCGTACTTTCCCCTGACACCTCTCTTTTTGGTAGCACTCTGCTCACGGATCTGCTCGTCCAGAGACTCCCGGAGCAGAACCTTGTCCTCCAGGCTCAACTCCGCGATGGAACCCAAAAGCGTCTCGAAGGGAACGGATACTTTTATGTCACCAGCCATCGTTTCTTGCTCCTCGCACGTTTGGCAACCAGGCACATTTCACAGTAGTGCCCACCATCGGCCCGTCGTTGATCTCCCCCGCCCCCGAGAGATCGGGGCTTTTCTATTGGCAGAGAAGATGCGAACGCCGGAGCTTAAGGCACGAAAAGGCGCCCAATCTCGCCAGAAATCGAGGGCGGATGATCTCTAACCGGCTCTGCTCTTGGGAAGCTCTTCCAGGCTCAGGTTCAACCGTAGTCCTTCGACTTCCAGACGCGAGAGGTCCACGACCTTGCTGGCGTTCGTGTCAATGTCCAGGCCCACCGGCATTCCCTGCTCGTCAACATCAACCACCACGCCGTCGTGGATCTCCACAACATCCACGCCAGGCTTTTCACTCAGGTGTATGTAGAGTGAGTCGGTCTCCGGATGGTAATTGAGCCTCATCCTTCGCTCCTTCGTTTCCGGGTGAAGTTCCTGTCGGGCATGGCGTTGTGGACGGTCTCCCCATCTTCCAGCGTAACGACGCGCAGATACTTGTCAAGCTCCTCCACGAAGCCCCAGTATCGGACGCGACCGTTTTCCTGTACTTCCGTGAACTCCGGGTTTTGCAGAACCTTCTCGCACCAATCGCGCTTGATGCCGGGCCGCTTGCTGCCGAGTATATCTTCCTCGAAGTACCGGGTAGTCTTCACGGCCCGATCATACCGTACCGGAAAAGAGCGGGGCGGGATACATAGCGTCCCCTCCCACGAGCCCCGCCGGGCACGAAAAAGGCGCTCCCGGAGAATGATTCCGCTACGGCTCTCTGTAAACGTCTCTTCTGTGTTTGCAGTAGAGAAGCAGCACTGTCCGTTCCTGGTCGCGCACCTCATAGCGCACCCGATAGTCTCCAATACGTATTCGGTACTCGTTCTCTTTGCCTTTCAACTTGACGCATCCACGAGGGCGAGGGTCGTTTCCGAGCGCCGCTACCCGATCCAGCACGCGCCTGTTGACGTTGCCCGGCAGGCGGTCGAGCTGTTTCTCCACGGGCCTCGGTATTACAACCCGGTAGCCGGGAGAGGAGATCTATCCTCCCCCTTGCCGCCGGGTGAGGTAGTCCTCGACGCTCACGTAGTCTCCGCGCTCGTAGGCGTCGCGAGCTTCCCGGACTTCGATCCCGGTCTCCGGATTCTCTTCGGCGACGGCTTCGATCTGCTCGTCCAGGGACTCCCGGAGCAGAACCTTGTCCTCCAGGCTCAACTCCGCGATGGAACCCAAAAGCGTCTCGAAGGGAACGGATACTTTTATGTCACCAGCCATCGTTTCTTGCTCCTCACATATATGGCAACCAATTCCAGTTTACAAGAACATCGGAGACCGAGATACCGCAACCGCGGATTTCCTGCCCCCGCCACGAGCACGAAAAGGCGCTCCCGGAACGGTACAATGCCCTGGACGGAGAGATGACTTCATGAAAGCAGGAACGTGATGCAGAACTTCACGGCGATCTATGAGCACACGGAGGATGGCTGGTGGGTGGTATCCGTGCCTGAGATTCCAGGAGCACACAGCCAGGGACGCTCTCTCGAAGAGGCTCGTGAGATGATTCAGGATGCCGTCAGGTTGCTGCTGGAAGTCCGGCGCGAGGATGCCGAAAGGGAAACAGAAGGACGGGAGGTTATCCGGGAGCCTCTGGCTCTTTGAAGCGCCGTCAACTCCTGAAACACCTGGCGAACCACGGCTGCGAGTTGCGGCGGGAAGGCTCCAATCACAGCATCTACCGCAATCCAGCCACCGGCGAAACCACCGCGGTACCCCGGCACACCGAGATAGCAAACAACCTTGCCCGCAAGATCTGCAAGGACCTAGCCATTCCACCACCCTGAGAGTTGGCTGCTCTCCCCACGAGCCCCTCCAGCGCACGAAAAGGCGCTCCCCGCGATGGAGGAGCGCCGTGGTGTTGCGATTAGCGAAGCCAGGCTAGATTACAAATGACCTGCCGCAAACGTGTGGGGGAAGATGGAGGAGGCTTTGATCTCCGCTCTCGCCGGAGCTTTCGCCACGGGCACGGAAAGGTGCGCCGGAGGTGCCAGAAACCCCCGCTTGTCTAGTCTGCCCGCGCCTCCAGAGGGCGTATTTTCTCGATCTCCCGCCCACTTTGCCATTCGGCCATCTCTATATCGTAGTAGCTCTGGAGGTTGAGCCAGTACTGCGGGGAGGTGCGGAAGTAACGCGCGAGCCTCAAAGCCGTATCGGCGCTGATCCCACGCTCCCCTGAGACTATCTTGTACATCCTGGGCGCGTCTACACCTATATCCTTCGCCAGCTTGTAGGGCGAGAGCTTCAAGGGCTCGAGGAACTCGAGCTCCAGAAATCTGCCAGGGTGCATCGGCGGATGTGTTCTCTCTTCCGTCATCTCCGTCTCCTTTCTAATGATAGTCCACGACCTCCACTTCGTATGCATCGCCAGCGGAGCTATCAAACCGGAAACAGACGCGGTACTGCTGGTTGGTGCGGATGGACCACTGGCCTTCCCGATCTCCCCGAAGTCTCTCCGGTCTGTTGCCCGGAGGAACTCTCAACTCCTCGACGCTCGTCGCGATGTTTACCGCGATGAGCTTCGCCAGCGCCTTCTCCCGGATCTACGCCGGGACCGCCCTGGATCTGCGGCCCTCGAACAGCTTCTCCGTTTCCTTGTCCGCGAAACTCTTTATCACGAAGTCATATTAGCGCAAAACGCTAATAACGACAAAAGCCAACGTGATGCCTTGCCTGACGCTCCCACAAGCCCGCCACGAGCATGAAAAAGGTTCCCCAGCGATAGCTAGAAGGAGGAGCGCCCAAGCCTTGCTTGTCGCGCTTACTACGCTGGTTCTACATGGTCAGGAAACCTGGCGAGCTTTCGGTTGAGGAATCGGGTGACCGAACTCCCTGGCAGTCTCGATGTTTCCCCGGATGGCTACCCTGACCTGGGCCAGGGCTTCTTCGTAAGACTCGCCCCAGGCCGTACAGTAAGGGATGTCCGGGACGGTCGCTATGTAAGCGTCGTCCTCGTCGCTCCAGAATATGTCTATCTCGAATCTGTCTTCCAGAGGTTTGATCATCAATCTCCTTTGTTCAAACCGTACTCTATCAGCAACGTCCGCAGTTGGCGCACCTGGTAGGCTTTGACCTTCGCCTCGCGGGTGGGCTGGAGGTTGGGACGCTCGGGAATGTCCTCGCGGGCAAAGATGTGATGGCTGCCCACGATCCGCTCGTGAAAGCCCAGAGAACGTAGCAGCGAGCAAGTCTGATCGAAAGGTATGTTCGTGTCAGAGCGCCCACCGAGGATGCGCTCGAGCAACTTCCTCCGGCGACCCACGCATCTATCTTCCGCTCGTATTTCCCGGTTTGCCGCGTCAATGATACGCTATCGTCCCGCCGTTGATCTCCCACGCCTCCGATCCCTGGGGGCTTTTCTATTGTCAGAGAGGATGTGAACGCCGGAGCCAAAGGCACGAAAGAGGCGCTCCCCCCGAAGGAGGAGCGCCGTGGTGTTGCGGTTGCTAAGTTGGGTTACGGAGTGACCGTCAGGCTGCCAACGGCGCCAGCAGGGAGAGCGGCGGGCTGAGGGTTTGAAGGCGATACGTTTCCGGGGTTAGCTCCCTGGAAAACACCAGGCCCAGTTGTGAACGAGAACTCTTGGCCGCCGTCAGTATGGCGGGCGGTAGCATCATAGTCGTTTGGACCGTTCACGGTAATGGCGACCTGCACGTCGTCGGTGCGGTTGAAGCCCTGCGTCGTGAGGTTACCTGCGGTCACGCCAGTGTAGCTACCGTTGGCAGCCGGAGTGGCCGAGAACGCCGTCATCGCCTGAGTGACGTTACGGAGATCGCTCTCCGCAGCCGCTTCCCGAGCACGATCCCTCTGGGCCAGGAACACCGGGATGGCGATGGCGGCGAGGATGCCGATGATGATCACGACCCTTACTCCGATCAAAGAAACTTGATCGGAGTAAGGTGTATGTGACCCTGCCTGTTGCTCGACATTGGTAAGCC
>JBPCLT010000180.1:0-10802 GCA_051003015.1 Rubrobacteraceae bacterium | reverse complement strand
TCCTTGTGCTTGGAGATCATGGCGACGATCTCCGGGTCTATGCCCTTCCTCGGGGTCTTGAAGAAGTAGTCTTCCGGGTCGTGAAACCCGAATTTGTACTCGTCTAGCCCGAGCTCCTGGATTGTCTTGTCTTCTGGCATGTGCTCCCCTTTCCTAGCTCTGCGTACCGGCGCCGAATTCCTGGCGCACCCAGTCGTAACCCTTCTCCTCCAGCGCGTCGGCCAGCTCCTTGCCGCCCGAGGTCACGAGCCGCCCGTCGAGCATGACGTGGACTCTATCCGGCTCGATGTACCTCAAAATCCGCTGGTAGTGCGTGATGACGATGGCCGAGAACTCAGGCCCGCGAAGCTCGTTCACACCCTTCGCCACGACCTGAAGAGCATCTATATCCAGCCCCGAGTCGGTCTCGTCCATGATGGCGAGCTTGGGTTCGAGCATGAGCATCTGGAGGATCTCGTTCCGCTTCTTCTCGCCGCCGGAGAAACCTTCGTTCAAATACCGCTCGGCGAACTTGGGGTCCATCTGCATGATCTTCATCTTTTCCTGGATGAGCTTGTACATCTCCATCGGAGACAACTCTTCCTCGCGCACCGAGTTAACAGCCGTCCGCAGGAAGTTGGCGACGCTCACTCCCGGCACTTCGCTCGGGTACTGGAACGCGAGGAACAAGCCCAGCTTGGCCCGCTCGTCGGCCTCCAACTCGAACACGTCCTCGTCCCGGAAGGTAATGGAACCCCCCGTCACGTCGTAGCGCGGATGGCCCATCAGCACGTTGGCGAGGGTACTCTTCCCCGAGCCGTTCGGGCCCATGATCGCATGTATCTCACCCGTCCCGACCTCCATGTCGAGACCCTTCACGATCTCCTGACCGTCTATCTCAACGCGCAGACCTTCTATGTTTAGCACCGAACCTCCGACTCTCGCCAATGTAAAAACTTTGCTACAGCAAGGCTATTTAACCACAGCCACCTACCCCTAACAACGTAAACAGATCACGAGCAAGAACTTTTCCTGAAATCTGCGAAAACTCGCTGTTTATAAGGATTTCGTGACCCAGATCACATCATGCGTGAGCCTCTCGGGAACCGTTGTCAGCCCGCTTCATCGAGACACGCTTGTAACACCAGAATAGGGTAGTGACCGCCAACTGTTGGGAATGATTCCCGATAAAATGCCGGAGGGACGTCTGGATCACCGCGTCTTTCGCCAACGTTGCATCTCGCGGTCCACGAAGTGGGAGATCAGGGTCCGGTAGACCTCTTCGATCACGTCCGGGTCGAGCCCGTTTTCTCCAGCCCAAAGGCGGCGCTCGGCCATCATCGCGCGCTGGCGTTCCGGGGCGCGCACGCTCTGCTCGCCGGTCTTGAATTCGGCTGCCCGCTCGACATAGCGGGCGCGGTGGCCGATCAGAGCGACGATCTCGCGGTCGAGGGCGTCTATTGCCTGGCGGACATCTTCGATGTTCGTGCAGTCTTCGGGTTGCTTCATGCGCCATCTCCCTCTGTTGCTTCTGAGATCCGCAAGCTCAGAATAGAGAGGATCTCTTGCCTGGATCTTCTGTTCTCTCTCAGCCTGTCCGCCCAGGGTCTACCAGGATGCACCACATCCCAGGGTGGTCTTTGAGAGTTGTATCTTCCGCTTCCCGGATCGTGGTTACCGAAACCTTCAACGGTCGAATTCCAGATGGGCGCGAACTTCTCTATGAGCAGTGATTCACTCAGAGGTATCCATATATCGTCCACAACCAGATAACGACAGGAAAAGTCCGAGAGCTCCAGGTTCTCCGCCTGCACGATGGATTGAGCGTGTTCGTTCAACCTTCGGAACAGCACGGGGCCAGTGGTGACACCCAGGCCACCTCCTCTGCGGGCTCCGGCGGGAATGGCCTTGCCGACATAGATCGGAGCCTCGAAGCGGCCGTCGCGGTTGCGCTCGGCCACGGGCGCGTATGATGGAAAATCTCCCACGTAGTAGATGGCGTAGATACCCGCGCCGATGAATCGGTTTTCCGGCGGTAAAGAGGAGACTGGGCGGGCGAGCATGGCGTCGGCGACGCTTATGCCCAGGTTCTTTTTGTCCAGAGGGTTGTACGGAGTCTCGGCCACTACGGTTTTCCTATCGTGAGATGGCGGGACGGTGTTCCGTTTGCCGAAGACACCGACTGACTTCTTTGGCGATCACGCGCCCCAATAACACCGGTACGGCGTTGCCCAACTGCCGCATGGTCTCCGTCCAGGAGCCGTGGAAGACGTAGTCATCGGGGAACGTCTGCAACCGTGCGCTCTCCCGGACGGTGAAATAACGGACGCTCCCGTCGGAGCGGGCCAGCATGTTTTCTCCACCGGGCACCCCATGGTCTCCGGCCTTGAGCGTCTTTGCGGGACTGTCCAGCGGGCTTCCCGTATGACCGTGGTAGGAGCGCGCTCCGGGATTGAACTTGTGGTTCGGTACTCGCGCGGAGAGGATGAGATCCTTCGGGTCCGGCAGGTCCGAGATGGCGTCTCGAACCGTCTTCCAGGGGAGTTCGTCAGGCGGGAAGAGGGATCCGAGGCGAGAAATTCTGTCCTCCAGCCTCGGCGGCGGTGGAGGACGATCTTTCTTCGGGACTTCGTGCCGGTCCCAGTATTCCCCGGTCACCCACTGGTCCCAGAGCAGAGCATCCAGCGAATGAGTCGCTTTCGGGAAGGACCACTCTGCTCCGAGATCCTGACGGAAGCCCACGATAAATACCCGCTCGCGCTTCTGCGGCACGCCGTAATCGGCTGCATTCAGCATCCTGAAGACCACGCGATAGAAAAGCCCGTCATTTTGGCCGTGAACGTGATGACGCTCCAGGCGGGAGAAGTGGTCGCTCCAGTCTTCGTCTCTTTCGAGAGGAACTTCTGGGTATGAGATCTGCAAGACGATGTACTCGAAGTACCGGGCGAAGGACTGACGCATCAACCCCTTCACGTTCTCGACTATGATGGCCTTCGGTTTGAGTTCGCGTATGCCGCGTACCATCTCGGGGAACATATCGCGCTCGTCGTTCCAGCCCCGGTGCCTGCCGCCCAGCGAGAAAGGCTGGCAGGGCGGGCCTCCGGCGATGAGATCCGGGCTCTCGCCTATATGGGAGTAGTCGAACGTCCTGACGTCGGCCTCGTGCAAGGGCCAACTCACGACCGGTTTCACCCCGAGGCGCTGGTTCTCGCGGATTGTGTCGCAGGCGTAACGGTCCCACTCAACCACGGCTTCATGGGTAAAACCAGCTTCCGAGATGCCCATTGCAAGTCCCCCGGCTCCAGCGAAGAGCTCGACAGATCTCAAAAGTCCTCCAGAAAGCTCATGATGCGGCCCGGCAACCCCGCAGCCTCCTCCGCCTCGCATTCCCATACCACCAGCACATCCCAGCCAGACTCCTCCAGTTTGGCCCGATTCTCGATGTCTCGCAACCTGTTCTTCTCCAGCTTGGGAGCCCAGAACTCCTGGCGGGACTTCGGCATCCGGCAGCGCGAGCAGCCTTCGTGCCTGTGCCAGAAGCACCCGTGGACGAAGATAACCTTGTTCCTCTCGGGGAAGGCGAGATCCGGCCGTCCCGGAAGCCCGCCGTAATGAAGGCGATACCGGTATCCCAGCGAATGGACCAGACGGCGAACCCGCATCTCGGGCTTCGTGTCCTTGTTGCGGACACGGCCCATTCGCTCGCTGCGCTCCTCCGGCGAAAGTGTGTCCCTGTTCTCGACCATGCTCCGTTTATCGCCGCAGACTCACGCTGGCGCCACGGCGAGCACCCTCGCGTCTTCCGCCCTCATGGGGGCTTCGAGGTCAGCCTTGCGGGAGAGATAGCCGAGCGCGTAAACCTTCCCATCCACTGGAAGTGGTGCGACGGACGTGATCCAGCCGACGATATCCACCGAGGACACCGGGCCAGCCAGCTTCTTTTTGTCCTGGAGGATTTCATCTCCAGCCTCCGGGGACTCCATCGAGCCGGGCTCCAGTCCGAGGCGGTAGAGCTTTTTGTTCGGGCTGCCGCGGTAGTGCATCCTCGCAACGGTCTCCTGGCCAGGGTAGCAGCCCTTCCCGAAGCTGACGGCCCGTTGCAGGAAGTTCTCCGATTCCCCGGGGAAGTTGTCTGGGGTGATGTCCGCGCCGAAGCGGGGGATGCCTGCAGCGATCCGGGCCGTCTCGTAGGCGTCGTTGCCGGCGGGCGTGGCTCCGGCTGAGATCAGATGCTCGCGGACGGCGCGCAGAGATCCCGAAGGGCAGATCAGGTCGTACCCGCCAACCGGCGCCGCGACGCCCGCGACGAGCGCCAGAGTACCTCCTACCGTGATCTCGGCGGTTTCATGCTCGGCGAGATCCGGGCTTCCGAGGAGTTCCTTCGCCCGTGGCCCATAGAGGCCGAGGATGGCCCACGGGTTGTCCCCGGAAGAGAGGTCTTCCACCTTCACGCGGGAGAATGGAGCGTAGCGGCCAAGAATCTCCTTCGCTGCCTCCGCCCCTTCAGGACCGGTATCCACGAGGATATCCGCCTCGCTCTTGAGAACGCGGAGGTCCGTCCGCACCCTTCCCTTCGGGTTCAGGAGCGCGGCGTAGACGCCGAGACGTTCGTCGTGCGGGACATCGTTGGTGAGAATAGCGTTCAGCATCCCGATGGGATCCTTGCCGGTGAGGCGCAAGATGGTTCTGTGTGAAAGGTCCACCAGCGCCGCGCCTTCTGAGAGGGCCGCGTATTCGGCGGTGGGGCCGTTCCGGGGCGATGAGGTTCTGGTATCTTCCATGCGGGTATTTTAGGACATGGATCGTCTTGATGAGGAGGATATGACGTGGTCAGGGTCGTGGTGCTGGATGTTGATGGGACGCTGATGGACACTAACTACCAGCACACCGAAGCCTGGGCGCGGGCTATGGCGGAGGTAGGCCATCCGGCGTCTCGGGCCGAGGTACACCGCCGGATCGGCAAGGGCTCCGACATGCTCATCTCCGAGTTCGTGGAAGATGAGGAGGCTGCGAAGAAGGTGGACGAGCTGCACGCCGGGATCTACCTGGATCTCCAGCAGTACGCCCAGGCGCTCCCCGGCGCGAAAGAGCTGATAGCCGCACTCTACGACGGCGGCTACGAAGTGTGGCTTGTGACCAGCGCGACGCCCGAGGAACTGGAGAAACACCTGGAGAAACTTGAAGCGAATGGCAGGCTCGCCGGGATCGTCAACTCCAGCGAAGTCGAGCGTTCCAAGCCTGCCCCTGACCTCTTCGAACTGGCGCTGGAGAAAGCCGGCGCCCGTCCCAACGAGACCATCGCTGTCGGGGACTCCATCTGGGACGTGGAGGCGGCGAAGGCCGCCGGCGTGAGGACGGTCGCGGTGCTCACCGGCGGTGCTTTCGGCGCCGAAGAACTCAAGGAGGCCGGCGCCATCGAAGTCTACGATGATTGCGCGGCGCTTCTGGACTCCGGGTTTCCAGAGTGGACCGGTTGACGAGGGTTGCACGTGCCTCATTTCTGGTACTGAAATCCATGCCAGTAGCTGAAAGAGGGCCGAAGCAGATCAAACGCCGCCAGAGAGTCCGAGGCGGAGCTTTTATCGGCCGGCCCCTGAAGAGAAAGGCGGGCGCAACGGCATGGCCCAGGGAACGGTGAAGTGGTTCAGCGATGAGAAGGGCTACGGCTTTATCTCTCCCGACGACGGGAGCGAGGACTTCTTCGTTCACTACAGCGGTATAAGCGGCAACGGCTTCAAGAGCCTCGAGGAGGGCGCTCGCGTGTCCTACGAGGCGACTCAGGGCCGCAAGGGAATGCAGGCGGAGAACGTCTCTCCCGCCTAGAGTCCCGAGGAGCGCCAGAGACTGCGGGGGCCGGGGAACTTTCCCGGCCCTTTTGTTTAGCCATCAGCTTGTCAGCCGTCAGCTTTCAGATCTTGCAGGCGGATGCCTGCCCTTCGTCCGAAGCTTAGGGCAGGGGAGAGGCAGCGATGCGGCCTAGCGGGTCGTGATCGCCGACATCCAGTATCGTCGTTTTATTCCTGTTCTTGCTGACGGCTGATAGCTGACGGCTGATAGCGGCCGTCGAAGGCGGTCCGGACCTCATCGTAGACTCGGGGCAACGGCAGCCCCGCTTTTTCGGCGAGCCGGGCCGCGTCCTCGTACTCCGGGGCGGCTGTGAAGTCCTCGCCGTCGAGGCTCCCGACCTTTACCCGGCACCGTCCGTACGGAAGCTCGACCTCGGCCCACCGCCGCTCCGCGGCCACGCGCCCCACGGGATGATGCCGGACGCCTAATGTGCCCGTCTCCCGCATCAGGAGCCGGGCGAGGTTTTCCCTGTCCACGCCACGGACCAGCGCGCAGACTTTGTATGCTCCGCGGCCTTTCTTCATCGTGATAGGCTCCAGCCAGGCGTCGAGCGACCCCGCGCCGAGCAGCCGCTCCAGCGCCGCGCCCAGGACCTCACCCGGTGCATCGTCCACGTTGGCTTCCAGCAACTCCACGCCACCCGGATGTCCCTCCAATTCCCCGACGACGGCGCGCAGGAGGTTGGGCGCGTCTCTGAGGCTCATGCTCCCCGCTCCGTAGCCGACGTTCCCCAGCACCATCGGCGGCGCGGCTTCGGTGAAAGCGCCGTCCGTGAAGGCGCTCATCAGGGCCGCTCCGGTCGGGGTCGTGGTCTCGCGAGGCTCCTCGGTGAAGCGAATGAGGGATCCCCTCAGCACCTCCAGCGTCGCCGGGCCTGGGACGGGGAGCGGGCCGTGGGCTGCCTGTACGATGCCGTGCCCCATCGGCAGCGGAGCACAGCTCACGGTGTCCGCGCCGATCAACCCCAGCGCGACGCAGCTACCCACCACGTCCACGATGGAGTCCACTGCCCCGACCTCGTGGAACGTGACCTCCTCCGGCGGCACGCCGTGGACCGTGCCCTCGGCCACCGCCAGACGCCGGAAAGCCTCGACGGCCAGGGACGACGCCCGATCCGGGATATCCGCTCCCTCCACGAGCGTCCGGATATCCCGGAAAGTCCGGTGGACGCGCTCCCTCGGGTACTCGACCCCGGCCTGGAGCGCCCCGACTCCGTTTACCTCCGTGGGTTTGGTAGTGAGCCGGAAAGGTATGCCGAGCGCTTCGAGGCTTCGGGTGACATCGTCTAGTGGCGCACCGGCGGCGATGAGGCTGGCGAGGACCATGTCCCCGGCCGCGCCGCCCACGGGCTGGAAGTGTACGTGCGTCAGAGCGGGACCATCAAGGGCTTACTCACCCCGAAGGTAGTGGAAGGAGGCGAGAATTGGGTCAAGGCATATATCTGCTGCCGGCCGGATAACCATTCGTCTTCGCTCTCTGCGTGAGCGCGCCGCAGGCTAATCCTGACCGGGCTTTCCGTTGGAGATCCTACGCGCCATCAGCAGTGAGACGGCGAGGACGATGGCGAGCAGGATGAGGGGCTTGGGGTCGCTCTTCACGGCGTCCGTGAATGGAGCGGGGTTGCGCTTCCTGCCGGCCTCTCCGGCCATGCGGGCCTGGCGTTTGGCGGAGTCCGTCAGGTTCTTCCCGAACCGGATGACGGCGCCTTTGACGCGGTCCTTCACCTTCTCGCCGACCTGCTTGCCGATGTACTGTGGTTCGGTGTGCTTCTTTAGGTCCCTCACGTCCGGGGCCATGCGGCTCCGGATCTCGAACATCTCCCGCTCTATGCGCTCCGGTATCTCGCTCACGACTTGAACTGCCCCTTTATCCAGTTGACGTTCTGCTGGAGGGTCTGGATCGTCCGGTGGGGCTTGGGGTCCAGCTTCCTCAATGCGTTCGCGCCGGACCCGGCGATGACACCCCCGATAACGAGCAGTATGACGGCGATGATGCCGGCCGACGCCCACGGCGGGAATCCTGCGGCGTTCATGATGTACATCCCCGCCAGGAAGAAGAACACCAGGAACAACAACAGGAAGACCGCCCCGGTCACAAGGAGACCGACCGCCACCCCGGCCTGACGGCCAACCGGCGTCAACTCCAACTTCGCCACTTCGACCTGCCTGGCGACCAACTCCTGGACCTGGGGTCTCAGCGCGTCAATGATCTCCTTGATGCTGCGATCCGAAGGTCCCGGATCCTCCCGTAACTCCCGGCCGAACTCCGCAACCCGCTCTCGCTGCTCCGTCACCGGCCCTCCTTCTCCTCGATTACGATGCCCGGACTATACATCAGGTATCCCTACAACAATTTCCTAAATACCCTCGTCATGCGCCCGGTAATCTCGTCTACCTGTCCCTGTCTCTTCGAGACCCGCGGGCGGCATGCGATTTTCGTAGCCAAGATATCATAAAGCACGCCGAACCTCATGATTGATGTAATATGAACGCGGGTATACAAAGACGCGCACAGCGCGCGGATCTTTTGCGATGGGGAAGAGGAGAATGAGTTCTATTAGAAGAAGGAGACGCTTTTGAAGCTGTACTCGGCGCTTGGCCTGGTCCCCGGCGATGTCGTGGCGTTTGCCGGCGCGGGCGGGAAATCGAACGCCATACGTGAGATCTGCTCCGAGCTCGAACAGGACGGGAACACGGTGCTCGTGGCCCCGACGACCAAGATGCTCCTCGATGAAACAGACGGCATCGGCCCGCTCGTGACCTCGGATAGTCTCGATGAGCTGAGATCCCAGGCCGAAACCGCGATCTCCGGCTCCGGAACCGCCGTCCTCGGCGGCGGCCTGCTCTCGAAAGACCGCATCGCGGGCGTCGAGCCCACCTGGTTCCCTTCCCTCTCACCGCTCGCCGACTTCGTGCTCGTCGAGGCCGACGGCTCCCGCCACCGCCCGCTCAAGGGGACCGCGGACCACGAGCCCGCACTCCCCGACGCGGTCACGCTCGTCGTGGCCGTCGCCAACATCAGCGCCTTCGGCAAGCCGGTCGGCGAAGAGCACATCCACCGCCCGGCGCTTTTCTCCGAACTCACCGGCGTTGGCGCCGGACAGAGCGTCACCGCCAACGCCTTCGCCCGCGCCCTGGCCCACGGCTCCCTCGGACGCCTCCCCGACGGCGCGCGCCCCGCCGCCCTCATCACCGGCGTCGAACCCGGCGACACCATGGCCAACGCCTCGATAATTACCCGCGAACTCTGGCGCATGGGCATCAGCAAAGTAGTCCTCACCTCTCTCCCCGCCGAACCCCCCTTTCAGGTCTGGATACCCTGACCCCGGATCCAGGTAGACCAAATCCAGACGGAGGACTCGCTCCGTTGGCGTGCGTGAGTCGCGAGCCGAGATAGGAAAACACGACTCACGACCTCACGATTCCCGGATATGCCGAACCCGTGAAGGATCTCAAGAGTACCGCGCTTGACACAGGCCCCATCTCTCCCGTATGATTGTTTCATAAATACATAACAAAGCATCGGGGGTGGTTACGTCGGCTATCTGGTTGGATGTTGATGCGAGGAGTGGGGTTCCTATATACGTGCAGATCGTGGATCAGGTCCGGCACGCGGTGGAGGTCGGGAGTCTGATGGGCGGGGACAGGTTGCCGACGGTGCGGGCTCTCGCCGGGGAATTGACCGTGGCGCCGAACACGGTAGTCAAGGCTTACAACGAGTTGCAGCGGGCTGGTCTCATAGAGAGCCGGGCTGGCGTGGGGACGGTCGTGGCCGAGGGAGTGGGGGAGATGGCGCGGGAGCATCGGATGGCGGCGCTATACGAGCGGTTGGGCGTGCTCGTCCGGGACGCGGTGGGGTTGGGGATCACGGAGGACGAGCTCTGGGAACGCTTCGAGGCCGCGTTCGAGCGGTTCCATGAGCGGGCGAGCCAGACGGCGAGCCGGGAGGAGAGGTAGTGGAGCGGTTGGCGGAGCGCGAAGCGGTGCAAAGCGAAGGGCCGGGAGCGGCCATCTAAACCGAGGACCTCGTCGTCCAGTACGGAAGGAAGACGGCGGTAGACGGCCTTAGCCTGTCGGTGAAGCGTGGTTCGGTGTACGGGTTTCTCGGGCCGAACGGGGCGGACAAGACCACGACCATAAAGACGTTGCTCGGCAACGTCGCGCTCTTCATCTCCGCCGCCGTCCGCGGATATCCTTCGACACCTATAGCGTTACAGGCGTCGTGCTCTCGACCGTGTTGTTGTGGCTCGACGTGGTCTCCGTGCTCGGCGTGTCGCTGCTCTGCTCGGTGCTCTTCAGAAACGTTCTGGCGAGCTTGACGGCGTCACTGGCGATCCTGTACTCGATGTTCAAGCTCCCCGAGCTGATGGTGGATCTCTTCTGGGGCGCAGGATACAACGTGCGGGCTCCCTACGACCTGATGTGGCAACTGACGCTGACCACCCACTGGACGAACGGAGCCTTGTATACCGGCCGCTACTTCCCTGGCGTGTCTTTTCTCGTATGCCTGATGGCCGCCGTGGTTCCTCTTCTCGCGGCACTCTGGCTCTTCAACCGCAAGGCTTACTAGAGGTCTCTACTCCAGCAAGACGAAGGGCCGCGTTTATGAAGCGCGGCCCTTCGTCACAAAGTTCCCAGGCTTTGTTAGCTTGGGTCTACCGCGCCGACGTAGCCGGGGACGTCGGATATGGGTGTCTCCGTGACGATCCCGAAGTAGGTGGAAGAGTGGATCATGGTCCCGTATCCGGTGGCGATGCCGACGTGGGATATCCCGTAGCCCGCCTCGTCGAAGAACACCAGGTCGCCCGCCGCTCCCGCGGAGGGTACGCCGTAGCTGTACTGGGCGACTGGATCGTCCGGCAGGTACACGCCGACGTTGCCGTAGACCGCCGAAGTGAAGCCCGAGCAGTCAAAGCCGTAGGCACCGTAGGGCGTTCCGATATAGGAATACGCCTCGTCCACGGCGGCCTGGCCCGT
>JBPCLT010000179.1:0-5289 GCA_051003015.1 Rubrobacteraceae bacterium | reverse complement strand
CGCATCAGGGTGCCTCTATCCGTCCGCTCCAGCGAGAACCCTATTGGCGGTAGCTGCCAGCGGGCATCCTCCGTCCCCGTCTCCAACAGCACCTCGACAGACCACTCGTCCGGCGTATCCGCCACAGCGCTGAGCAACGCCTCCGGGGAATCGAAGCCCTCCGGAAGCTCGAAGGTTTCTTCGAGAAGAGTGGCTTCTAAGATCCGGTCCACCCTGAACAGCCGCAGGCCACCGCGCAGATGACAATGACCGGCCATATACCAGTAACCTTCGCGGTGCATCACGCCGTAGGGATCAACCGCTCGCTCTGTCTCCCCGGAACTCCCGGAGCGATACCGCAGCCACGCCCTCCTCCGCTCACCCACGGCGGCGGCGAGGATCAGGAGCGACGCGCTGCTGGCGGGCGTCGCAGGCCGAACGACGGCAATGGAGACGGTATCCTCGAGCGCGCGTACCCTCCCACGCAGCGCCTCGGGCATCACCCTCTCCAGCTTCGCCAGTGCCCCTTCGACCGCCGGCGCCGCGCCCGCGAGCCCGAGCCTGCGGGCGTCCATGAGACCCAACGACAACCCCTGCGCCTCCTCCTCGGTAAACATCATCGGCGGCAGCTTATAGCCGGACCTCAGAGAGTAGGCCCCATGGCGGCCGCGCTCTCCCTCCACCGGCACGCCCATCTCCTGGAGCAGGACCGCGTAGCGGCGCACCGTCCGCTCCCCAACCTCAAGCCTGCGGGCGAGCTCAGGCCCCCCGATCCGGCCTCGCGCCTGCAACAACTCCAGCATAGAGAGCAGCCTCGTCGTGGGCCTGGAACCGTACACTTCCCACCTCCAAAACCTTCCCCGAAAGCCCTGCTTATCAGGACCGGTTATGACCTCTTTCAGAGGTAAGATCATAACGTAATAAGCCAGAGGAGAAAGGGGTTCGGCAGCATGTATCCGCTGGGGTGGGAAGAGGAGTTCGCCAGGGAACGCATCGCCGAAGCACGCGCGGAGGTCGAAAAGATAAGGCTCGCGCGGCTGGCCGCCGGACCTAGGCTCACGATGCGGGCGAGGATGTCGCGGAAACTCTTCCAGGCGGCGGTCGCCCTGGAACGGGATGAGACTTGGCGCGCGGTGTGGGAAAGGCTGGAAGCGCCGAGACATCCCTGAATAATGGAGGAAAGAGAGGGTTGAATCTCAAGTGATGAAGGCTGGGGACCTCGGAGTACGCGCGATCAACCGCGCCTTCCTGGAACGCCAGATGCTGCTGCGCCGCCGGAAGCTGCCCACCACAGAGGCACTCGAACACCTCGTCGGCATGCAGGCGCAGGCGCCAAACCCACCATATATTGGCCTGTGGACGCGGTTGGAGGATTTCCAACCCGGCGAGTTGGCGCGTTTGATCTCGAACCGCCAGGCGGTGCGCATCGCGTTGATGCGCAATACCATCCATCTGGTCACGGCCCGCGACTGCCTGGCGCTGCGCCCCCTGGTGCAGATCATCTTCGACCGCGACCTTTCCTCCAACTACTCCCACGGCGCGGCTCTCAAGGGGATGGACCTCGACGCGCTCACCGCCACCGGACGGGCGTTGCTCGAAGAACGTCCTCGCACCGGCAAGGAGCTCGGCGCGCTGCTGGCCGAACGGTGGCCTGGCCACAACCCCACGTCCCTCGCCCACGCCATCCGTGGCCGTGCGCCGCTGGTGCAGGTGCCGCCTCGCGGCATCTGGGGCGAGAGCGGTCCCGCAGCCCACACGACGGCGGAGTCCTGGCTCGGGCGTCCCCTCAACCGGGACTCGTCGCTGGACGAGATGGTCACCCGCTACCTGGGCGCGTTCGGCCCGGCCACCGTCATGGACGCTCAGACGTGGTCGGGTTTGACCCGGCTACGTGAAGTTTTCGAGCGGCTGCGGCCCCGCCTATGCGTCTTCCGCGACGAGCGCGGCAAGGAAATCTTCGACCTGCCAGATGCACCGCGTCCCGACCCTGACACCCTGGCCCCGGCGCGCTTCCTTCCCGAGTTCGACAACGCAACCCTGTCCCACGCCGACCGCAGCCGCATCATCGCGGACGATCATCGAAAGGCGATCTCCTCCAAAAACGGCATGGTTCCGGCGACCGTGCTCGTTGATGGTTTCGTCCGAGGAACGTGGAAAGTCCAGAGGACGAAGAAAACAGCGGGGCTCGTGATCACACCGTTCCAGTCCCTGTCAAAGAAGGATTGCGACGCACTGACCGGGGAGGGAGAGCGATTGTTGCGCTTCGTGACGGAGCCAGAGGACTTCGAGCTGGCCGGGGTCCGGTTCGCCGGCACGGACGAAAGCACCTGAGATTACGGCGGCGTTGATCTGGCCGAGCCGCCGTATTCCTTCCGGCAGCTACTCCAGCAAGAGCCCTTGCGTGAGATCCCCCGATAGATACGCCTCCAGGATGGGCCGCGCCGTCTCGATCACGTCCAGGCTCCTCAGCTCTTCCGGGCGGAAAAAACGCAGCTCCTCCGACTCCTCGCTGCGCCGGAGCGTCCCGAAGTCCTCGACCTCCACCTCGTAGACGAAGGTGACCAGCCGCACGACGTTGCCGTCCGGGTAGCGCACGATCCTGGAAGGTCCGGGAAAGACCGCGAACAACTCCTGACCCGTAATTTCGAGCCCGGTCTCCTCCCGAACCTCGCGGCGCAAAGCGGTTTCGAGCGACTCCTCGGCCTCGATACCGCCGCCGACCAGCCCCCACCGCCCGCAGTCACTACGACGCTCCAGGAGAAGCGCCCCGTCGCGCGAGATGATCGCCAGGACCCCGACGCCTATCGGCCTGTTGGGAGGCGGCGCGAAGGGGTCCTGGTAGAAGAACTCCGCTTTGGAGCCGTCAGCCATCAGGTTTCAGGAAAACTCTCCGCCGGAAGCCGCCTCCAAACGACGGTTCCACCGGCAAGAACTGATGCCTGTTGCCTGAAACCTGAAACCTAAAAGTGAATCGCGTGTCCGTCCACGGCCATCGCGGACTCGGCAACCACCTCGGCGAGGGATGGGTGGGCGTGGATGCTCATCCCGATCTCCTGCGGCGTGCCCTCGACCAGCTTGGCGAAGACGCCCTCCGCTATAAGGTCCGTCACCTTCGGCCCGATGGCGTGCATGCCCAGGATCAAGTCGCTCTCGGCGTCGGCGACGATCTTGAAGAAGCCGTTGGGCTCGCCCTCGATGAGGGCCTTGCCGATGGCCCGGAACGGGAACTTGGACTCCTTGACCTCGTAACCTTCTTCCTCGGCCTGCGCCTTCGTAAGGCCGAAAGAGGCGATCTCCGGGCGGCAGAAGGTAACGCGAGGGACGAGGTTCTGGTCCATCGGCATCGGGTCCTCGCCGGCCATGTGCTCGACGGCGATGATCCCCTCGTGCCCGGCGGCGTGCGCCAGCCAGTAACCGCCGATCACATCCCCCGCTGCGTACACCCCGTCCTCTGAGGTATGGCCGAACTCGTCCACCTCTATGATGCCACGGTCGCCAAGTCTCACGTTCGTCGCATCGAGGTTGAGTTCCTCCGTGACGGTCTTGCGGCCCACCGCGACCAGGATGCACTCCGCCTCCAGCGTGTCTCCACCTTCGTCGGCGTCGCCGGTCGGAGCGTCCTCGCCACCGTAGCTTCCGCCTTCTTCCTCCGTCTCCTCTTTCTCGCCCTGGCCCGCGGCGGAGACCTTTATCTTCACGCCCGAGTCGGTCTTCTCCAGGCTCTCCGGGTCGGCCATGGTGCTGGTGAGGATGTGGATGCCGCGGTTGTCGAAGGCTTTCTGGAGCTCGGCGGAGATCTCCGGGTCCTCGGCGGGCACGAGACGGTCGAGCATCTCGACCACCGTGACCTCGGTCCCGAAGTCGTTGTACATGCTGGCGAACTCGACGCCAACGGCCCCGGAGCCCAGGATGATGACGGACTCAGGGTAATGGTCCTTCATGTTTACCACGTCGTCGCTGGAGATCACCTTCTCCCCATCGAACTCCAGCTCCGGCAAGGAGCTGACAGCCGAGCCAGTGGAGATCAAGACATTCCCCGCCTCAAGCTCCTCTTCGCCATCCTCCAACTCGACTTTGATCTTCTTCGGCTCCACGAAGCTGCCGACGCCGTTGTAGACCTGGATCTTGTTCTTCTTCATCAGGCCCTGCACGCCTTTGCGGAGTTGGCCGACGACCTGGTCCTTGCGGCTAACAGCCTGCTCGTAATCGAGTTCCACGCCGCTGGTCTTTACCCCGAAATCCTCGCCGTGCTTGACTTCGTTGAGTATGGCGGCAGTCTGGAGCAACGCCTTCGTTGGGATGCAGCCCAAGTTCAGGCACGTCCCGCCGAGGTGACCGCCCTCCCGCTTCTCTATTAGGGCCACGCTCATCCCCAACTGGCTCGCCCGGATCGCGGGTATATATCCTCCGTTCCCGCCACCGATCACCACGAGATCAAACTTCTCCGCCACAGGGAACTCCTTTCGTTATATAGGCTTCAGGTTTCAGGTCTCAGGTTTCAGGCCCCGAACAACCGAACCACTTTATCTTTTGATCTTCCAACCTTTTACCCTCACATCTCCAATTTCAATTCTAACCGCCCGTCCCCACCGGGACCATCTTCGCTCTGGCATGCCGGGCACAGGTGGGTCGCCCTGCCGCTGACCTTCTCCCTGACGACCTTGCCGCCGCACTCCCCAGGACACGGCTCGCCGTCTTTCTCGAAGACGCGCAGGTGGTTCTGGTGCTCGCCGGGCCTGCCCAGTACGTCGAAGTAGAGGCGCACCGTCGTTCCCCGATGCTCGATTCCAGCCGCAAGGTTCGTCCGGATCGCCGCGTAAAGCGCCTCCCACTCCTCATCCGATAGCGTGTTCGCCTTGCGGCGGGGATGCAGCCTAGCGTCGAAGAGGATCTCATCCACGTATATGTTCCCGATGCCGGCGACGACCTTTTGATCCAGCAACAGAGGCTTTATTTGCGCTCTGCGGCCGCCGATCCTCTCCTTCAAATACCCGATCGTGAACTCTTCCGAGAACGGCTCTGGTCCGAGGCCGGAGAGGCGTTCTTGCAACTCGTGCTTGTCCAGCAGCCTGGCCCGCGTGAACTCGGTCTCGTCGCGCAGGAACAGCCTCAAAGAAGGCTCGGCGCAACAATTGTCAGGCCCTGCTTCAGGCGCCGAGCCTTCTTTCCGATCCCCGGCGAGGTGGAGAATGAGCATCAGGTTCTTCGCCGGTTCCTCGACGGGAGGGACCAACAGCAACTGACCCCCGATCTTGAGCTGAAGGACCAGCGAGTCCCCCGAGTCAAGCCCCACGATGAGGTGCTTGGCCC
>JBPCLT010000178.1:0-10333 GCA_051003015.1 Rubrobacteraceae bacterium | reverse complement strand
CCCTGCGAGGGGCTTTCGGTTCTCCACGTATGCAACGTGGTGGATCAGGCAGGCCGTGCAGAGGGCGGTGGCGGACAAGGGACGCACGATTCGGGTGCCGGTCCACATGACCGAGAAGATCCGGAAGATGGCTCGCTCGTACAACGAGCTTTCGACGGAGCTTGACGGAACCCCAACCGATGAGGAAGTGGCCGAACGCCTCGGCTGGACGGTGGAAGAGGTCAGAGACGTCAAGGACGCCATGCCGGACGCCACGAGCCTCAACCAGCCATTGAGCCAGGAGCGGGACGCCTCGGAGCTTGGCGAGTTCGTCGAGGACGAGCGGGCTTCGGACACTGCGGGCCAGGTAATGCGGGAGATGGAGACGGCGCACCTGAAAGAGGCCATAGAGCGTTTGCCCGAGAGGGCGCGCCACGTGCTCGTCCGGCGTTACGGCCTCGACCAGCAGGATTCGGCCACCCTGGCGCAGTTGAGCGACGAGTTGGGGATCTCGCGCGAGCGGGTACGCCAGCTCCAGCGCGAGGCCGAGCAGATGCTCAAGAGCGGTGAGTACGGCAAAGTCTTGCGCCATGTCGCGGCCTAGAGAGAGTCTCAATCAGCAGTTAGCGAAGCCGCCGGGGGACCCCCGGCGGCTCTTTTCGTGCCTGGGAGCCAACTCCGCGCGAAGACAGCGTCGTGTATCGGATATAATGCCCGCCTGGAAATGTAGTATTGGCGGCATGGAGGATCTGGCATGTCCGAAGGGAGAACAACCGGCACGGAATCCAACGCGGGCGGCTCTCGGAACGGAGAACTGGAGCGCGCGCTCGGGGACCTTCGGGCGCTGTCCGGAGACATCGAGTCTTGCTCTGTGCTCTCCCGAACCGGAGACCTTCTGTATTCCTCGCATGGTCCGGGCGTCGAGCGTGCGCGGGTGGCGGCCATGCTCGGCGCGCTCGCTGGCCTTGCCGGCCGCTCGGCCCGTGAGGAGGGCAAGGTTCGCGCCGCGCAGGTCAGGGTCCGTACCGAAGCGGGACATCTCCTGATGGTCGGTCTGGAAGACGGCGGCACGCTTGTGGCGGCGACCGCCCTCGAGGCCAGGGTCGGGCTCGTCCTCTATGACATGCGCAACGCCCGAGCGGAGATAGAAAAAGCCGCAGGGGAGGTGGGGTAGCCGTGAAGAGGTTATTCCGGGGTTTGCTACTCGTGGGAGCTTTGGCCGGCGCGCTGGTGATGGTCAAGAGCTACTTGCAGAGGCGGGATCCTCCCGGCGAAGAGGCCGTCCAGATCGTCTTCGACGACGGCTCGACCCGCTCACTCTCCTCCAATACCGTGGAGGGTCAGGAGTTCACGGATATAGCCCGCAAAGTGCTGGAGATAGGCGCCTGAGAGCCCATCCGGCTCACCTGACCTCTCCACCGCCACACTCCTCTTCAGATACCGGCCATCGTGTCGTCCAGGGCGGCGGTTAGTTAAGCTAAGTTTAAAAGTTTCAGAAAATCGTCGTAAACAACTTGACTCGCTCCATGCACGTGAGTAATATTGCATCCAAGTTAGTAAAAAAGATTAGTTAAGTATGCGTTTGGGGGAAGGATGTTGCTGATAGGAGAGGGACTTGTGCGACTTTCGCTGTTGGAGGTGCATGTTATGCGGTCCTGTCATCCTTTGGCTGCGCGGCGGGTGTATGCGAGGGACTGTGATGCGGGTTGGTTGGGGGGTGGGAAGGCGTGAGGTCTGGGGGACGCGGCATCACGCGCCGGGATGCGTTGAAGCTCGGTTTGTTGGGGGGCGCGGCGCTTGCCCTTCCGTCCGGGGTAGTCGCGTCGCGGGCGGCTTCGACGGCTTCGAGCGACCCGTTGACCACGCTGCCGGAGCCCTTCCAGGTCCCGCTCTCTGTGCCTCCGGTCTTGAAGCGCGGAGGCCGGGGGCGCAACGCCGACTACTATCGCGTCGTGATGCGGAAGGCGGAGGCGGAGATCATCCCCGGTCTCTCCACCCGGATCTGGGGCTACAACGGGCTGTTTCCGGGGCCCACGATCCAGGCTAGAAGCGGACGGGCGTCCGTGGTGCGCTTCTCCAACAAGTTGCCCGAGGGGATGGTGGTCCATAACCACGGAGCGTACGCGGACGGCAACAACGACGGCCATCCCGCAGACGTAGTCCGTCCCAGAACTCACAAGACCTACTCCTACAACAACAGTCAGAACGCCAGGACCATGTGGTACCACGACCACGTCATGGACCTCACGTCGCCCCACGTCTACAAGGGGCTCGCGGGGTTCTTCCTGATCCAGGACGACTTCGAGGACGGGCTTCCGCTCCCGAAGGGACCATACGACGTGCCGTTCATGATCCAGGACCGCTCCTTCAATTCCGACGGCTCTTTCTCGGATAACCATGAGATCCCCGGCAACGTGATGCTGGTCAACGGGAAGCCCCAGCCTCGCTTCGAAGTGGCCGCCCGCAAGTACCGCCTGCGGTTTCTGAACGCCTCCAACGTCGAGAGCTTCGAGCTTGCGCTCGCGCTGGAGTCTGGCGAGCCGGTCGCCGGGCCGCTCACCGTGATAACTACCGAGGGCGGGTTGCTGGAGACGCCGGTGAGCATCCCTTCGCTGCCCATCATGCCGGCCGAACGCTACGAGGCCGTCGTGGACTTCTCGGCCTATCCGGTTGGGACGCGGATCGTGCTGAAGAACCTGAAGAGCTTCCGGCCGAGCACCGACGATGTCATGTGCTTCGACGTCGTCCGCCAGGGGACCGACGACAGTAGCGTCCCTTCCACGTTGCGGCCACCCGAGGCCCAGCGTGACGCCACGCATCTGGCGGAAGACCCGGACTCCGCCGTGAGGACCAGGACGTGGACCTTCGAGCAGACGAGCGGGCACTGGACGATCAACGGCAAGATGTGGGACGAGAACCGTATAGACGCGGACCTGCGCGAGGGGGAGACGGAGGTCTGGGAATTCGTCAACAACGGCGGGGTGGAGCATCCGGCCCACGTCCACCTGACCAATTTCAAGGTCCTTGACCGGAATGGCAACGCGCCCTTCGCCTACGAGAACGGCTGGAAGGAGACGGTCTCCGTCGGGCCGTTCCAGACGGTGCGGGTGCTCATCAAGTGGCCCGAGGTCCCCGTGGAGAGCAAGTCTCCCTACGCGCGGCGCTTCCCGTTCCACTGCCACCAGCTGGCCCACGAGGACCACATGATGATGGCGCAGTTCGAGGTGGGGGAACCTCTGTGATTAGACGATAACGATGTAGCCCGGCTAGATACCGCCGGGACAAGGGTGTGGGGATAGAGGGAAGGGGACGCTGAATATGTTCGGAGGCCGGGTTTTGAAGGTTACGGGGATGCGGTGCTGGTTGGCTTTCGCGTTACTGACGATGGTTTTGGCAGCCGTGGTTGCGTCTCTCGCGGGGCGCGAGGCGGGAGCCCAGACGGAGCCCCCGCCCGACCTGGCTGACTTCCAGAAGGTCGTGCTGGCCCAGGGTACCGAGATCGGGGAGGTATCGGAGTTGACCGTCGCCCCTGACGGGCGCGTCTTCTTCATGAACCGCCAGGGCGACATCCAGGTCTACAAGCCGGATACGGGCACCACCGAGATCATGATCAACAACCCCACCCTCGGGGTGTGGAGCGGTCTCGAAGACGGTGGCCTCGGCATCACCGTTGACCCGAATTTTGCTCAGAACAACTGGGTCTACGTCTACTACTCTCCGCTGCCCGCCGACGCGAACAAGCAGCGCCTGTCGCGCTTCACGGTCGGGCCGGACAACAAGGTGGACAAAGCCTCCGAGCGGATACTGCTCGAAGTCCCGACCCAGCGTAACGTCTGCTGTCACTCGGCCGGCTCCTTGCAGTTCGGCCCGGATGGCAGCCTCTATCTGGCTACGGGCGACAACACCTCATCTTCGGACAACGGCGGCTACTCGCCGCACGACGAGCGGCCAGGCCGCTCCGACTACGACGCCCAGAAGTCCTCCGGCAACACCAATGACCTGCGAGGCAAGATCGTGCGCATAAACCCGCAGGCAGACGCGACCGGTGAGATAGACATCGTGCCGGGCGACGATGCTTCCTACGACATCCCGGCGGACAACCTCTTCGGCCCCGGCGGCAAGTACCCCGACGCCGACCCGGCGAAGACGCGGCGTGAGATCTACGTAATGGGCCTGCGAAACCCGTACCGGCTCGGCGTGGACCAGGACACTGGCGCGCTCTACTGGGGCGAGGTCGGACCCGACTCGCGCTCCAACGACCCCAATCGCGGGCCGCGCCACCACGAGGAGTACAACCGCACGACTGAAGCCATGAATGGCGGCTGGCCGTACTGCGGCGGTTTTGTCGGCGCGGACCTCGCCAACCAGGACTTCGGCGGCGCTGGATTCCAGGTGGGGTTGACGCCCACGTTCCCCGCCGTTACGTGCTCCGTGCAGTCCACGTTCCTCACCGGACTCCCGCCATCGGGTCACGGCATCGTTGGCAACGGCTGGTACTTTCGGGATCTTGGGGAGATCTACTTCTGGCGCCAGCACAACGCGCTGGTACAGGGCGAGAAGGTGTGGGATACCGCCCGCCGCAACTCCCCCGGCTACAAGGCGGCCAACCTCTGCTGGTGGTACGCGATGGGCGCGGCCACCGACGTGACGCTTACCCCGAGGCCCGTCTACCACGCGGACGGACGAAAGTCCCCGGATTGCTATACGTTTCCCCCCGAGTGGCGCGAGACGCTGACCGCCGAACTCGGCCGATTCCCGCTCTTCCAGTACTGGGGACCAGGGGCGAACATAAAATCTTCGGCCTGGATCTCCGCCGCCGCCGAGCGCGTCATCTCCGCCGAAGACCCCGACCTCACGCTGGTCTACCTCCCGCACCTGGACTACGACCTGCAACGCTTCGGCCCAGACTCCCCCGAAGCCATCGCCGCCGCGAAGGAGATAGACCGGGTCGCGGGCCGCCTCTCGGACTTCGCCCTGGACTGGGGCCAGTCCGTCGTGGTTCTCTCCGAGTACGGCATCACGCCGTCGAGACGCCAGGTGGACATCAACCGCCGCCTCAGGGAGGCCGGTCTCCTGAACGTCCACGCCCAGGAGGACATGGAATACCTCGACCCCTGGACCTCGGCCGCCTTCGCCGTCGCCGACCACCAGATCGCCCACGTCTACGTCCGCGATGCCGCCCGCGTCCCCGAGGTGAAGGAACTGCTGGAACCGCTTGATGGGGTGGAGGCGGTGCTGGACGAGGACGGGAAGAGGGAGTTCGGCGTGGATCACGAGCGGGCGGGGGAGCTTGTGGCGGTGGCGGAGGCCGACGCATGGTTCACCCATTACTACTGGCTGGAGGATGGGCGCGCCCCTGACTTCGCCAGGACGGTGGAGATCCACCGCAAACCCGGCTACGACCCGGCGGAGTTGTTCATAGATCCCGGCGACCGCACGGCCAGGGCTCGCGCCGCCCTGGCCCTCGCCCGCAAACGCCTCGGGTTCCGCTACGTCATGGACGTGGTGCCACTGGACCCATCGTGGGTGCGCGGAACCCACGGCCGGCTTCCGGATAGCACCTCCGAAGGTCCTGTAATGCTCTGCTCCGACGCCCAGTGGGGACGCGATAGCGTCGCGGCCACCGAAGTGCGCGACATGCTCCTCGGCATGAGCGGCGCCGGAGGGACCGTTTGAGTACACCCGGCGAGCGCACCGCGAGCCGCAAGAAGGAGCACGTCCGCGTCTGTCTGGAGGAGGACGTTCGGCATCCGGCGCTCTCCACGGGGTTCGAGCGGCTCGGGATACCGTATGCTGCCCTGCCGGAACTCGACCTCGCGGACGTTGACCTTTCGTGTTCGATGCTAGGCAAACGGCTCTCGATGCCGTTCATGATCCTGAGCATGACCGGCGGAGCCTCCCTATCCAAAACCATAAACCGCAACCTGGCGATGGCGGCCCAGGAGCGCGGCGTCGCCCTCGGCCTCGGCTCCATGCGCGTCATCCTGGAAGACCCCTCCGCCGCCGAAACCTTCCGCGTCAGGGACCTGTGCCCGGACGTGCCGCTGTGGGCGAACCTGGGCGCGGCCCAACTCAACCGGGGATGCGGGATCGAAGAGTGCGAACGTATCGTGGCCGCCGCCGAAGCCGACGGACTGTGCCTCCATGTCAACGCGCTCCAGGAGGTCGCCCAGCCCGGCGGAGACACCGACTGGTCCGGCATCGCCGAGAAGATGGGAATGGTAGCCGAAAGGCTCTCGGTCCCCGTCATGGTCAAGGAGGTCGGTTTCGGCATGAATCGGGCCACCGCCGGGAGGATAAACGCCCTGCCCGTCTGGGGCGTGGACGTAGGCGGGGCGGGCGGCACGTCGTGGCTGGAGGTCGAGAAGCGCGCCTGGGATAGAGACGGCCTCGACGCCTTCGACGAATTCGGCACGCCCACCGCAAGGAGCATAGCCGAGGTGAGGGAGGCGTGCCCCGAGAAGTTCGTTATCGGCTCCGGAGGCGTGCGCACCGGCGTGGACGCGGTCAAGGCCCTCGCCCGAGGTGCGGACTTCGCGGGTGCCGCGCTCCCGCTCCTCCAACCCGCCACGCACTCCGCCGCGGCCGTCTCACTCCATCTCGACCGCTTCTATCAGGAGATGAAAGTAGCCGCCTTTTGCGCGGGCGCGCGAGACCCGAAGGCCCTGAAAGACCTCCGGCTGGAAGACCGCTCCGCCTCAGGTTACTAAAACGTAAAAACAAAGTCAGGGTGAAAAGCGGTAGAATACGCCTGTTCACGCTTGACGCCGGAATAAATTTACCGGTATAGTATGACAGTTACTTAAGTTTCATTAGTTAATCTTTGAAGGGTGGGCGGCATGGTCATGAACCAGGAGCAGCCATTTCAGACGGAAGGGCGGGCGGCCCCGCATTTGCGGCGTCACAACCGGGCTCTGGTCTTGGATCTCGCGCGCACCCGGAGCCGCGTGTCGCGGGCTGAACTATCGCGGGTCAGCGGGTTGAGTATCCCGGCGGTCATGGAGATCGTAAGCGGCCTCAAGAGGGAGGGGTTGGTCCGTGAGGTCGGGACCGGGCCTTCGACGGGGGGACGGCCTCCGAAGGTGCTGGAGTTCAACAAAGAAGCGGGCGTGGTGCTGGCGGCCGATCTGGGGGCGACGCATTGCCGGTTGAGCGTGGCGAACCTGGCCGGGGAGCCCATGGCGGAACTATCGGCGGACCAGGAGATCTCCCGCGGCCCTGACTCCGTTCTGGGGTGGGTCCAGGAGCGTTTCTGGGTCTTGCTGGAGGAGGCCGGAGCCGGGCGGGAGGACGTGCGGGGGATCGGGCTCGGGGTTCCCGGGCCGGTGGACTTCGCGAGGGGGCAGGCGGTCAACCCGCCCATAATGCCCGGTTGGGATAACTTCTCCATACCGGACAAGTTCTCCGAGAGCTTCCCCGGCGTGCCTGTGCTGGTGGATAACGACGTGAACATCATGGCGTTGGGCGAGCAGCGGGCGCACTGGCCGAACGTCGGACACATGTTGTTCGTAAAGGTCGGGACGGGCATCGGGTGCGGGATCATCGCCGGAGGGAACATCCACCGGGGAGCGCGCGGGGGCGCAGGCGATATCGGCCACATCCGGGTCGCCGGCCACGAGGAGATCGTGTGCCGCTGTGGCAACATCGCCTGCGTCGAGGCCGTCGCCGGAGGCGGGGCGCTGGCCCGGAAGCTGTCCGAACTCGGTTTCCCGGCGCAGAACAGCCGGGACGTGGTCGGGCTAGTGCGGGGCGGAAACCCCGCCGCCGCCAGGCTCGTGAGAACGGCTGGGGAGTTGATCGGGGAGGTACTCGCCAGCACGGTCAACTTCTTCAACCCCGAGGTCGTCGTGATCGGGGGCGACATGGCCCACGCCCACGAGCAGCTCTTCGCCGGAATACGCACCGTCGTGTACCAGCGTTCGCTGCCGTTGGCGACCCGCCACCTGGAACTCGCGCCCTCCGAACTCAATGACCGGGCCGGCATCTTCGGTGCCGCCATGATGGCCGTCGAGAAGGCGATGGACACGCCCGCGCCCACCGCGGGCGGCACGGGACGCGGCGCGTGAGTAAAGAAGACGCTCGAGGGAGGTAGAGACTTGACCAGGCCGGTGACGTTGTTTACGGGACAGTGGGCGGACCTGCCGCTGGAGACGCTGGCGGAGAAGGCCGGCGAGTGGGGCTTCGACGGTCTCGAATTGGCATGCTGGGGCGACCACTTCGACGTGGAAGCGGCGCTTCAGGACGACGGCTACGCCGAGGGCCGGCGCGAGCTGCTGGATCGGCACGGTCTCCGTTGCTGGACCATCGGCAACCATCTCGTGGGACAGGCCGTCTGCGATCCGATAGACGGGCGGCATAAGAATACCCTTCCCGCGCGCGTGTGGGGCGACGGCGACCCCGAGGGTGTCCGCCGGCGGGCCGCCGAGGAGATGAAGAACACCGCCAGGGCCGCCGCCAGACTCGGGGTGGACACCGTCTCGGGCTTCACGGGCTCCAGCGTGTGGCATCTGCTGTACAGCTTCCCGCCCAACGATTTCAGGGAGATCGAGAAGGGTTACGAGGACTTCGCGGAGCGGTGGAACCCGATCATTGACGTCTTCGATGAGGTGGGCGTCCGGTTCGCTCTGGAGGTGCATCCGACGGAGATCGCCTACGACTACGTGACCACGCGCAAGGCGTTCGACGCGATAGGCAACCGCGAAGGGTTCGGCATCAACTTCGACCCGAGCCACTTCGCCCACCAGTTCCTGAACTCCCCGGAGTTCATCGAGGAGTTCGCGGAGCGCATCTACCACTTCCACGTCAAGGACAGCAAGAAGCGACTCAACGGACGCCGGAGCATCCTCGGGTCGCACCTTGACTTCGGGGGGCCTGAGCGCGGCTGGGACTTCGTCTCGCCCGGCCACGGCGACGTGGACCTCGAAGGATGCGTGCGTGCGCTGAACCGCATCGGCTACACGGGCCCTCTCTCCATCGAGTGGGAGGACTCCGGCGTGGACCGCGAGTGGGGTGCGCAAGACGCCCTCGCCTACGTCCGCCGCACGGACTTCGAGCCCTCGACGCACGCTTTCGACGCCGCCTTCGCCAGAGAGGAGTAGTGAGATGGAGAAGGAACTGGGGATCGGGCTCGTCGGCTACAAGTTCATGGGCCAGGTCCACTCCAACGCCTACCGGCAGGTCGCCCGCTACTACGACGTGGACCCCGTCCCGGCGATGCGCGCCATCTGCGGCCGCAACGAACCCGCCGTTCTGAAGGCCGCCGCGACCCTGGGATGGCAGGACCACGAGACCGACTACCGCCGCCTAGTCGAGCGCGACGACGTTGACCTCGTGGACGTATCCACGCCGGGCGACTCCCACCGCGACGTGGTGCTCGCGGCACTTGAGGCCGGCAAGCACGTGTTTTGCGAGAAGCCCTTACTAACTATCTCAAAAGGGATAGACGATGCTGACGCCGGTACCAGAGCAGGATGCTGGCCACCTTGATCAACCCCAGGTAGTTGGCGGCCTTCTTCTCGTAGCGCACCAGAATCGCCCGGCACTTACTGAGCCAGCCCAGCGTACGCTCCACCACCCACCGCCTCGCCGGATGGCGCTTCTCTCCCGCCGCGTCCTTCTTCTCCTCCTCGCCGATCTTTCGGATGTGGGCGACGTAGCCCCGTTCTCGCACGAGCTCCCTGCTCGGGCGGTTGTCGTAGCCCTTGTCCAAGCAGAGATGCTGGGGCGCCTCCTCGGTGGTAGCTTCGCTGGGTCGCTCGACCACGATGGCATCGAGGGTGGCCTCCAACAGCTTGAAGTCCGGCACGTTCGCTCCGGCCACGACCACCGAGAGCGGGCCGCCGTCGGCCTCCACGAGAAGGGAGCGTTTGACACCATTTTTGGCCCTATCGGTGGGGTTTGGGCCTACGAGGTCCCCCCAAAACGGGCCTTGCCCATCGCCCCGTCGGCGGCCCGCCACTCGAAGTCCACCCCGCCGAGTTCCTCACACTCCTCGATGAGCCTCTCCCAGATCGAGTCCAACACGCCAAGCTCGATCCACCTCTGGAAGGTGCGATGCACGCTTGAGTCGTCGGGGAACTCTATGGGAAGGTGGTTCCACTGGCAGCCGCTCCTCATCCTGAAGATGAGACTGCGTCCAGGGCTTCGCGCTGGTCTATGCGGGGTCGTCCGGTGCTTTTCGGCGGGTCGTGCTCTTTGAGGATCGGCTCGATGATCTCCCACAACTCGTCGGGCACCCGCCAGATGGTGGGAAGCGGCTTTTCCTGGGTTGAGTTTTCGGACATCGAGGCTCCTTCTCCGGTAGGGATCACCACCGACGATGATAGCCGACCGCAAGAGTTCTGAGATAGTCAGT
>JBPCLT010000177.1:0-5284 GCA_051003015.1 Rubrobacteraceae bacterium | reverse complement strand
GTCCCCGATCTCGCCACTGACCCGGCGCAGCGCGAGCACCTCCTCGCCCTCTACCACCTCACGCGCTCGCTCGATTCCACCCGTCCCGTGGTCTCCAACGACGGCTGGGAGCACGCGAGGACGGATCTCCTCGCCCTCCACAACTACCGCGACGCGGAGGACCTCGCCGCGAGCTACGCCACCATCGAGTCCTCCGTTGCCGCCACGCCCGCGAACCGTCCCGCCTACGTCTCGGGGCACGGCTACTGGGGGGAGCCGGTCCTCATAACCGAGTTCGGGGGCATCGCCTTCGCCAGCGGCGAGGGCAAAGACTGGGGATATACGACCGTCACGAGCGCGGACGAGTTCCTGGAACGCTACGGAACCTTGATAGACGCCCTGCTCGATTGCGATCCCGTCCAGGGCTTCTGCTACACGCAGCTCACCGACGTGGAGCAAGAGGTCAACGGTCTCCTCACCTACGACCGCAAACCAAAGGCCAACCTCGCCCGCATACGCGAGATCACGACCCGGAAGGGCTCGGCCGGAGGCTAGGAAATTTTCCTGGAGGCAGCACCGGCGCCCGACATAGTGAGGCAGTGAAGCCGGAGCCTCCCGCGACGAAAACTCTTCCTGCGCGCTCTTTGGATGCCGTGCGATGATTGCAGTTCTGGCGGGCCAGGAGTTCCCGCGTGGGGCATCGCCTGCGCCACTCCGGCACGCGCAACGCCAGGGTCTGGCACAAACCAAGCTCGTCATCGACTTTACGCAGCTACGGTAGCCCGCCGTCGAAGACGCCCAACTTCGCCCCGGATGTAGCGACATGGCTGACCGGAGCCCTCTCCTGTCTATCCTTCGTCGCCGGTCGGAATGACCCCCGCGCCCTCGATCATGAGGATCACGCTCCGCTCCGGAGCCCGCGTCCGATGCACCACGCCTCTGGGCACCGTAAACCCCTGCTTCGGGGCGAGTTCGACCGTCCGGTCCTCTGCTTCCAGGTCGATCAGGAAGCGCCCGTCCACCACGTAGAAGAACTCGTCCTCGGCGTCGTGGTGGTGCCAATGGAACTCGCCCTGCATCACTCCGAGCCTTACGACGCAGTCGTTCACTCGGACGAGCGTCTGGTTGTACCATTGGTCCTCCACCGAGTCGGCGAGGGCCTGGACGTCGATGAACCGGAGCGGGCCGAACGCTTCGTCCAGGTTGATCGAGTACGGTGTCTGGTCGCTCATGTTGGCCTCCTCGTTTAGCCCGCGAAGCGATGTGCGCTTCTGGTCTACTCTTCCCGCGACGAGAGAACGACATCGTAGTGGGTAACCGTGTCCTCGAACCGGGAGAGGAGATGCCTGGCTTCCGAAGTGACGTGCGCGGCGGTGGGATCGCTCCCGGCGAATGCCCGGATGGCCTCCATCGACTCGAACAGCGTGATCGCCGCGATCTCGACCTCATCCTCCGTGTCTCTGCGCAAGACGTATGCTCCCGTGAAGCCTTCGATGCCGCGTAGCTCGGGGAGGATGCGCTCCCTGAACAGCTTCTCGTAGGCACGCGCGTTCTCGTCCGTAGCCCAGCCTTTCCAGAGTCTTCCGATCACGCTCTCCTCAACCTCCCCGTCAAACGTTTCCTATCCATCACGAGCTTAACCCAGCCTCCCGCTTGCGGGCGGCGTCGATGACGCGCCGATCGTGGATGCCGCGTCCGATCACGTCCGCTTCGTCGCTAGCCTCCATCTCGAAGGTCAGCTTGCGCTCCTCCACTCGGGCGGGGTTGCCGCTACATGGCTCACGTCCACATGCGTGCCCACGGTCTGATGGCGGCACGCGGAATGCGAATTCGTGTTCGATGCCGGGTTGAGCGCCCCCTTCATTTGCGAGCGACCAGACCTTATGCGCCGAGCTTCTCCGCCAGATCCAAGACGTCGTCTGCTACGACGTCGTACTCTGACTCGTCCGGCTTGCGGATCTCATCTGCCCGCTCCCACCCCCACTCAAGTGGACGGTGGATGAAGGCCGTGTGAAGACCCGCATTGCGGGCACCTTCGAGGTCGTACTCGTGGGCGGCGGCCATCATCACCCGTTCGGGCGGGAGGTCCAGATAGTAAGCACAGGTCAGGTAGGTCTCCCTGTCAGGCTTGTAGTGGCGGGAGAGCTCAGCGGAGAGGACGAGATCCCACGGAATCTCCGCTCGCTTCGCCATGTTCGCGAGCAGCCTGATGTGTCCGTTGGAGAGCGGTGCGATCAGATAGCGTTCGCGTAGCCGCCCCAGGCCTGGCACGGAATCAGGCCAGGGATCGAGGCGGTGCCAGGTTCTATTGAGTTGGTCTATCTCCCCTTCGGTGAGACCTTCCACGCCGAAGCGGTCGAGCACCTTCTCCAGGGAGTCGCGGTGGAGATCGTCGAGCTTTGACCAGGGAACATCTCCCTGCCGCACGCGGTTCATCGAGGGATGGTATTCCTCGCGCCAGGCGTCGGCGAAGGCCGCCCAGTCCACGTCGATCTCTTTCTCGCGGCCCAGCTCCTCCCCGTCGCGGACGATGCCACCGCGCCAGTCCACGACTGTGCCGAAGACGTCGAACAGCACGGCTTCTACCCGTGGCACAGCCATCAATACTTCACCGCCCCAGACACCGACTCTCGGATCACTCCCTAGCCCGATTCCGGCCCGATGCTCGACCGCAACAGTTCCTTCACCGTTACCTCCCTTTTCTAACCGGCTCCTCTCGACCACACTTTAGACCCATCCAAACGATGCGTCCAATACCGATTTTCTCCGCTTTCGATACCCGCAAGGTGTGATAGTGGCGTGGAGCTCAGGCAACTGAGGTACTTCGTGGCGGTGGCGGGGGAGCTGCATTTCGGGAGGGCCGCCGCGCGGCTTTCTATATCCCAACAGCCCTTGAGCCGCTAGATCCAGCGCCTGGAGAGCGAAGTGGGCGTGAGGCTTTTCGAGCGCACCACGCGCCGCGTCGCACTGACGCCGGCCGGCGAGGTCTTCCTGGATGAGACCCGCAAGACCCTCGACGCCCTCGACAGGGCGGTCGGGGAGGCGCAACGGGCGGAGCGTGGCGAGGTAGGGACGCTCCGCGTGGGCTACACTGCTACGGCGCTCTACAATCTGCTGCCCGAGGTGGTGCGCTCCTTTCGGGAGCACTTCCCGGAGGTCCGACTCGACCTCGCCGAGATGGGCTCGGCTGAGCTCGAAGGAGCTATACTCGCCGGGGACGTGCAGGCGGCGTTCTTGTACGGGGCCGCGGGCGGACCTGGGGTGGAGAGCGTTGTGCTGCGCAACGAGCAGATTGTGGTAGCGCTGCCAGAGGGTCATCCCCTGGCAGGGCGCGACGTCGTGTCCCTACGGGAGTTGGCAGGTGAACCCTTCGTC
Organism: Rubrobacteraceae bacterium; assembly: GCA_051003015.1. Classification (GTDB taxonomy): domain Bacteria; phylum Actinomycetota; class Rubrobacteria; order Rubrobacterales; family Rubrobacteraceae; genus JACDGB01. The sequence goes on along the minus strand of JBPCLT010000177.1, from coordinate 1,930 downwards.
TTCTACCCTCGCCACAGGGGCCCGGGCCTGTACGACCGGATCATCGGCTTCTGTCGGGAGGCCGGCTTCAGCCCGGACGTGGTGCAGGAGGCCGCACAGGAGCACACCGTCATCGGACTGGTCGCCTCCGGGATCGGGGTAGCCCTCGTGTTCGACTGCATGCGAAAGCTGGGCCGCTCCGGCGTCGTCTACAGGCCCATTACCGACGTAAACGCGTCGGTGGAGCTCGGCCTCTTCTTGCGAACGGACGACCCGTCGCCCTCCCTGCGCGCGTTTGCGGACCTTGCGCGGGACGTCTCGGCAGCGGCTTGCAAGACCCGCTGAGGAGAATCAGCGTAGCGGCAAACCGTCGCGTGCGACAGTAACCTGTCCCCGTCGGCATATGTTGGGACTTGCGGGTGGTGCTGGAGGAATTCCTGATCGCCGCTTTGCCTGAGTCTCACCGGCTTTCGCGGGAAGAGAGCATCCGGCTCGCCGATCTCTCGGGAGATCCCTTCGTGTTGTTTCCGCGCCGCCTTGGTCTGAGCTTCTACGATCTGGCCGTCGATGCTTGCCGTGGGGCTGGCTTCGAGCCGCGGGTGAGTCAGGAGGCCACGCACATGCAAACCATAGTCGGGCTGGTGGCCGCCGGGACGGGCGTGTCGCTGGTCCCTGTCTCCGTGGCGGAACACCGCAAGACCGGGGTAGCATACAGGCCGCTCGAAGACGAGACGCCGCCGGCAAGGATCGCCGTGGCGTCCAGATTGGGCAATCCTTCGCACACCGTGGGGCTTTTCTACGAATCGTCGAGGAGTTGGATGTTCGCGGCGGATCTTCACATTGATCCGGCTCCGGCCATACGTTACGGACTCCATAGCTGTAAATTTCTGGTCTCATGGATGATTCAGGCTAGCTCGCCGATATCCGGCCGGGCGTGACGGCTGTGTGGAGTGGCGACGATGGTCTGCACGCCGGCCAACTCTATCTCCCGGAGCATCTCCTTGGGGGCTTGTTCGTCGGTGATAAGGATGTCTATTTCGGAGAGCGCGGCTATCTTCGCCAGGGCGACGACGCCCAGCTTGGTGTGGTCCGCCACGACCACGACCTTCCGGGCGCCTTGTATAAGGCAGTGGTTGGTCTCTGCTTCGGCGACGTTGGGCGTGGTCAGGCCCGCGCTCGGGTGTACGCCGTGTACCCCCAGGAACAGAACATCGGAGTTCAGCGCGCGCAGCGTTCGGTCGGCGTAAGGCCCGACCAGAGCATCGGAGGGGGTGCGGAAGCTGCCTCCTGAGAGCACGATCTGCATCCACCCGTTCTCCTGCAATGTGAGCGCGATGTTGGTCGAGTTGGTGAAGAACGTGAGGTCCTTGTGGTTCTGCTGGAGCGCGGCGGCCACGTGCCAGGTCGTCGTTCCCGCGCTGAAAGCCACCGTGTGTCCGTCGCCCATCAAGGGCAGCGCCGCCCGCGCTATGGTCTCTTTCTCGGGACGGTTCAGGCGCCGCTTCTGCACGAAGTGCGGCTCGGCCGCGGCCTTCGACACCGGGATCGCCCCTCCATGCACCTTTCGCAATAGCCTGCGCGCCGATAACGCCTCCAGGTCGCGCCGGATCGTCATGTCCGACACGCCCAACCGCTCCGACAACTCCGCGACCGAGACACTCCCCGCCCGCTCCAGGTCGTCCAAAATCTCCTGCTGTCTGCTCTCCGCCAACATCCCTCTAACCCCCGATGACCTCGCTACTATCCTAGCCCACGAAATGCCTATTGTAGACGGCGCCACGAGCAAAAGCAACACTTAATCTGTACGTTCGGGTTGACTTATGTTTAAAACGCCGTTAATATAGGGATGTTATTTTCGGACTTCCGGTGTGGGGACCTGGGGCGAGGAGAAGGAGGCCGGTATGGGTGAGGGACGAGTGGGCCGCGGTCTGACGCGGCGGGATTTCCTGGG
>JBPCLT010000176.1:0-12530 GCA_051003015.1 Rubrobacteraceae bacterium | reverse complement strand
TGCTGACGGTCGGCGGGGTCTTCCTGGTAGCCGGCGCCTACGATCCAATAAACCTCGAGGTCACGCCGACCGTACTGCTGACGGGGCTTCTCGCCGGTCTGACCTATGGTCTGTACTCGATCTTCGGGCGGCCCGTGGCCGGACATCTGAGCCCCGCCGTCATCCTGACGTTCGCCCTCTTCTTCGGGGCCGCGCTGCTCATCCCCGCCGCCGTGCCCACGCTTGACACGCTCGCGGGTCTCTCAGCAAGCTCGTACGCGCTCCTGTTCATGCTCTCGGTGGTCCACACGACCCTGGGCTTCGCCCTGTACACCTTCGGGCTACGGAGGCTGGGGGCGGGAAGGTCCGCCATCGTGGCTACCGTCGAGCCGGTGGTGGCGGGGGCCATCGGGGTGACGCTTCTGGGCGAGGACCTGACGGCGCCAAAGGTAGTGGGCGCCCTGCTGGTCCTGGCGGGGGCGGCGCTGGCCCAGGTCAGGCCCAGGAAGGCTCGTCCTTCGCGTGGCCCGTCCTGACCACCGGGGGCGGGAACTCGGCGTCTACGTTATCCGGGAGCAAAGGGTCGAGGCTCGTTCACCTGCCGGAGAAGCATTCTCTTGGCTTCTGGCGCGTAAAGCGGGTAACATACTGGCCCACGCCAGCGGCATTGACCACGAGGAGAGCGGTAGTGGCTCGCGCGACGACTCCAGGCAAGAGCGCCGGAAAGGCCGGGAAGCCCTGGTCAAGTGGAGCCCCGAGGGGTAGCAGGCCGGCGCAGCTTGCCGGCCGTGGCTAAAGGAGGAGCCATGACGATAGAGTTCGAGGGCAATGGAGGATACACGCTCGGCGTGGAGGAGGAGCTCCACATCGTGGACGCCTCGACCGGCGAGTTGGTGCCCAGGATCGAAGAGATCATGGCGCGCCTCCCGAAGGACCTCTGCGAGTTCGTCTCCTACGAGCTGTTTCAGTCCGTCCTGGAGATAAAGACCTCGGCCTGCGAGAACGTCGCCGAGGCGGAGAAGCAACTACGCGAGATGCGCGGCCGGGTCAACTCCTGGGCGGCGGCCTGCGACGCTTCCCTCGCCGCCGCCGGTACCCATCCATTCTCCCGCTACAAGGAACAGAAGATCACCGACCAGGAACGCTACCGGAAGGTCATAGAGACGCTGCGTTGGATCGCGGAGCGCGAGGTCATCTTCGGCCAGCACGTCCACGTGAGCGTGCCCGGCCCCGAAGAGGCCATCCACGCCCACAACCGCCTCTCCGAGCATGCGCCGCTGCTGCTGGCGCTCTCGGCCAACTCCCCGTTCTGGCAGGGCTTCGACACCGGCTTCGAGTCCTCTCGCGTCAAGATCTTCGAGAACTTTCCCCGCGCGGGCCTCCCCCCCGCCTTCCCCGACTACGCGGCCTTTGAGGGCTACGTGGACCTGATGGTCGAGTCCGGGGCGATGGACGACTATACCTTCTGCTGGTGGGACGTGCGGCCACACCCTAAGATCGGCACCATAGAGCTGCGCATCCTTGACACCCAGATCAGCCTCAGGCCCGCCATCGCCCTCACGGCCCTCACCCAGTGCATCGTCGCCCACGCCCTCGAAGACAAGGACAATGGCCCGAAAGGTCAATACGACCGGGATCTGGCGCAGGAGAACAAGTGGCGCGCCTCTCGCCACGGCATGGATGCCGCCTTCTACGACGCCAAGAACAAGGTCACCATCCCGGCCAAAGACATGGCCCGCGACCTCGTCGAAGAGTTGCGCCCCCACGCCCAGGACCTCGGCTGCGAAAACGAGCTATCGGGCATCCTGGAGATAGTCGAAGGCGGCACCGGCAGCCGGCGCCAGCGCGAGGTATACGAGAAGAGCGGCGATTTCCTCGACGTGGTCGCCTTCCTCATAGAAGGGATGCGCCCCGCCCTGGCCGGAGAGCAGAGCTAGCGCCGGAAAGGGGTCGGCTATTCCTCGAACCCCAGCGACCACACCCGATCCAGGTCGTGGTTGGAGTAGGCGCGGAAGGCGACCATTGTCTCGGTGCGGGCAACACCGGGGATCTGGGCTATCTTCTCCGGTACGATCTCGGCGAGGCTCTCGAAGTCCGGGATGCGGACCATGACGACGAGGTCGTAGGGGCCGGTGACGGAGTAGGCTTCGGTGACGCCCTCTATGCCGAGCATCGCCTGGGCCGCCTCCTGAACCCTCTCCCTCTCCGTCCTGACGAGCACGATCGCGGTTACCATCCCATCACCCCTTTTGTCTCTTATATCCCGAAGGTCACGGTTCCGGCGAGGACGTTGTTCCTGTCGTTCTCCTCGTACTCGACGGGCCCTGCCTCCACGCTGACCTCCGCCGTCTCCTCCAACTCTCCTGGCCTGAAGCCGGAGACCTCCACGGTTGCCGACCCGCCGTTCGGCTCCATCTGCCGGATGGTCGCGGAACGGGCCTGGCGCTCGGCGGCGGTGTCCATCACCACCTCCACGGGAACCCCCGCCTCCACCACCTCTCCCCCATTGACGACCGTGACGGCGAACACCGGCTCAGCCGACCCCGTTAGCACGACGTCCTCGCCAGGGTAGAGTGGCTCCCCGGCCACCTCGACGCCTTTTATCTGGACACCGTGCAGGGCGTTAGGGTCGTCCCGGACTCCGGCGGACGCCGCGGGCGTGTCGAAGCCCAGCTCCTCGTAGTCCATGAAAGGCTCGGGCTCCTGGAGGCGGCTCTGGTCGCCCTGCTGCCCCACCAACTCCAGCGCGTCCTGGGACTCCGGCAGGTAGTGGTTCCGTATGATGCTGTCGCTCAGGCGGTAGTCCTCGACCGCCACCGAGAGCGCCTCCCCGAAGCTGCCCGTCTCACCCGAGGCGGCCTCCGCCAGCCGTCTGGTCGCCGAGGCCCGGATGCCAAGCGCGCTCACCAGGTAAGGCTGCGCGTCCTCGAACTCAGGGGGCACCTCGTCGTACTCCAGCGCCTGCCGGTGGTTGCGCTCCGTCTGGCTGGCCGCCTGGGCGAGGGCCTCGGCGTCCAGCTTCGCCGGGTCGCCGTCCGCGTTCGCCAGGATACCCTGAAGGTCGTTGTTGCCGGCGTTCGAGGACTCGCCGAGGAGGCTGTCGGAGTTGGTGACGTACTTGCGAATTTGCGTTGACTCTTGCGTCGCGACGCAACCGCGGGCGACGAAGAAGATGAACGCGAAAGCCAGGATGAGGAGCAGGATCGAACCGACCATCGTCAACCATGGCGGCAACATCCGCTCGCGACGCTTCCCGAAGCGGGTGGTCCCGGAGCGAGAGCCGCCGGAGGACCGCCGTCCGGCGGTACTATCATAGGGCCGTCTCCTTCTACGGTCCATGAAAACCCCCTGGGTGAGAAGCCCGGTGAAAGACCATCGAACGGTGTGGGCGAGGGGGGACTCGAACCCCCACGGCCTCTCGGCCACTAGACCCTGAACCTAGCGCGTCTACCAATTCCGCCACTCGCCCTTCGGGATCCCGTCGGGATCTCTCGAAACCTCGACGATTGTAGCAGCACAAGACCGGCAAGGCTAACTTCGTAACAAGGCGTGGACCCGAGGCAGTACAATACCGCGCAGGATGGCCGAGACTCGCTACATCGAGGGCCAGGATCGCTACGAGTTGGCGGAGATGGTGGGCCGCGGCGGCTTCGCCACCGTCTGGCGGGCCCGTCCGGCGGCTGGCGTCCTGGGACGTGGACGGGACGTGGCGATCAAGATCATCCCCATCTACAGCGAGAGCGAGCGTTCGCGGGCCATGCGGGAGGGTCAGATCGCCGAGGGCCTCCACCACAGGAACATCGTAGAGACGATCGAGGTAATCCCCGGAGACTACGAGGTCTACCTGGTGACGGAGTACGTACACGGGCTGCCCCTGAACGAGGCCGCCCAGGTCTACGACGTGGATGAGATAGTGGACGCCCTGGCCCAGATCCTCGAAGCCCTCTCCTACGCCCACGGACAGGGCATTATCCACCGCGACATAAAGCCGCAGAACGCCCTGGTGGACCGCCGGGGCCGGGTGAAGCTGACGGACTTTGGGGTGGCGTACCGCCCCGGTGACACCCGGCTGACCCAGGTTGGCTTCGCCGTCGGGACGCCGGGCTACATCGCCCCGGAGATCATGGACGACGCAGACCCGAGCGAGCTGTCGGACATCTACGCCGTGGGAGCGACCGCCCGCACCCTCCTGGCCCACCAGCCGGATGAGTTGCCCCCGCGTCTCCGCGAGTTCGTGGACCGCGCCACTTCCCCGAACCCGGCCCACCGCCCCCGAGGCGCGCGGGCCGCCCTGAAGCTCCTGACGGGCCAGAGGGGCCGCTCGGCGGACACCGTCATGGACCAGACCCCGGACAAGGTCTCGCGGAGGCTTTCAGGGCACCTTCTGCGCGCCGCCAACGGCGCGGCGGCCGGCTGGCTCGGCTACCTGCTCGGCGCGCAGATCCTGCAACGGGACGGCGCGGAGACCATCGGGATAGCGGCAGGGGTAGGGGTGCTTGGCTACCTGCTGCCCCGGATCGCCGCACTCGGCCTCGTGGTCGCGCTCGCGGTGGCTTTGCTCAAAAACGGCGTGGGCCTCGGGTTCGCGGTGCTCGCGCCGGCCATCGGGGGGACGTGGGTCCTCGTGGGCGGCGCCACGAGCGGGAGCGTGAGCAAGCTGCCACTGGGACCCGTGCTCGGCGTCCCGCTCGCCGCCGTTGGGCTCGGCGCGGGGCTGCCGCTCCTGTTCGGCGCGCTAATGCGCCCGCTCGGAGCCGCGTTTTCGGCGGCGGCGGGGGCGCTGTTCCTGGTGGGATACGACCTCGCCGCGGGGGACACGCGAATCCCATACTCGGGCGTCCCGTTCGACCCGATCCCCGCGTACCTGACCATCCCCGGTCTCGTGGATTGGACCAGAGACATCGTCGAGTACGTCCAGCAGGACCATCCCTCTTTCCCGTTCCTGTTCGTGTTGTGGGCCGCGATGGCCGGTGCGCTCTCGCTTGGGGAGTGGGCTGGCCGGTGGGTGGTGGGGCTGCTAGTGGCGGTCGGCGGCGGGATGCTCGGTTACTTCCTTGCGGTCTCCGAGACAGCGAACGCGCTCAACCAGGCCCTGATATCGCTCGGCTTCGCGGCTATAATGTATGGGATAGTGAGGTATTTTGGGTCCCGGGTGAGAGGGTAGTTTCCTTTGGGTTTTCTGCAAGGCATAGAGAAGCGGATGGAGTCGCTCGTGGAGGGCGTCTTCGGGCGTGCTTTCCGGCGTCAGATCCACCCGGTCGAGATCGCCAAGGGCCTCACCAAGCAGATGGACGAGGGCCGGATGGTCTCGATCTCCCGCACCTACGCCCCAAATGACTTCACCGTCCACCTCTCCAAAGAGGACACCGAGTCCATCCAGGCATACCAGGCCGCCTTGCGGGAAGAGCTGATCCAATACGCCGCCACCCACGCGGAGAACAAGAGCTACCACCTGATGACGCCGCCGAAGATCCGGTTCGCCACCGAGGACTCTTTGCGCTTCGGGGAGTTCGGTGTGACCGCAAAGCTGACAGGCCCCGCCGACGGCCCGCGCGAGAAGGGCGCGCCCTCGGACACCTCGGGCCAGACCCGCATCTTCCGCACAGACGACATTACCTCTGCCGCCGACGCTTCGGCAAGTGGCGGGCAGGGCACGGCCGCCATCTCGGTCGCCGACGCCAGGCGGCATGGGCTGGCGCGCGAGCGGGTGGAGTTGGTCCTGGACGACGGGCCGCAACCGCTGGAGGGCCGCGGGCCCTGGACCGTCGGCCGCTCTCAGGAGAACGACGTGACCATCGAAGACCCGAACGTCTCCCGGCGGCACGCCAGGCTCACGCGCTCGGATAACGGCTTCATCGTCGAGGATCTGGGCTCGACCAACGGCACGCTTCTCGACGGCGCGCCCATAGACCGCGAACGGATAGAGAGCGGCGACGAGCTGACCTTCGGCCAGAGCGTTGCCCGCTTCGTGCGCCGCATCGAAGCCCCGGGGGCAGACCCGAGGGGAGGAGAGGCCGCGGCGGGCTCCGGGGGGCACTAGGAAATGTTGGAGATCCAGGTCCCGCTGCTCGCGGCCAAAGCTCTATTGTTGCTGCTTCTCCTCGCCTTCATCTACTCCGTGGTGCGCCGGGGCATCGGAGACCTCCGTCAGGTGCGGGAGGACGGAAGGGTCGAGGCCCGCAGTGGCGGGGTAGCCAGCGAAGCACCCCGCGAAGGCCGTCTCAACGGAGGAGGCTCCGGGCAGCAGCCGGGGGTCGCGGAACTGGTGGTCGAGGACTCGGACATCATGGCGCCGGACACCCGCTTCTCCCTGGCGGACGGGGCGACCTCCCTGGGGCGTTCATCGGCCAATGAGATCGTGCTCAAAAGTGACGACTTCGCCTCCGGACGGCACGCACGGCTCTCGCGCCACGGCGGGATGCTGTACGTGGAGGACACCGGCTCCACCAACGGCACCTTCGTCAACGGCCAGAAGACCGTGGGGGCGACGCAACTACGCTCCGGGGACACGGTGAGGGTGGGCTCGACGACCTTCAGGTACGTGGAGTAGATATGCTCTATCTCGACCACTTCGGCCTCACGGACGCGGGCAAGGTCCGCCGGAACAACGAAGACTCCCTTCTTCTCGGCGACGGCGCGGACGAGACTCTCTTCGTGGTCGCCGACGGCATCGGCGGCTTCGAAGCCGGGGAGGTCGCAAGCTCCATGACGGTGGAGGTGCTGCGCACTCTGGAACCCGGCGAGCCCTTCGGGGACGCCATCAGGGAGGCGAACCGCCGTATCCTGGCCGCCGCCCGCGACGACGACAAGCTCTCCGGCATGGGGACCACGGTCGTGGCGTTGCGTTTCGGCGGCTCCTCCAGGGAGCCGCGCGCGGAGGTCTCGCACGTCGGGGACTCAAGGGCTTATCTGCTCCGGGGCGGAGAGTTGAGCCCACTCACCGAGGACCACTCGCTCGTCGCGGAGCTCGTCCGCAGCGGCGACCTCACGCGGGCCCAGGCGGCGCAGCATCCGCAGAAGAACCTGATCACGCGCGCCCTCGGCGCGGACGCGGAGGTCGAAGCGGACAACATGGTCCTCCCCGTAGAGGCCGGGGACCGCCTCCTGCTCTGCTCGGACGGGCTCTCCGATATGATCCGCGAGGACCGCATCCACGACATCCTCAGAGGCCATCCAGGAGAGCCAGAGACCCCTGCCCGAGGGCTGATCGCCGCCGCCCTCGCCGCCGGGGGCACGGACAACGTGACCGTCGTCGTGGTGGACGTGAAGGAGCGGAGCCAGCCTCGCCACGTGCGCGACACGGTCAGCGGCACACAGGAGATGCAGGCGGTCGAGGCCCCGAACCTGGAGACTGCCCCGGAACAACGCGCCCAGGGAAGCCCGTCCACCGTCGGGAGCGAGACCAGGACCCCCAGAAGACAGCGTGAGACGGCGGCGCGCCGCAGAAGGCGCAAGCGGGTGGGGGAGTTCTTCGGGGCTCTCGCGAAGTTGGTTCGGGGAATTGCGATCTTGCTCGCGGTCGCCGTGATCCTGACCCCGGCCTACCTGTGGGGCTCCAGCCGGTACTACATGGGATTCGACGAAGGCGAGATAGTGCTTTACCAGGGCATACCGTATTCCGTGGGGAGCGTTGACCTCAACCGCGAAGCGGAGCGGACGGGCACCCGGGAATCCGAGGTGGCCGAGACTTATCAGGACCCCATCGAGGACCACAAGCTCTACACCCGCGACGAAGTGGACCGCGTTCTCCAGGATCTGGGAAATTAAGGAGCCTTTAGCATGACCCAGCGCGCCACCATGCCCATGATCCTCGCCCTGCTCGTCACCACCATGGGGTTCGCCACCCTCATCTTCGTGCAGGAGGCGACGAGCCCGCCCCTCATCTACGGCGCCTACTACGCCGGGACGCTCTTCGTGCTCTACCTGGGCGTCAGGCTCTTGCTGCCGCATTCGGACGTGCTGCTCTTGCCCATAGTGACCATGCTCACCGGCCTCGGACTCGTCATGATCTTCCGTCTCACGTACGAGATCGAAGGCTTCCAGAGCCTGGCGACGACGCAGGCGATCTGGATCCTGATCGGCAGCGGGGCCATGTTCTTCGTCGTGATCTTCTTTCGCAACTACTCGCGCCTCTTCAACTACAAGTATCTGCTGGTGATCGCCGCTTTCGGCCTGATCCTCCTGACCTTTAGCCCTTTGGGCTACGAGGTTAACGGGGCGCGGTTGTGGGTGGATCTTGGGCCGGTCAACTTCCAGCCCTCGGAGTTCGCCCGCATCGCCCTCACCATCTTCTTCGCCGGATACCTGGCCGAGAAGCGCGAGGTCATGGCCGCGACGAGCCGCGCGTTCATGGGCGTGCAACTCCCCGCCATCAAGTACTTCGGGCCCGTCGCCCTGGTGTGGGCCGGCTCTCTGGGGCTCTTGATCTTCGAGAAGGACCTCGGGTCTAGCCTGCTCTTCTTCGCCGTGCCCTTGCTGATGCTCTACGTGGCGACGGGGCGCATCGCGTACGTGATCCTGGGCAGTTTGCTCTTCGCGGCGGGCTCGCTCTTCACGTACCTCCTGTTCGACCACGTGCAGGTGCGGGTGGAATCCTGGCTCGACCCGTGGGAAAACCCGAACAGCACGGGGTTCCAGATCCTTCAGAGCATCTTCAACATCGCGGACGGCGGTCTGATCGGCACGGGCCTGGGGGCGGGTTTCTCCCAGACCATCCCAGAGGTGCATACGGACTTCATCTTCTCCACCATCGCCAGCGAGCTCGGCCTGGTCGGGGGCACCGCCGTGATCCTCGCGTTCCTCATCTTCACTTACCGGGGCACCAAGATAGCGCTTCTCGCCGGTGACGACAGCTCTAAGCTCCTCGCCTTCGGGCTGACGGCCACGTTCGCCCTCCAGACCCTCGTTATCGTCGGCGGGGTGACGAAGGCCATACCGCTCACGGGCATCACGCTGCCGTTCGTCTCATACGGCGGCTCCTCGGTGGTCGGCAGCTTCATCCTCACCGGCCTCCTGCTGGTCATCTCCGAGAGGTCAGGCAGGCGCGAGGCCGGCAAGCCACTCACCGGGAGAGTCCGTTGAACGTCCACGTCCTGCGCTCCTTCTACCTGTTCACGGCAGGCTTCGTGGCGCTGGTGGGGATGCTCGTCTACTGGCAGGTCTACGCCAGGGAATCTCTGGCGAACAACCCGAACAACGGCCTTCAGACCCGGAGGTCCGTGGAGGCGCCGCGCGGCCTCATCTTCGCTGGCGATGGCGAGACCGTGCTCGCCCGCAGCGAGGGCCGAGAGACCGGGGAAGGAACAGTATATGACCGGATCTACCCCGAAGGCGAGGCGTTCTCCAACGTGATCGGCTACTGGAGCATCCGCTACGGGGCGAGCGGCATCGAGATCGCCCAGAACTCCAACCTCTCCGGCGTCTCTAGCGACCCGGCCACGCTCGATGAGCTCATAAACCAGTTCCGCGGCGGCAGGCAGCCGGGCAGCAACGTGACGCTCACCCTCGACCCGGAGCTACAGAGGATCGCCTACGATTCACTCGGCCAGACCGTCACGGGCCGGGGATCGGCGATGGCGATAGACCCGAAGACCGGCGAAATACTGGCGCTCGTCACCTATCCATCCTACGAGCCCAACGACATAGACGACAACTTCCCTGAACTCATCGAGGATCCGGCCGCGCCCCTTTTGAACCGCGCCACCCAGAGCCTCTACCCGCCGGGCTCGACCTTCAAGGTCATAACCTCAGCCGCCGCGCTCAAGGCCGGGGTCGAGCCCTCGGACGAATTCTTCGACCCCGGCACCTACGAGACCGCTGGGTTGATCGTTGGCAACTACCAGGGCAAGGATTACGGAGAGTTGACCTTCGCCGAGGCGCTGGCGTTCTCGGTTAACGTGATCTTCGCCAAGATCGCCGTCTTCGAGGTGGGTCCCCAGCTCCTGTACGAGACGGCCAGGGACTTCGGCTACGGCGACCCATACGACGACTTCCCCCTCCCCGTGACCGGCAGCGACCTCGGATATCCGGTAGATCAGTGGGTTGACGGGAACACGGCCCAGATCTCCTTCGGACAGGACCGGGTCTCATCCAACGTCTTCGAGATGAGCCTCGTGACCGCCACGGTCGCCAACGACGGCGTGATGATGGAGCCCCGGCTGGTGCGCGAGGTCCGCTCCCCCGACGGCATCATCATTGACCGTCCCGCCCCCAGCATCCGGCGGCGCTCCCTCGACGCGGAGACCGCGGGCACCCTCAACGAGATGATGCAGGGCGTCATTACCACGGGCCAGCTCACCGCCGCCGAAGTACCCGGAGTACAGGTCGCGGGCAAGACAGGGACCGCGGAGGACCCGCCGCGCGAGCCGCACTCGTGGTTCGTCTCCTTCGCCCCGGCGGACGACCCCGAAATCGCCGTCGCCGTCATGGTCGAGAACGGCGGAGAGATCTCGCCGAGCGGCGACGCGGACACCCCTGCCATCCCCATCGCGCAGGACATGATGGAAGCGTACCTGAAGCGCGACGGTCGTTAGCGTTATAATTCTTTCCCGTGGAGCAACTTGTAGACAATCGCTACCGGGTTTTGAGGCCGCTAGGCAGCGGTGGAATGGCGGACGTGTTCCTGGCCCACGACGACGTGCTCGAACGCGAGGTCGCCCTGAAGGTGATGAGCGGTCGCTACGCCAGGGACGACGAGTTCGTTGAGAGGTTCCGACGCGAGGCGCAGAGCGCTGCGGCCCTCTCCCACCCCAATATCGTCTCGATCTACGACCGGGGCGAGTCCGAGGACGGCACATACTACATCGCCATGGAGTACCTGCCCGGCGGTACGCTGAAGGACCGCATCGTCGAAGGCGGGGCTTTACCGGCCCGGACGGCGGCGGCGGTGGCGTTGCAGATCGCCTGCGCCCTGCAGGCAGCGCACCGGCGAGATGTGATCCACCGCGACATCAAGCCACATAACATCCTCATCACCGGCTCGGGCGACATCAAAGTGACGGACTTCGGCATCGCCCGGGCTGCCACCTCCTCGACGATGACGAAGACGGGTTCGATCCTGGGCACGGCCCACTACCTATCTCCGGAGCAGGCGATGGGCGAGCCAGCCCAAACGGCGAGCGACCTGTACTCTTTGGGCGTCGTCCTCTACGAGATGCTCACCGGCGAGTTGCCCTACGACGCCGACACCCCCATCGGGATCGCGATGAAGCACGTTAACGGGCCGCTGCGCCCGCCGAAAGAGCTCGACCCATCCATCCCCGGAGGCATAAACGCCATCTGCGTGCGGCTCCTCGCCAAGAATCCGGAACACCGCTACGCCAGCGACGCCGACCTGATAGAGGACCTCGAAAGGGCCAGCAAGGGCCTGGACCCGAAGGAAGACACGACCGAGATGATGACCCGCGCGATGGCGCCCGTCGCCCCAACCCGCGTCGGACCATCGGGCGTAGGCCCGCGAAGGAACGGCAAACGCCGGAGAAGGACGCCGGTGGCCTTGATCCTCTTGATCCTCGTTATCATCGTGGGGCTGCTGGCGTGGGCCGCCTACGCCATGCTGAATCCCCAGGAGGGGCAGAACCTCCCGCGCTTCGAGGTCCCCAAACTCGCGGGCATGACGGTGGACGAGGCGCAAGACCAGGTGGGAGACGACTTCGAGATCGTCGAGGAAGACCGCGTGGAAGGCGAACAGCCTGTGGACACCATCGTGAGCCAGGACCCACCGCGAGGCCAGCGGTTGGAGCGGGGCTCGAAGATCTCCGTGGACGTGGTGGGAACGCAGGTCGCGCCCGTCCCGGACGTCAGGGGCAGCCCGCGCGACGAGGCGGAACGAACGCTCACCGAAGCCGGGTTCACCGTGGGGGTGGAAGAAGAGGAATCCCAGGACCCGGAAGGTCAGGTCATCTCGCAGGACCCGGCGGCTGGCGGGAGCGAGGAGGTCGACTCGGAGGTGAAGATCACGGTCAGCGCCGGTCCCCCGGCCGTCGAGACGCCGAACATCCTGGGCGAAACTCCGGAGCAGGCGTCAGAGACCCTCGCGGATGCCGACCTGGAGCTTGGCTCGTCTTCGGACACGCAACCGAGCGACGAGGTGGCCGAAGGCTACATCCTGTACCAGGACCCGGCGGAAGGGACCGAGGTAGAGGAAGGCTCCTCGGTGGACGTGACCGTAAGCTCGGGTCCGGCTCAAGTGGTCGTGCCCGAGATATACGGCCTGAGCGTCGCGCAGGCGAAACAGGAGCTCGAGGCAGCGGGCCTGGTCGTGGACCCGAATTACATCCTGGTGGACCCTGGTCAGAGCGGAGAGGCCGCCGACACAGCCCTGGAGACCGACCCGCTAGCCGGCGCGACCGTGGACGAAGGGACCTTCGTCAGCCTCATCGCCAGCGCGGGACCGGCCACGCCATCCCCCACTCCATCGGCATCCGCATCCGCATCTGCATCCGCATCTGCATCCGCATCGCCGGAGCCAGAGCCAGATCCGGAAAGCAACAACGACGCCGCCGAAGCCCGTCGTGAAGCCGAGCAGAAGGCACGCGAAGCCAGGCAGGAAG
>JBPCLT010000175.1:0-19405 GCA_051003015.1 Rubrobacteraceae bacterium | reverse complement strand
CCGGCCTCCGCGTTCGGGGCCAACGGCAGCCCGCCGACGGTGACGTTGAAGTACGGCGCGGGCGTCCACTCGACCGTGGGGGCGGCTTCCTGCGGCGTGCCGGGCACGCTCCGGGGATGGGAGACGTTGCTGCGCCGTCACGGACGGCTGACGCTGCGGGAGACGCTCGTCCCGGCCATCCGGCTCGCCAGGGAAGGGTTCCTGCTTTGCAAGACGAGCGGGATGTGGTTCGGGGTAGCGGAGGAGGTGCTGCGGTTCACGGACGAGACCCGCAAGAACTTCTTCAAGGGCGAAAGGGTGTACCTGGAAGGAGAGGAGGTCCGGTTTCCGGACCTCGCCGATACCCTGGAGGCCATCGGGGAAACGGGGGCTGACCTGTTTTATAACGGAGACCTCGCACGGCACATCTCCGGCTACATCCTGAAGATGGGCGGCATCATCACGGAGCGGGACCTCGCGGAATACGAGGCCGTGATTCGCCAACCCATGACGGTCCCCTATGGGGCGGGAGAGGTGTATACGAACAGCCCGCCATCCGCCGGAGGGGCCACCCTCGCGCAGATGCTCAGGGTCGTCTCCGGGTACGACCTCGCCGCCATGAGCCAGGATGATTACGTGCGGGCGATGGCCGGCGCGATGCGGCTCGCGCTCCAGGATCGGGAATCCGAGTACAACGATGGCGCGGAGAACTTTCGGGTGGCGGAGCGGCTCACGGGCGAGGAGTACGCCCGGTCGCAGCGCGGGCGCATCCTCGGGGCTTTCGGGAAGGCTCACACCTCGCACCTCTCGTGCGTGGACGCCGAGGGGTTCGCCGTCTCCATCACGGCCAGCATGGGATACGGTTCCGGTATCGTCATTCCCGGCGCTGGCATCCCGATGAACAACAGCCTCGGCGAGCCGGAGCTAAACCCTCGCGGCTTCCACGCCTTGAAGCCTGGGGAGCGTTTGATCTCCAGCATGAGCCCGACAATCGTCGCTTCGGAGGAAGGCGGTCTCATTGCAGTGGGATCTCCCGGCGCCTCGCGCATCCCGACGGCCATCCTCCAGACCATAGTCAACGTCGTGGATTTCGGAATGCCGCTCGAGAAGGCCGTGCTCGCGCCGCGCATCCACTCCGAAGGAGGCCTCTTCGCTTTCGAGACGGGAGCCGCCGACACGAAGCCAGGAGGCTACGACCGGATATTACCCTTCGAAGGGCCGAACATGTACTTCGGCGGCGTAAACGCCGTGCGCCACACCCCTGCCGGCCGTTTCGAGGCAGCCGCCGACCCGCGCCGCTCAGGAGGAGCGGCCTTCGCGTGAACACTTGCGCACGGAGAGCCCAGGTCTCCCGACTTCCGACCCCCGAAGCGGGCGAAGCGAAGTGCCTCCCGACTCCCGCACCACGGACGAAACGACCCCTTCACCAGGATTCGCCATGACAAAGTCCGTGGAGATTTTCGGCGTGGCGATGGACCTCGGACAGGGCCGGCGCGGAGTGGACATGGGGCCTTCCGCCATCCGGTACGCACGGCTCACGGACGCCCTCGACGACCTCGGATACGCCGTGACCGACCTGGGGAATGCCGCCGTCCCCATACCGGAGTTGGTTCCGAGAAGAGAAGAAGTCCGGCATCTCGGGGCCGTCCGGGACGTGTGCGCGGAGGTGGCGGGACGGGCGAGGATGATGGTCGCCGGGGGGGCGTTCCCGATCTTCCTGGGCGGAGACCATTCCATCGCCATCGGGACCGTCTCCGGGGTAGCGGCTTGGGGGAGGACCGGTGTGATCTGGCTCGATGCCCACGCCGACTTCAATACGACGGCAACCTCGCCATCCGGCAACATCCACGGCATGCCACTCGCCACCCTGACGGGACGTGGACACCCCGACCTCGTGCGCATCGGCGGCGAAGGCGCGAGCGTGCGCCCCGAGGATGTTCTCATCGTGGGCCTCCGTTCGGTGGACCTCGACGAGCGAAACCTGCTGCGGGAGGCGGGCGTCCGGGCGTACACCATGAAGGAGGTTGACGCATACGGGGTGGCGAAGGTCGTTCGGCGCGCCCTCAAGGACCTCTCGCACCTCGACAGGGTCCACCTCTCCTTCGACCTCGACGTGGTTGACCCGGAGGTCGCCCCCTGCGTCGGCACGCCCGTGCGCGGTGGCCTCACCTACCGCGAGGCCCACCTCGTCATGGAGCTAATCAACGAGGCGGACATCGTCACATCGCTCGACGTGGTGGAGGTCAACCCCATCCTGGACGTCAGGAACGGCACCGCCGAACTGGCCGTCGAACTGGTGGCGAGCCTGATGGGGCGTCAGATCATCGGCCTTCCAGGATAGAAAATCTCGTGCTACGGCGAGTAGGTCAGGCTGACGGTGGCGGTCGTGGCGTTCGTCTCTTGCGACTGAACGACCTGCCCATTCTCCAGGATCTCGGCCTTCAAGGTACCGGTTGATCCTTGCCTCTGCACGTTCACCGTAACGACGTTCATGCCCGCGACGCCGCCGCCCGGGATCTCGAAGTCCGTCGGGGTTGCTCCCACGGTACCATTGATGTTTTGTGAGCCCGTGGCCGTCGTGTAGTTGCCGCTGAAGCTCACGCCTGGAGTGCCGGATATCCGGAGTATGAGTGAGCCTGCCGCGTCCCGGACGAAGCGCCGCCTGCTGGATCATCGCCCAGAGACCCCACCACGAGATAGGCGCCCACGACCAACGCTCCCAGCATGGATACGAGCCCGAGACCCGCTATCAGAGATTTACCCACAGCCAACCTTCTCTCGCCGTACCATGCAACCGTTATCGGATGGAAATGGGCGTAACTATAGCTTGCCCCTCAGCCGCCGACGTGGATGGCGGGGCGCTTTTTGGGGTCGGGCTCGGCTTCGCGCAGGACTTCGCGGGTGACGGGGGCGGTGTCGCCTTCGCCGAAGAGGATGTAGCGGATCAGGTAAACGATGGGGTTGCCCTCGGTCCAGCCGAAGTAGCAGTGGGGCTTCCTGCCTGTCTCGTCGCGCAGATGCAGCAGAAAAGCGGCGATGGCGTTCGGGACGACGGAGCTTTCGGCGCGCAGCACCTTGTGGCCGCCAACCTCGACGCCCTGTATCTCCAGCACGTCCGTGAAGTCCGATGGGTCCGCCACGTCCACCTCCAGGAAGAGGATGGGCTCCTCCGGCGGGATGTGGTTGTCCTCGCGTTGCTCCCGCTCCTTCCGGCGGTACTCTTCGGGGTCTTTGCCCGTGCGGCGCCGATGGGCGACGATGTGGATGTCGCCGCGTTCCGCAGCCTCTTCTATGAATCGCTGGGCGGTATCGTCTATCTCGATCCGCTCCTGGCGTAG
The DNA here is from genome assembly GCA_051003015.1 of Rubrobacteraceae bacterium. GTDB lineage: Bacteria > Actinomycetota > Rubrobacteria > Rubrobacterales > Rubrobacteraceae > JACDGB01. The sequence continues at coordinate 16,088 of JBPCLT010000175.1, read as the reverse complement.
CTCCGTGGAGCGTTGGATGCGCGAGACCAGCGAGACGGCGACGATAGCAAGGATGAAGAACAGGGCGATGGTGAGGCCGTCGGGGCGCTTGTACACGTTCGCCGCGGTCGCGTAGATGAAGACCAGCGTGATGAAGCCGAACGGGACCTGGAGCCACCGGTGTCCCGCCCGCCGGGTCGTCAGGGTGACGGCGATGGATGCGGAGGTCATCATAGCCAGCACCCCGGTTGCGTAGGCGCCGCCCTGGTCGTCCACATTAGCCGCGAAGGCGACGGTCACCACGACGGAGATGGCCGTGTACACCAGGACCAGAGGACGGACGGCCCGGCCCCACTCTGGCGCCATGCCGTAGCGGGGCAGGTAGCGGGGCACGATGTTCAGCAGCCCCGCCATCGCCGATGCGCCGGCGAACCACAGGATGGCGATGGTGGAGAGGTCGTAGATCGTGCCGAATACGTCGCCCAGGTGCTCGTGCGCCAGGTAGGCGAGCGCGCGCCCGTTTGCCTCGCCGTCCGGGCCGAACGCCTCCTCGGGTATGAGCACCGTGGTCACGAAGCTCGTGGTGATGAGGTAGAAGCTCATGATGACGGCGGCGGTGGCGAGCATCTTGTGCGTGCTCTGGATGCGGCCACGGGGACGCTCCGGGTCGTCGTCCGGCTCGCCGCGCACCAGCGGCATCATGCTCACCCCGGTCTCGAACCCGGAGAGGCCGAGCGCCAGCAGAGGGAACACCAGCAGCGACCCGCCGAGCATCGAGAGCGGCCCGCCGTAGCTCGTGAAAAGCGTCTCCCGCCAGCCGGAGATGACCTCCGGGTGGGTGAGGATTTCTCGGAATCCGACGGCCACGACGATGAGGTTCGACAGCAAGAACGCCGCCACGACGACCACGGCGATCCCGATGACCTCCTTGAATCCCCTGAGGAACACCGCCCCGAGCACTGCCAGCAGCACCAGCGTGATGACGACCTCGTCGGTCCTCGCAGGCGACTCCAGGAACGCCGGCCAGAACGGGTTCTCGACGATGTGCGCGGTGGCGTCCGAGGCGGAGAGCGTGATCGTGACGATCCAGGACGTCGCCACGAACCCGAGCAGGCACAACACGAACAGCTTGCCCCCCCAGAAGGACAGCAGGTTCTCCAGCATCGAGATGGAGCCCTGCCCGTGTGGGCTCTCGCGGGCGACGACGCGGTACATCGGCAGCATCCCGAAGAGCGTCAGGAGCACGATGAGCAGGGTGGCGATGGGGGAGAGCGCGCCCGCTGCGGCGGCGGCGATGGCGGGTATGTATCCGAGCGTTGAGAAGTAGTCCACGCCGGTCAGGCACACGACCTGCCACCAGGAATGTTGCTCGGGCTGGCCCTCTTTGGCCTCCGGCCCGCCGACCTGCTCGATGCGCTCCTTGAGCAGCCAGTTCTTGAGCCGGCCGGCCGACCGGTTCTTCTGGGCTACAGACTCAGCCATCGCCGTCCCTGCGATGCGTCGCCGCGGGGGTGGACCGGCGCGCGTTGCCGCGGGCGGTGGTGAAGAGGTCCGGGTATCGGACGGGCCGGATCAGCTTGTCCCTTTCTTCCACGCCGGCGAGGTTAGCTGACGGGTTCGGGCCGAAAGAGATAAGCCCTACGCCGGCTCAACCGGCGATTCACCCCGAGGCCCCTGGGCCATATACCGGGTCCCCCGCCCTCCGGCGTCACCCGGAGGTTTGGCGTTCTGCTATGTGAGTTACTGCCTGGGATATATACTCCTGCCGCGAGGGGGTGTCAACCCTCACGGTGGCGCGGCCGATCCTACCGAAAACGTCTATCGGATGCCCATGCCTCACCGCTATCCCTGGGGCTTCGACTGGCTACCGCTGGTGCAGGTCGAGGCCGTCGAGGTCCTTCTTGTTGTCCGCGATGATCATAACGTCGCCCCGGCGCAGAACGGTGTCGCCGCGGGGGATCGTGGCGCCCGACTCGCCCTTCTGTTTGAGCGTCACGACGGCCAGGCCCTTCTTGCGGGCTAGTTGGAGGTCGGCGAGGGATTTGTCCACCCACTTCTCGGGGACTTCGGCCTCGACCAGCGCCTCGTCCTCACCGAGGTCCACGTAATCCAGGAGTCCGGGAGAAGCCAGGGTGCGGGCGAGCTGCTCGCCCATGGTTCTCTCGGGCTCTATCACGCGGTCGGCCCCGACGCGGTCGAGCACCCTGGCGTGGAGCCCGCCGTTGGCCCGGGCCACGACCATGCCGACGCCCAGCTCCTTCAGGATCGCCGTCACCAGGATGCTCGCCTCCGTGTTCTCGCCGATCATCACGGCCGCACTGTCGAACTGGCCCACGTTCAGGTCCCTCAGCACGTCCTCGTCGGTGGCGTCCGCGGCCACCAGGTTCGCGTTTGGCAGGTCGTCGACCAGGTCTTGAATGCGTTCCTCGCTCTCGTCTATGCCCAGGACTTCGTGCCCCAGGGAGTTCAGGGTGCGGACCATCGAGATGCCCACGCGGCCCAGGCCGATAACCACGAACTGACGGCTCATCCTATCGCTATGTCCTCTTCGGGATAGCTGTAGCGGTGGGGACGGCTCCGCTCGCTGAGCGCGAGTATCACCGTGATCGGCCCCACCCTCCCCGCGAACATCACGAACATGAGCAACAGTTTACCGAAAGGACCGAGCTCCGACGCCAGACCGGGCGATGGACCCAACGAGAGCCCGACCGTCCCGAAGGCCGAGGTGACCTCGAAGAGCGCCGTCATCAGGTCCAGGCGGTCGGAGACCATGAGCGCCAGCGTGGCGCCTCCCAGAAGGAGCGCCGAGAGCGAGAGCACCGAGAGGCTCTTGGCGATCAGGGACCTCGGTATCCGGCGCCCGAACGCCGTGACCTCCTCCTGACCACGGACCTGCGACAGGAAGATCAGGAAAATCAGGGACACGGTAGTCACCTTGATCCCGCCTCCGGTCGAGACCGGGGCGACCCCGATGAACATGAGCGCTATCTGCACGGCGAGCGTCGGATCCCTCATGTCCGAGTACGTGACCGTGGCGAAGCCCGCCGTCCGGGGCGTCGTACCCTGGAATATGGACATCAGGAGCTTCGTTCCGGTGGGCTCGCCGCCCAGGGTGCGGGGGTTGGTCCACTCCAGCAGCCCGACGCTCAGTATCCCGACGACGAACAGCACGCCGGTGACGATCAGGACCAGCTTCGACTGGAGCGTCAGGCGACGTATCCTTGGGTAATAGTAAAGGTTCACCAGCACCGGGAAGCCCAGGCCGCCGGCCAGGATCAGGTACACGAAAGTCAGGTTGACCACGGGGTCGCCCGCGTAGGCGGTGACGCCGCGCTCGAAGATGTCAAATCCTGCGTTGCAGAACGCCATTACCGCGTGGAAGATCCCGTACCCCACTGCTTTGGCGGGGCCGAAACCCTGGAAGAAGAAGTGGACCGCGAGGATCAGGGCCCCGACGGACTCGACCAGGAAGGCGATGAGGGCCACCTGCCCGAGCAGCCGTAGTACGTTGCGGGGGGAGTCGGGGCTGGTGAGCTCTTCGCGCACGATCAGGAGGTGCCTGAAGCCGAGCCGGCGCCCAACGAGCAGCGCGCCCACGGTCGCCGCCGTCATGATGCCAAGCCCTCCGAGCTGCACGAGGCTCACCAGCACGGCCTGGCCCAGCGGCGTGAAGTCCGTGGCCGGGGTAACGGTCTGGAGGCCCGTCACGGTGACGGCGCTGGTAGCCTCGAAGAGCGCCTCCAGCCACGAGACCCGGCCTTCCACTGCGGTGAGCTTGAGCAGCGGCGTCCCGATCAGAATGGCCGCCAGAAACCCGAGGGCGATCAGACGCGGAGCCGAGAGCCGGGGGAGCATCCGGGTATCTTACCCCGCCGTTCCCGGTTTCACGGGTAGCGCGTGACCTCCGAACGTTTCAGCGGAGCCGGAAAGCAGGGCCGCGGACGACGAGGGCCAGATCCTACGGGGCCAGAGCCCGCGCCAGCTCTGCGACAGCTCCAGGATAACGGTACTGGATGCCCATGTGTGTCCCATCGAAGAGGTCGAGCGTGTATTCGACGCCGAGCCCGTCCAGTTCCTTTGCGAAGGCTGTGGCCCCGAGATCCAGAAACCACTCGTCGGCCTTCCCGGCGTCGAGGTAGATGCGTCTCATACTGGATAATGCTTCACTGTGTTCGGGTGCCATCCGCACCGGGTCCCACGCCAGCCAGCGCCCCCAGACTTCTTCGTCCAGACGCCCGGTCTCGATGTCGAAGGGCAGGAGAGCTTTGCCGGGATCGTCCTCGTCCGGGGAGTAGCAGACTGCGTAGCCGTAGATCTCGAAAGGCTTGCCGAAGCGGTCGAAGTCCAGCGCCTCGGCCGCCCGGAATTTCTCGAAGAACACGTCGTACGAACCCTCGAATTCGTCGCGCAGGCTGCGGGCGACGGCGCGGAAGTCGGGTGCGTAGCAGGCTTCGAAGAGGGCGTCGCCCGCGTGAGAGGCGAGGCTGCCGAACACGTCGGGCCGGAGCATCGGGACGACCATCGCCCCGTAGCCGCCGCTGGATTTGCCGGTCAGGCCCCGGTTGTCCCGGCTCGCGGCTGTCGGGTAACGCCTGTCCACGAAAGGCACGACCTCGTCGCACAGGTAGTCCATGTAGCGACCCGTCGAGGTCGAGTTGATGAACTGCGAGCCGCCGTAGCTCGTCCAGGCGTCCACGAATATCATGACCGCCGGCGGACACTCGCTTGTGGCGAACATCTCGTCCAGCCGTTCGATCATGGTCGGCTCGAACGCGAAGCGATTCAGCCACATGTCCGCCTGGCCGGTGAAGCCCTGAATCACGTAAACCGAGGCGTATTCGCCGCCTTCCTCCACACCCGACGGCAGATACACGTAAAGCGGACGGCGCGCCGGGTCGCCGAGCGGGTTACCCGCCAGAATCTCCGATTCGACCGTGAGCGTCTCCAGCCGACCCCGGAGCGGACGGTTCCAGGGTGCTCCCGGAGAACCTTCGATCTCCCTCAGAGGCATGGTTAGCCCGGCTGTAACGCGAAGGCGATCAACACCAGCAAGACGAGCGACACGGCCACGAAGATACCGAGTGTTATGAGCAGGGTCCTGTCCGGTCCTTCATGCCGCTGCCTCGCCCGACGGGAGGTCTTGCGGCGATCCCTCCGGCTGGTGGGTCTTCCGCTTTTCACGTTACGCTCTCCTACTTGCCCAGGACTTCGGCCACGAGCGCCCCGACCTCCGTCGGGTTGGTCGCCGCCCGGATGCCGGCTTTTTGGAGCGCCTGGCTCTTTGCTTCGGCGGTCGAGTCGCCGCCTGAGACGATGGCGCCTGCATGACCCATCGTCTTGCCCTCGGGGGCGGTGAAACCCGCGATGTACGCGACAACGGGAGTCTTCATCTCGCTCTGGATGTACTCTGCGGCCCGCTGCTCGGCGTTGCCCCCGATCTCCCCGACCATCACGACACATTCGGTTTCGGGGTCGGCCTCGAATTTCTCCAGGATCTCGATGAAGTCCGTGCCGATGATCGGGTCGCCCCCGATCCCAACCGCCGTTGATTGCCCGATGTCCCTCTGTGTCAACTCATTGACGATCTGGTACGTCAGCGTCCCGCTGCGGCTGACGATGCCGACGTTGCCCGGCGTGAAGATGTCGCCCGGCATGATCGAGACGTTTGACTTGCCAGGCGAGAGCACGCCGGGGCAGTTCGGCCCGATGAGCGTGGCGTCGTTCATCCGCATGAAGTTCGAGACCTTGAGCATGTCGTGGACGGGGATGCCTTCTGTGATGCAGCAGATGGTGCTCATGCCGCCGGCCAGCGACTCGAAGATGGCGTCGGCGGCGAAGGGTGGGGGGACGAAGATCACGCTCGCGTTCGCTCCGGTCTCCCGCGCCGCCTCCTCGACGGTATTGAATACCGGCACGCCCTCGAACTCCTGGCCGCCCTTGCCCGGCGTCACGCCCGCGACTACCCGGGTGCCGCTCCCCAGCATCCGGCCCGTATGGAACGCGCCCTCGCGGCCGGTTATGCCCTGCACCAGCAGGCGCGTGCCTTCGTCTACCAGTATCGCCATCCGCTACCTCCCTCCGTCTTTAGCGAGTTCCACGGCCCGGCGGGCCGCGTCCAGCATCGTCTCCTCGGTGTGGACGTTCGGCGGCGTGTTCTCCGCCAGTATGCGGCGTCCCTCCTCGGCGTTCGTGCCGTCCAGCCGGACGACTATCGGGAGGCTGATCTCGGTCTGCTCGATGGCGGCGAGAAGGCCGTGCGCCACCTCGTCACCGCGCGTAATGCCGCCGAAGATGTTGAACAGCACGCTCTTCACCTGACGGTTGGATGTCACGATGTCGAGGGCGGTGGAGATCTGCTCGGCGTCCGCGCCGCCGCCCACGTCACAGAAGTTGGCCGGCTCCCCACCCGCCTGCGCCACCACGTCGAGCGTACTCATCACGAGTCCCGCCCCGTTGCCCAGGATGCCAACGTCCCCGTCCAGCTTCACGTACTGGAGTCCCGCCTCCTGCGCACGCTGCTCCTCGGGGTCGGCGGCCTCGACGTCGTGCAGCCCCGCGATGTCATCGTGGCGGTACAGGCTGGAGTCGTCCACCGTCACCTTCGAATCCAGCGTCAGCACCCGCCCGTCCGCCGTGACCACTAGAGGGTTGATCTCTACGAGGCTCGCGTCTAGTTCCTCGAAGGCCCGGTACAGGTTGCGGAGCGTCCGACCGACGCCTTTGGCCGTGTCGCCGGTCAGGCCGGCGGCGAACGTAATCTCGCGCACCTGGTATGGCTGGAGGCCGATCAAAGGGTCCACATGCAGCCGCACAATAGCCTCCGGCTTGGTCTCGGCGACCTCCTCGATGTCCACGCCGCCCTCGGTGGAGAACAGGATGAGCGCCTGCTTCGCCTCCCGATCCACCGTCACGGAGAGGTACATCTCGCTCTCGATGTCTGCCCCGCCCTCAACGAGCACCTTCTTCACGGTATGCCCCCGGATATCCATGCCGAGGATCTGGCGCGCCGCCTCCTCCGCCTCATCCGGGTCATGCACGACCTTGATCCCACCGGCCTTGCCGCGCCCGCCGGTAAGCACCTGCGCCTTGATGGCGACCGTCCCGCCCAGCGTCTCAGCCGCCCTTCGCGCCTCCTCTGGCGTCCCCGCCACGATGCCCGAAAGCGTCTCCAGCCCGTGTTCCCGTAAAAGTTCCTTGCCCTGATGCTCGTAGAGATCCAATATAAAGACTCCCTCGAAGCCCGCAACGACGCCCGGATTATACAGGCGCGGAAACAGGATATTCGGAGTTGAATCTTTCAGGCTTCCCGACTGCTGCTCTTCTATTCGGCTTCGACTAGCCCAAGTTCGGCTGCCTGGGCGGCGGCTTCGGCGCGACCCGAGACGTCGAGCTTTTCCAGGACGTGTCGCAGGTGGATCTTGGCGGTGCTCACGCTGAAGTTCAACCGGTTGGCGATCTCCTTGTTCCTGCAACCTCGTGCGAGGAGCTTGAGAACCGCAACCTCTCTGGCCGTGAGCGACCGGAGTTGTTCCTCCGCCCGCTTGCGCCGGTCTATGTCCTCGACTACCGAGATGAATTAGTCAGGATCTCCCTCCTCATCACGCACCAGCGTGACCGCCAGGGAGACCCAGATCCCCCGTCCGTCCCGGCGGAGGTAGCGTTTCTCCCTCGAGTACGTTTCGAGTTTGCCGGACAGCATTCCATTCACCTGTTCGAGGTCGGCGTCCAGGTCGTCCGCGTGGGTAATGTCCTGAAAACTCTTCTCCAGAAGCTCTTCGCGCGGGTAGCCGACGATCTGGCACAGTCTCTGGTTGGCTCTCAGCCAGCGGCCGTCCGGGGCGACGTGCGCGATGCCCACGGTCGCCTGATCGAAGGTGATGCGGAACCTCTCCTCGCTTTCGCGCAGCATGCGTTCGCTGGCCGACAGCTTGGAGACTATGGTGGCAAGTTGCGCGGTGCGTTCGGCCACCCGGCCTTCGAGGTCTTCTCTGAGTCGCCGAACCTCTTCTCGGGCGCGCCGTCCATGTTCCGTCACGTCCCGCAAGATGACGGAGATCAAGCCCTCTCCGAAACCAGTTCAGATTTGGCTAACAGAGGCTACCTGGAGGTTCGGGTCGAAGAAGGAAAACTCGTCTACGGTCTGTAACCGAAAGAAGACTGCCCACGCCCTGGCCCATCGAATCGCTTAGAGGCCACGCTAATAAACGTTGTTCGAGCGTTATCCGAGAAATTATGGCTCGTGATTGAGGTAAGCGCGTCGCAGTAAGAAGTGGCGTCAATCATTATCGGTTCCAGAGGCCGCTCAACATTGGCCGCCGCTCCAGAATCTGCTCTCCTCTATACTCCAATCCCATGGGCATCGGGACCGCCATAAACGTCGTCGCCGTGCTGGTCGGTGGGGGCATCGGGACGCTGGTCGGGGCGAAGCTGCCGGAGGGGATGCGCCGAACCGCCATGCAGGCTATCGGCATCGTGACGCTGCTGGTCGGGGTCTCTAACTTTCTTGAGTATCCTAATCCGCTCGTGCCGCTGGTGAGCGTGGTACTTGGGCTCGTGGTGGGGGAGTTACTCGGCATCGAGGACGGGCTGAAGCGGTTCGGGGACTATCTGGAGAAGCGGTTTTCGAGGGGGGAGAGCCCCGTGAGCCGGGCGTTCGTGACGACGAGCCTGCTGTTCTGCGTGGGGCCGTTGACGGTCATCGGTTCGCTTGAGGACGGGCTGACGGGCGACTACGAACTGCTGGCGCTCAAGAGCGCGCTGGACTTCATCGCTGCTCTGACTTTCGCCTCGGTATTGGGATGGGGGGTTTTGCTTTCGGCGGGGACTGTTTTGATCGTTCAGGGCGCGCTTACGCTCGGGGCTGGTTTCCTGGAGCCGGTGGTGACGGAGGCCATGATCTCCGCCGCGACCGCGACGGGGGGAATCCTGATCCTGGGCCTCGGCCTCATGCTGCTTGATCTGAAGGAGGCCCGTGTCGCCAACATGCTCCCCGCGCTCCTCTTCGCCCCGCTGCTCGTCGCGGCTGCCCCATTGTGGCCTCTCTGACTTCGCTCCGGACGGCGATGCTGCTAATATGCCCGAAGCCCGTGGCGACACGAGAAAGGGTATTGTGAGATGAGCATGTTTCCGACGAACATCCTGCTGGCGACCGATGGTTCGGAGAGCTCGCTGCCGGCTCTCCGGGCGGCGGCCGATCTGTCCGCCAAGACCGGCTCGGGCGTGCATATCATCTACGTGGGCAAGGGCATCTCGACGCCTGCGGCGTACAACGACCCCAACTCCCGTGACACGGACGCCGCGAGTCAGGCCAGGGAGTTGATAGACGGGCAGATCAAAGAGATCGAGGCCGGGGGCGGAACGGTCGCCGATTCGCACATCGTGCCTGGCAAGAGGCCGGCGCGGGAGATCATCAAGTTCACCCGCGAGCCGGACATCGGCATGGTGGTGATCGGCAGCCGCGGCCTCGGGCGCTTCCAGTACACTTTGAGGGGGAGCGTCTCCGCCTCCGTGGTGCGCGACGCCTATTGTCCGGTGCTCGTGGTGCATGGGGATGCGAACGAGAAAGGGGCGTGAGTACCGTGGAGGAAGACAGGAACTGGCGAGGAAGCCCGCTGGACATGGGGAGCGGCCTCGACCCTTACGGCATCGAGGAGGTCGTCATCGAGTTCGGCAACGGCGACGAGGACGTGTTCCGGCCCAAGTTGCGGGATGAGTTCGCCTCGTACGAGCTGCATCAGATGGCGGCTTATCTGGATTCCGTGGCGCACTCCATCCGCAAGGGCCAGAAGCGGTAAGACCGAACTTTAGTACCGGAGGTAACTTTGCACGGCATAGAACGCACCAGGAAAATGCAGGGACCACCCGAGGCGGACAACGGCGTGATGAGAATAGCGATCCGCTACTCCGGCGGGCGCGTGCTCCACTTCGTCCCCGATGCCAGCCGGGAGGTGTTCTCCGAAGACGACATGCTGAAGCTCCAGGAGATCCTGGCCGCCGCGTCCGCGATCTCCGAGTGGGCTGGGATCACGGAGCCCGAGAACACCTGACGCGGAGCCCAGCCTAGACCGGTCTACCGCCCCCAGGCGCGTCGTCGCCGGGGTCCACCGTGTAGCGGTCGAAGTAGTCTTCGTCCAGATCCACGTCCTCGCCGGCAAGCTCACGGCGCCGGAGGTCCCACAACACCTGGAGGTCGTGGTCTATCTTCAGGAGACACTGGTGCGTCCGGTCCCCCTCGTGGTGGGTGCCTTCCTGGCGGATCAGCTTCTCCCTTTCCTCGGAGAGATCCTGTATCGTCTGCATTACGCTCTTCGCCACGGTTTCAAACCTCCGGTAGATGGATGGCGGTCATTGTATCGGACGCAAATTGCGGACGGCCTTTAGAATGAGGATGCCCCGCGCCGACGGAAGGAGAGGAATGCTCAAGAGGATCCACCACCTCGGTTACGCGGTCGAGGACTTGAACGCCGCCGCGCGCTTCTACCGCACCCAATTCGGCGCGGAAGTCGGGGAGCCGGAGGTCGTGGAGGAGCAGGGCGTCGTCGCCGCGATGGTCCGGGTGGGGGAGTCTCGCATCGAGCTTCTGCAGCCCACCCGCCCGGATTCGCCGGTCGGCAAGTTCATCGAGAAGCGCGGCGAGGGCTTCCACCACACCGCCTTCGAGGTGGATGACATCGGGGCGGCTCTGCGAGAGCTCGCGGGCCGCGTCGAACTCATAGATGAAGAACCTCGCAACGGGGCCGGCGGGACGCGCACGGCGTTCGTCCACCCGAAGGCCGTCTTCGGGGTCCTCACGGAGCTTGTAGAATTGCCGCGCGGAGCCGGATCGGAGGTGTTGTAAGGATGGACGTCGAGAAGCGCGGCGAACGCCGCACGGAGTCAGGGATCGAGGTGCAGCCGGCCTACGGCCCCGGTGACCTCGACGGCTTCGACTACGAAGCGAAGCTCGGTGACCCCGGCGAGTTCCCGTACACGCGGGGCGTCCACCCGAGCATGTACCGTGGCCGTCCTTGGACCATGCGCCAGTACGCCGGGTTTGGGGCCGCCGAAGAGACCAACCGGCGCTTCAAGTACCTCACCGAAAACGGGCAGACCGGCCTCTCTGTCGCCTTTGACCTCCCAACCCAGATGGGCCGCGACTCCGACCACCAACTCGCCCTCGGTGAAGTCGGCAAAGTCGGCGTCGCCATAGATTCCCTCCTCGACATGCGCGGCCTCTTCGACGGCATCCCATTGAAAGACGTCTCCACCTCGATGACCATAAACGCCACGGCCTCCATCCTGCTTCTCCTCTACTCGCTCGTGGCCGAGGAGCAGGGCGCGGAGCCGGAAGACGTCACGGGCACCACCCAGAATGACGTATTGAAGGAGTACCTGGCTCGCGGGACGTACATCTATCCGCCCGCGCCTTCCATGAGGATCGCCACGGACATGTTCGCCTACTGCGCGAAAGAGTTGCCTCGCTGGAACACTATCTCCATCTCCGGCTACCACATCCGCGAGGCGGGGAGCACCGCCGTCCAGGAGCTGGCCTTCACGCTCTCCAACGCAATAGCCTACGTCGAGGCGGCTGTGGAGGCCGGGCTCGAGGTGGACGACTTCGCGCCCAGGCTCTCGTTCTTCTTCAACGCCCACAACGACCTCTTCCAGGAGGTCGCCAAGTACAGGGCCGCGCGCCGGATGTGGGCGAAGATCATGAAGGAACGCTTCGGCGCCAGAGACGAGAAGAGCCTCAAGCTCCGCTTCCACGCCCAGACCGCCGGCTCCTCCCTCACGGCCCAGCAGGCCGAGAACAACATCGCCCGTACCACCGTCCAGGCACTCTCGGCGGTCCTCGGCGGGACGCAGAGTTTGCACACCAATGCTTTCGATGAGGCGTTGGCGTTGCCGACCGAGAGGAGCGCGAGGACGGCATTGCGCACACAGCAGATCCTGGCAAGCGAGGGCGGCCTGACCGACACCGCCGACCCCCTCGCCGGCTCGTACTACGTCGAGTCGCTCACCGATTCCGTCGAAGAAGAGGCGTGGGAGTACATCCGGCGCATAGATGAGATGGGCGGATCTGTGAAGGCCATCGAAGAGCGATACATGCAGGCTGAGATCGAAGAGTCCGCCTTCCGCTACCAGCGCGAGGTCGAGAAGCAAGAACGCATAATAGTCGGCGTCAACCGCTACGCCTCCGGCGAGAACGACGAAGACCCGGACATGGAGCTTCACACCGTGGACGAGTCCATCCGCGAGCGGCAGACGGAGCGTCTGGCGGAACTGAAAGAGTTACGCGACAGCGCGGCCGTAGAGAAGTCGTTGGCGACACTAAAGAACGCTGCCGAAGGCGGAGATAACCTGCTCTACCCGATGAAAGAGGCCCTTGGGGAACTTGCGACGCTCGGCGAAGTCTCGGATACGCTGCGCGAAGTCTTCGGAGAGTACAGGCCCCGGTAAGACCGCTTCGAGCCCGCGAAATGTGAACCAGATACTAAAGTGTTTTCGCGGATTGCCCGACAACCCCTATGGATGGAAAGTCGTAGAGCAAGCAACCATCAGGGGTGACCTCGTTGTCAACACAGAGAGTAAGCCTGTTATTGGGCATTTTGGCCGTGATCTCGGTGTGTGCCGTCTCGTTCCGGGGCGTCACGCAGGAGGCCGCTTCGCTACCTGCGGAAGGATCTGCCTTTACGGGCGGCGACGGGGAGTTCGTGAAGGGTGAGATCATCGTCAAGCTCGACGAAGGGGCGACGCAGGGCGACCTGACGAATCTGAACCGCCGCAACGGCGCGATCACTGAGGAGAACCTCCCGAGCAGCAGGGTCAACGTGGTGGACCTGCCTGGCGACCTCTCCGTTTCGGAGGCCGTGGATCGTTACGAGGCGTCCCCGGACGTGGAGTACGCGGAGCCGGACTTCCTCTTGCAGCCCGCGCAGGCGGCTACCCCGAACGATCCGGGATACGACCGTATGTGGGGCCTCGACAACCGGGCCCAGACCGGCGGCGTCGCCGACGCAGACGTGGACGCCCCTGAGGCGTGGAGCGTTACCACCGGCGACCCGGACAACGTCGTGGCCGTCATAGACACGGGGACGGACATAAGCCATCTGGATCTCAGGTCCAACGTCTGGACCAACCCGGACGAGGTGCCTGGCAACCTGGTGGACGACGACGACAATGGATACGTGGATGACGTGAACGGCTGGGACTTCTTCCACGACGACGCCTCGGTCTACGACCCGGCCGACGGCGACAAGCACGGCACCCACGTCTCCGGCACGATAGCCGCCGAGGGCAATAACGGCATCGGGGTCACGGGGGTCAACTGGCAGGCACAGGTCATGCCGCTCAAGTTCCTCGGACCCAACACCGGGAGCACTTCGGACGCGATCGCGGCCATAGACTACGCCGTGGCCGAGAACGTGAAGGTCTCCAACAACAGTTGGGGCGGCGGCGGATACTCCCAGGCCCTGCAAGAAGCCATCGCCAGGGCGGACGCCGCGGGACACCTCTTCGTCGCCGCCGCCGGGAACGGCGGAGACGACGGCGTCGGCGATGACAACGATACGGACCCGGACTACCCGGCGTCCTACAGCAACTCGAACATCATCTCGGTGGCGGCTACCGACGACGATGACCGGCTGGCCTCCTTCTCAAACTTCGGCGACGTCTCGGTGGATTTGGGCGCGCCGGGCGTGGGCATATTGAGCACCATACCCGCCAACAGCTATGGCACGTACAGCGGCACCTCCATGGCGTCGCCGCAAGTCGCTGGGGTGGCGGCCCTGATCAAGAGCGAGAACCCCCTCTTCGACGACGCGCGGATAAAGGCTCAGATCCTCCAGTACTCCGAGGATAAGCCGAGTCTCGCGGGCAAGACGGCTACCGGCGGGCGGCTGAATGCCCAGGCGTCCATTACCCAGCAACCCCCACCCACGGCTGCCCCTGCTCCGGATCGAACCGACCCGACCATCTCCTCCCCTAAACCAGACCCCGGCTCGAGGGTGCGCGACCGGACGCCCGCGATCAGAGCCATCGTCCGCGATACGGGGAGCGACCTCACCAGGAACGGTATTCGGCTCGTACTGGACGGCAGAAACAAGACTACCTTCCGGTATGACGGGGGCACGAACCGGTTGAGCTTCGTCACCAGGAAGCTCTCCTTCGGGCGCCATTCGGTCAGGGTCACCGCCACCGACCCGGCCGGCAACACCGCGATCCGGTCGTGGCGCTTCAAGGTCGTCCGCTAGAAGACTGGGGCCGCGAAACGCAGGCTCTTCCGCAGGCTCCCTCCCGCCACCGGAGAGGTAGAACCTCTGTGGTAACATGGCGCCCAGGGTCGGAGAACCGCCCCTGATTTCAGGGATGTGAACGCGCCGGAGTCCCGGCGCCGGAGGAGGTTGGCAAACGTGGTTGACTGGTTTCGTAGACGCGCCGGCGAGGATGATGCTCCCGCGAACGGATCCGAGTCCGCCGGGAACGGCGCGGGCAACGGGGAGCCCGCGGACGGGTTCTCGGAGGCGGGTATTCGGGAGGCATTGAGGGACGTGAAGGACCCGGAGATCGGGCGCGACCTCATCTCCTTGAACATGATCCGGGGCGTCGCCATCGAAGGCCCGAACGTCACGGTCGGCGTCGCTTTGACTACCGCGGGTTGTCCCATGAAGCACCGCATCACCACGGACATCAGGGACCGCCTCATGGAGATCGAAGGCGTCGGGAGCGTCGAGGTGGACTTCGGCGTGATGACGGACGAGGATCGCCAGAACCTCATGACCTCGCTGCACGGCGGCCCGGCGGAGCTCGCCCCGGCCTTCCGGGACGAGTCCAGGACTCGCATCATCGCGGTCGTCAGCGGCAAGGGCGGCGTCGGCAAGAGCACGGTGGCCGTGAACCTGGCGGCGGCGCTCGACCGGGCAGGCAAGTCCGTGGAGATCCTGGACGCTGACGTGTACGGCTCCTCCATCCCGGTCATGCTCGGCGCGACGGAGAAGCCGAACGTCGTCGGCGGCGTCATCTTCCCGATAGAGTCGGCGACTGGATTGAAGTTCATCTCGATGGGCAACTTCGTGAACGAGGGGCAGGCCGTGATCTGGCGCGCCCCCATCGTGAACAAGGCGCTCACCCAACTAATGCGCGACGTGTACTGGGACGAGCCCGACTTCATCATCGTTGACATGCCGCCAGGCACCGGCGACGTGGCCCTCACCGTAGCGCAGATGATCCCCAAAGCCGAGGCCCTGGTAGTCACGACCCCCCAGGCCGACGCCGCCCGCGTGGCGGTCAAGGCCGGCAAGATGGCCGTGCAGGCGCACCTCAAGGTCATCGGCGTGGTCGAGAACATGAGCCACGCCGAATGCCCGGACTGCGGCAAGGAATTGAAGATTTTCGGCGGTGACGGCGGCGAGCGGGTGTCCACCGAGTTGGACTCGAAGATACTCGGTCGCATCCCGATCCTCCCCGACGCTTCCGGCGAACCGGGCAAATCTCTGTTCGCCGAAGACACGGCCCCGGCCCAGGCATTCGACGAGATGGCCGCGGGACTTGCGGCCACGAAGGTCCGTCGGCGGATAAAGGTCTTGTAGGTTTCAGGCTACAGGTATCAGGCAATAGTAAGCGCCCTCGCCACCGTGGCGGGGGCGTTTCTTTATCTCGACAGCCGTATCTGGCCGGGGAAGCCTGAGAAACTTGCTCGGAGGACGGGGAGGTCTTCCTGGTTGGTGAAGTCCGCTCCGCACTGCATGCGGCGTTGGGTTTCGTCTTTTTCGAGGATGGTGACGAGGCAGGTGATCGTATCCCCGGCGTAAACCGGCGCGAGGTATTCGAAGCGCATCTCCGTCGCCAGGAAGCCGAGCATCCCTCCGATGTGCGTCAACATGCTGCCGGTGAGGAGGCCGGGGATGGTGAGCCGCCCGTAGAAGCTCTCCCCGGCGAACTCCGCGTCCTGAGGTACGGGTTGTAGTCGCCGGTCACGCCACAGAAGAGCGCGACATCCCCTTCAGTGAAGGTGCGCCGGAACGTGAAGGTGCGTCCGACCTCCAGTTCATCGAACGCTTCACGTAGTTGTCTCTTGAATCCCGGTGTTGCTTCGGGCATGGGTGCTGGCTGACTGGCTAGCCGTTCAAGAC
>JBPCLT010000174.1:0-10375 GCA_051003015.1 Rubrobacteraceae bacterium | reverse complement strand
GGCCAGGGATCAACCCGCCGGTGCGGTTTCGCATGCGGCACGCGGACGGCTCCTGGCGCCACGTCGAGACGGTTCGCAACAACCTCCTCGACGACCCCGTGGTACGAGGGATGGTCAACGTCTCGCGGGACGTCACGGAACGCGAGGAAGTACTTGAGGCGCTTCGGGGAAGCCAGGCGGAGTTCCGGGCCATATTCGACAGGAGCGCGGCCGGCATGGCGCTCGTGGATGCCGAGGGATGGCTCAAGGAGAGCAACCCGGCTCTCCAGACAATGCTCGGTTACGGCGCCGAAGAGCTCCAGAGGATGCGTTTCGGAGACGTAACCCACCCGGACGACGTGGCGGCCGACATGGAGCTGTTCGAGAAGATGATGGCTGGTGAGCTGGACCACTTCAGGCTGGAGAAGCGTTACATCCGCAAAGACGGAAGCCTGATCTGGGGCCACCTCACCAGTTCCATCATCCGCGGGGACGAAGAGAGGCCCCGGCTAATGGTCGGCATGGTCGAGGATATAACCGAGCGCAAGCGGGCGGAAGAGAAGCTGCAGGCATCCGAAGCCGAACTGAAAGCGCTATTCGAGGCGATGTACGACATCGTTCTCGTGCTCGACCGGGATGGACGCTGCCTCAAGGTGGCCTCCGCCAACCCCTCGCTGCTGTACATGCCGGCGCAAGAGCAGACAGGCAAGACCCTGCACGAGATCCTACCTTCCGACAAGGCCGACCTTCTCCTGAGCCACCTGCGCCACGCGCTGGATACGGGACGGACGGTAAGCGTCGAATATAGCCTGACCATTGAGGATCGCGAGCGGTGGTTCTCAGCGAACGTCTCGCCGATATCCGGTGACCGGGTGGCGTGGGTCGCCCACGACGCGACCGGGTGGAAGGAGATGGAGGCCGCGCTCAGGGAGAGCGAGGAACGGTACCGGGCGGTCATGGAGCAGAGCGTGGAGTCCATCTACCTCTATGACGCCAATACCAGGCAAGTCCTCGAGTCCAACGCCGCTTTCCAGGAGATGGTTGGCTACACTGCGGAAGAGCTCCGCGGGATGAGGATCTACGACTTCATCGCCCACGAGCCGGAGGACATAGACAGAAACGTCGAGCGCAGCCTGAGGGAGAAGCGGCGCCACATCGGGGAGAGGACCTACCGGCGCAAGGACAGCACCAGCATAATCGTGGACACGAGCGCGACGGTGATCTCCCACGGCGGCAGGACGGCCTTGTGCGCGGTATCCCGCGACGTCACCGAACGCAAGCGGCTGGAGGATGCGCTCCGTGAGCGCGAAGAGCACTTCCGGGCCCTGATCCAGAACGCCCCTGACACCATAACGATCCTGGACGCGGACGCCACCATCCGCTACGACAGCCCATCAATCGAGCGGGTGCTGGGTTATGAGCCGGGCGAACGCTTCGGCGGCAACGGTTTCGACTACGTACATCCGGCAGACCTCGAACGGGCCCGGCGCACGTTCGCGGAGGTCCTGGACAACCCCGCGGTCGGAAGGCCCGTCGAGTACAGGCTACGGCACAAGGACGGCTCCTGGCGCCACTTCGAGGCCATCCGCACCAACCTGCTCGACAACCCCGCCGTCAGCGGGATCGTCCTCAATTACCGCGACGTCACGGAGCGCCGGCAGGCGGAGGATGACCTCAGGGAGAGCGAGGAGCGCCACCGCCGGCTGGTGGAAGATTCTCCTGAAACCATAGCTATCCTCAGCGAAGGGAAGATAGCGTTCATAAACGCGGCCGGGGCGAAGCTCGCCGGCGCGGAGGGGCCGGAGCGGTTGATCGGCGAACCTTTCCTCGACTTCGTGCATCCTGACTTCCGGGAGGCCGTGAAGAGGAGGGTCGAGCTGGCGCTGGAGGGCGAGACCACGGCGTTGATGCAGCAGAAGCTGCTCAGGACGGACGGCAGCATCATCGAAGTCGAGGCGGTGACGATACCGACCATATATGAGGGCAAGCCGGCGGTGCAAAGCATTATCAGGGATATCACCGAACGCAAGGCAGCGGAAGACGCCCTGCGGGCGAGCGAGGAGCAGTTCCGCGGCGCCTTCGAGAACGCTTCTACGGGCATGGCCCTCGTCGGACTCGAAAGGCGTTTCCTGCAAGTAAACCGCGCGCTGTGCGAGATGCTAGGTTACCCGGAGGAGCTGCTCTCCAGACGGACGCCTGAGATAACCCACCCGGATGACCTAGAAGCTAGCAGAGAGCGCGCGGAACGGATATTGAGCGGCGTGTCCGAGAACCAGAGCCTGGAGAAACGCTACGTCCACGCCGATGGGCACACCGTGTGGGTCGTCTCGGACGTCGCCGTGGTGCGGGACTCGGAGGGGAACCCCAGCCATTTCGTCTCGCTGTTCCTGGACGTCACGGAGCGCAAACAGGCGGAGGAGGCTCTCCGGGTCAGCGAGGAGCGGTTCCGATCCGTGGTGCAGAACTCCTCCG
Organism: Rubrobacteraceae bacterium; assembly: GCA_051003015.1. Lineage (GTDB taxonomy): Bacteria > Actinomycetota > Rubrobacteria > Rubrobacterales > Rubrobacteraceae > JACDGB01. The sequence goes on along the minus strand of JBPCLT010000174.1, from coordinate 7,924 downwards.
AGATCATCAAAATCGTTGGCCTCGACGGCACGCTGAGGTATGCCAGCCCGGCGTTCGAGCGGTTGTTGGGTTATGACCCCAGCGAGGCTGTCGGCATGAACGTCCTCGACTACGTCCATCCGGAAGACCTGCCGCATGTTCTGGAAGAGACCGAGAAAGCCCTGGATACGCCGGGCACCGCCAGGAACGCGGCCGAATACCGCTTCAGGCATAAGGACGGCTCCTGGCGCTGGATCGAGTCCTCGGGTACCTATTTGTTGGACGAACCGGGCATAGAGGGCGTGCTGATCAACGAGCGGGACATCACCGGGCGCAAGACGAGAGAAGCGCGGCTCAGGCTGCTTGAGTCCGTCGCCGTCAACGCCAACGACGCGATCATGATCTCCGAAGCCTGGCCGTTCGATGAACCCGGCCCCAGGGTCGTGTACGTCAACGAGACCTTCACCCGCATGACCGGCTACGAGCCCGATGAGGTGATCGGCAAGACGCCGCGCCTCCTTCAAGGACCGGGGACGGATCGCGCGCAGCTCGACAGGATTCGGGAGTCATTCGAGAGGTGGGAGCCGGTGCGGGCGGAGGTGCTCAACTTCCGCAAGGACGGCACGGAGTTCTGGGTGGAGCTGAACATCACCCCGGTTGCAGACGAGAGTGGCCTGGTTACCCACTGGGTATCGGTGCAAAGAGAGACCACCGAACGCAGGCGCATGGAAGAGGCGCTCAGGGAGAGCGAGGAGCGTTACCGGGCCGTGGTGGAGCAGAGCGTCGAGAACATCTACCTGTTCGATCCCCGTACCAAGCGCATCCTGGAGTCGAACGCGGCGCTCGAAGAATTGCTCGGATACACCTCCGTGGAACTGCACGGGATGACGATCTACGACATAGTCGCCCACCCGGCGGAAGACATAGACCTTACCGTCGAGCGTCACCTTCTGGAAGGACAACGCTTCGTCGGCGAGCGCCGGTACCGCCACAAGGACGGTTCTCTGATCGAAGTAGGGGTGAGCGCGACCGTGATCCCCTACCGCGACGGGCATGCGGTCTGCGCCGTGGCCCGCGACGCCACAGAGCAGAAAGCCCTGGAGGAACAACTGACGCACCAGGCTTTTCACGACCCGCTCACGGACCTGCCCAACAGGGCTCTGTTCCTGGACCGCCTGGATCACGCGCTCTCCAGGGTCCGCCGGGAGGACGGTTCGGTGGCGGTGCTGTTCGTGGACCTGGACGACTTCAAGTCCATCAACGATTCTCTGGGCCACGAGGCCGGGGACATCCTGCTGGGAGAGGTAGCCCGGCGGCTGCAATCCTGCGTGCGGCCTGGAGACACGGTCGCGCGCCTCTTCGGGGACGAGTTCGGCGTCATGCTGGACGCGCCGGCCGAAGTGGAGGAGGCCCGGCAAGTTACGGAGCGCATAACAGAGATCCTGCGGGCGCCGTTCCATCTTGACGGCCGGGAAGTGTTCGTGAGCTCCAGCATCGGCATCGCCTCGGGCCCCGTCTCCGAAGACCCCGAAAGAGAGCAGCCAAAGGATGTCCTGCGCCGGGCTGACCTGGCGATGTACGCGGCCAAGAGCAGCGGCAAGAGCCGGTACGAGGTGTTCAACCCGAGCATGAACACCCGTGCCGTGCAGCGCATGGAGCTCAAAACCCAACTCACGCGCGGCGTGGAACATAATGAGTTCGAAGTCCATTACCAGCCGATAATCGAGGCGGAGACCGGCGGCATCTCCGGCCTGGAGGCGCTGGTGAGATGGAGGCATCCGGAGCGAGGGCTCGTCGCCGCCGAGGAGTTTATCGAACTGGCGGAGGATACGGGCCTGATCCACCCCATAGGCGAGGTGGTCTTCGAACAGGTGTGCCGGCAGACGCAACGGTGGCGCGAGGACGGCCTGGCGCCGCCGTTCCTGATAAGCGTCAACTTCTCCGCGAGCCAGTTCGCCGATCAGGCGGATACGATCTCCAGGGTACTCGGCGAGACGGGACTCGACCCGGAAACCCTGATGATCGAGATCACGGAGCGGGCCGTCATGGACAACGCGGATTTCGCCCTGGGCAAGCTGAAGCGGCTGAAGGGCCTCGGGGTGAGCTTCGCCATAGACGACTACGGCACGGGCTACTCGTGCCTGCGCTACCTGAAGCTCATGCCGTTGGACTTCTTGAAGATAGACGGCGTATTCATCGCCGGCCTCGGGAAGGACTCAGGCGACACGGCGATAGTCCACGGGACCATTGACCTGGCGCACGCGCTGGGCCTGAAGGTCATAGCCGAAGGCGTGGAGACTGCGGATCAATACGAACGCCTGAGAAACTTGGGCTGCGATATGGTCCAGGGCTTCCACTTCTCCCGGCCGCTCTCCGCCTCCGAAGCCTCATACTTGCTGGAAAAGAACCCTCCTCGCATAGTGGAATAATCCGGCGCAAGAGACACCGGCTCTCTCCTCCGGTACACGGGTATACTCGGGCTATGGACCAGCGAAAGCGCATAAGGCTGACGAAGTACTCGACGAAGGCTGGTTGAGCGTCGAAGTTCGCTCCGGGGAACCTGGAGCAGGCTTTGCAGGGGCTCGCGCCGTCTAACGCCGACGGTTTCGTGAGCGGGATGGAGACCCGGAATGACACCGGATACATCCCGTTCGGCGGCGGCCTGCTCCTCCAAACGGCGGACTTCTTCACGCCCATCGTGGACGACCCATTCCGCTTCGGCCAGATCGCCGCCGCCAACGCCTTCTCGGACATCTACGCGATGGGTGGCGAACCGCTGACCGCGATGAACCTGGTGGCTTTTCCCTGCTCGCTGGAATAGAGGAAGCGGGCGCAAGACTATGCGGCGGCCACTCCGTGCAAGACGATGAACCGAAATACGGCCTCTCGGTTACCGGCTTCGTCGAGGAAGATAAGGTCGTGAGGAACGCCGGAGCGAAGGTCGGCGACCGGCTGGTCCTCACCAAGCCGCTCGGCCTCGGCATCCTGACGACGGCGTTGAAGCGGGACCTCCTCTCGGAGTCGGAGATCGAAGACGCCGTCGAGGCCGCGGCCCGGTTGAACCGGAGTGCCCGGGACGCAATGTTGGAGGTCTCCCCATCGGCCGCGACGGACGTTACAGGGTACGGCTTCCTCGGACACCTCACCGAGATGCTGGAAGCCAGCGGAGTCGGAGCGGTTGTGCGCCGGAGCGAGGTTCCCGTATGGGAACGGGCCGTGACCCTGGCGAACGGTGGCATGTACCCAGGCGGCCTCAAGAACAACCGGGAATACCTGGAGGGCCGCGTGGTCCCCGATGGCGTCAGCGATGAAGACCTCCTGCCACTCTACGATCCACAGACGAGCGGCGGATTGCTGGTGGCCGTGCTGGAAGAAGGAGCGCGGCTCCTGACCGATGCTCTGAGGGAGCGCGGTGATGCGGCCGCGGTCGTCGGTGAGGTCGTCGCGGACGCGGGAGTACTGGTTACGGCCTAGAGTTACCTGCCGGGACTTTCCCGGATGGGCCTGTATGATAATCGGGTCTTGCAGGCCATCTTCGACACGGTACTTCCTTTCTTCGCCCTGATCTTCTGCGGCTACGGCGCCGGACGCTTCAAGGTTTTGAGCGAGGCGAGCATCGCGGGGGTCAACGCCTTCGTCTTCTACTTCGCCCTGCCGGCTTTCCTGTTCGAGCTGATGGCGACTGCCCCTCTGGACGAGGTTCTCGATGGCTCCTTCATCGCGGCATATTTGGGATCCGGGCTCGCGGTTTTCGCGGTGGCGGCGGTACTTGGGTGGTTCGTGTTCGAGGTCCGCGCCGGCGAGGCGGCGCTACTTGGCGCGGCGGCGGTGCTCGGCAACACTGGATACATGGGTTTGCCTCTGGTCTCGGCCGCCTTCGGGGACGGCGCGGCGATCCCGGTGGTGATCGGTCTGACCCTGGAGGCCACGGTGCTGATACCGTTGACGATGGTGCTAGTCGAGGCCGGCAAGGGCTCCGACGGAGGGTGGGCGAGTCTCGTGGGATCGGTCGCCGGGTCGCTGGGCCGGAACCCGATTATCATCGCGATCTTCTCCGGGGCGCTGGTTTCGGCGTTTGGCCTCGGCCTGCCGACCCCTGTCGCCAACTTCACCGGTCTGCTCTCCGACGCCGCGGGGCCATGCGCCCTCTTCGCCCTCGGCGCGACGCTCGTCGGGAGATCCCTCTCGACAGGTATCGGGGAGATCTCCTACATGACCTGCTTCAAGCTCCTCGTACACCCGCTGGCGATCTGGTTCGCTACCACCCGGATCTTCGACGTTGACCCACTCTGGGCCACCACCGCGACCCTGGCCGCCGCCCTCCCCGTCGCCGCGAACGTGTTCATCGTCGCCCGCCAGTACGACACCTACGTCGAGCGCGTCTCAAGCACCATCCTTGTCTCCACCACGGTCTCCGTGATCACGGTGTCAGCCCTGCTCGTTGTCCTGAATTAGAGATGTTCAGGACTCGAAGGCGCGGATGACACCCGAGTCGTCCTCCGCCCCCAGACCCATCTCCGCCCCGGCCTCGTATACTTCGCGCGCTGCCGATGCCAGTGGCGCGGAGAACCCGGCCTCTTCGGCAGACGCGAGAACGAGGCCCATGTCCTTGATGAAGATGTCCAGGGCGCTTTTCGGCGGCTCGAACGCTCTTTCGAGCATCCGCTCCCCACGGTCTTCGAGCATGAACGAATTGGCGGCGCCGTGCCGGATGGTCTCGAAGACGAAGCGGGGGTCGAGACCCAGCCGCCCCGCGTAGGCGAGCGCCTCGGCCGCCGCCACGATATGCACTCCGCACAGCAACTGGTTGACAAGCTTGACCGCCTGTCCGTCCCCGACTCGCGCTCCGCAATGCACGACGCTGGAACCCATCGCGCCGAGCGCCGGCTTCAGCTCCGCGAACAGCTCCTCGGGGCCGCCCGCCATGATGAGGAGGTCTCCTCTCTCGGCGCGGGCAACGCCGCCGCTCACGGGCGCGTCCAGCGCACGCAGACCGCGCTCCTCCAGCCGTCCGGCCAGCCCCCGAACCGCCGCGGGCCCGATGGTACACATCAGGACAACGGCAGATCCCTCCGTCATGGCGTGGGCCGCGCCCTCCTCCCCGAACAGCGCCTCCTCCGCCTGCTCCTCCGTGGCGACCATGACCACGAGTGCCCCGGCCCCGTCCCCCGCCTCTCGCGGCGAGCTAGAGGCGCTGGCCCCGCGCTCCTCCAGGGAACGCATCCTGTCGGCGGCCACGTCAAAGACCGTCAACGTATGTCCGGCCCCGATCAGGCACTCCGCCATCGGCATGCCCATAGCGCCCAATCCTATAAATCCGATGCGCGTCATTTCTCCTCCTTCTATCCGAATAATTCCGGCTCGGCCCCGGCGAATGCGACGCTCATCGGGCCGCCTCGCGCAGGATTTCGATGGCCCGCGCCAGGGAATCAGGGCCGCCGACGTTGCCTGGGAAGATTACGTATGGCAGGCCGGGGAAGTCGTTATCTTCGGGCAGCATCCAGACGGGCACGATGCCTGGTGGCAAGAGCGGCCCGGCGACGTGCGCACGCTTCACGCCGAGTCCCCGCGTGCCCACCTCGCTCGACGTGATGCCGCCCTTTGCGATCACGAACGACAACTCCAACGCCCTGTCCACCCGCCGCATGACCTCCACCAGCGCATTGGAGACCGCCGATCCCACGTCCAGGTCCGAACGCTCGCCATCGGCCAAAGAGTCAGCCATCACGAGGTCCCGGCTGGTGTACAGGATCACCTCGCGCGAGCGCAATGCCCGGTTGACTCCTGATACGGCGCGTTCGATCTCCGCCCGTCTCGCGGCGGGTTCAAGCAACCGGCGAACGGATATCTCGAAACTCTCCACACCATCCAGCGCCAGGGCTTCCCGTAGCTGCTCCGTCGTGGTCGGCACGTATGAACCGACGAGGACCAGACCATGTCCACCCGGCGTCCCACGGCGACGGAGGTCCTCCGGCCCGAGAATGCTTGGAGGCGTGATCCCACCCCGCGCCCGCGCGAAAGATGGACCAGTCCGGTAGATGAAACGCTTCCCCACAGCCTCAGCATCGAGCAGCCCGAGTACGAAGACCTCCAGATCCCCGTAATGCTCCGCGTTGACCACAACCGGAAGGCCACTTTCGACCCCGCCCAATAATTCCGAGACGCGCTCCGGCCCACTATCGCGGATGTCCGACAGGCTGATACTGGTCACCTCGGAGGCCGGGATTCTGCCGCCGGTCTTCTCGGCGACCCACTCTTTCAGGTCCGAGCTTGCGAATCCGAAGCTGTGGTCGGAGGCGAACTCGGTGAGGCCCACCGGGACGAGTCTGTCACCCTGGCGCACCCAGTGGATGTCGTTGACCGTGATCCTCCCCGCCTCGAAGAAACAGAGGCAGAGGATCACGCCGTCTATTCTCTCTTCGAGCGTCTCCGCCAGCGCATCGGTCTCCGCCGGATAATGCCCCCGCAGGGTGGAGTCGCTCCGGCTGATGATGACGAAGTCCACGCCAACGTCTTCAGCGGCTTCGGCGAGCGCCCGAACGATCTCGCGGTTCATCTCCACGGCGCGGTCCTCGGGCAAGGCCCGGGAGTTCGTCAAGACGAAGAACGTCGGGCTCTCCTGCGACAGCCCCCATCGCAACTCTTCGACCGGCCAGTCGGCCAGCACCGGTACGTCATGGACGCTCTGCACGCCGGTGGGATCGTCGTCGAGGACCACGACCTTTCGCCCATCCGCTGCGACACGATCCTGGATCTCCCGTAGAAACTCCCCCTCACACCGCCCGGAAGGCTGCGCCCGAAGGTATGCGGCGGCGTCCACCGGTTCGATCCCTTTTCCGCTTCCCACCATAAACTCCTCCCCACTCCGCAACCCTCACCTGAATGGTAAAGCAATCCGGCTCGCGGAACCCGCGAAGCCCGGCGCGCCATCGTTCTCGGCCTGTACCAAAGTACGGGCGGAAAACCATCCTCGCGTACGATGACAGGCGGCGCCTCACGGTGCATCCTTCAAACCAGACACGCCAGCCATGAAAGGAAACTCACGATGCACCACGCAAAACCTTCCAGACAACGGAAGTAGTTGACTTCTCGTACTCGCATAGTAGAATTACTTAGCTGGCTAACTAATGTTCGGTGGAATGGAGATAGAGATGGCGGAGATCGTGGATAGCAGGGATCGGATCGCGGACGAAGTGATGGGATGGCCGGGAGTGGAGGCCAGGCCACACCGGTTCGGCGGGGTAGAGTTCCGGGTGAGGGGGCATGAGATCGGGCACCTGCACGGCGGTCATCTGGCTGACCTTCCGTTTCCGGTGAGGGTGAGGAAGGAGCTTGTGGAGGCCGGCAGGGCGCGACCCCATCACGTTCTGCCAAAGACCGGGTGGGTTAGTTATCCGATTCGGGGCGAAGAAGACGTGGAGGGTGCTTTGGAGTTGTTTAAGATGAACTACAAGCGGCTGACGGCGAAGGATCTGGTGGAGGGCGTGTGATCCGGACTTCCTCCATCCGCGGCACGACCGGTTTCGCGTTGGCGAAGGTCTGCAAGTTCCACCGGGGCAACGTGGCGGCGGTGCTTGCAGAGGTCGGGCTGCACGTCGGGCAGGATATGCTCCTCGCGGAACTGTGGGAACAGGACGGCCTGCGCGGCGGAGAGCTCGCCGCCAGGCTGAACGTCGAGCCCCCAACCGTCACCAAGATGATCCGCCGCCTGGAGAATTGCGGGCTCGTGGAGCGGCGCCAGAATCCGGACGACGCCAGGAGCTTCCGCGTCCACCTCACCGAAAAGGGACGCGCCCTCGAGGAGCCCATCGCCTACTGTTGGCAACGGGCCGAAGAGAAAACCCTAGCCAGCCTGAACCCGAAAGAACGCCAGACTCTCCACGGCCTCCTGACAAAGATCCGCGGGGATTTTGCCCCCGGCTCGACCGGAGAGTAACGAACATTT
>JBPCLT010000173.1:0-3109 GCA_051003015.1 Rubrobacteraceae bacterium | reverse complement strand
CGACCTTTTCGACGGCTGAGTAGATCTCACTGGTCCCCATCCTGACGCCGCCCCGGTTTATGGTGGAATCGCTGCGCCCATAGATTACGCAACCGCCGTGGGGTTTGATCAGGATCCAATCCCCATGCCGCCACACGCCGGGATACTTGTCGAAGTAGCTGCCGCGGTACTTCTCGCCCCCCTCATCACCCCACAGATACAGCGGCATGGAAGGCATTGGCTCCGTGATGACCAGTTCCCCCACCTCGCCGGTCAGAGAGTTCCCATCCTCGCCGAACGCCTCGACCTTCGCGCCGAGCGAACGCGCCTGGAGCTCCCCGGCGTGGACCGGCAATAGCGGAACGCCGCCGACGAACGCGGTACATAGGTCGGTGCCGCCGCTGGTGGAGAAGAGCCAGAGGTCTCGCTTTACGTGTTCGTAAGCCCACTCGAAGCCCTCCGGCGGGAGAGGCGAGCCGGTGGAGCCCATGCTTTTGAGGGCGGAGAGGTCGTGGTCCCGGCCCGGATCTATTCCCGCGTTCATGCAGGAGGTGATGTAGCTGGCGCTGGTCCCGAAGCAGGTCATGCCGGTCTCTTCGGCGAAGGCCCACAGGGCGTTCATGTCAGGGTGTCCGGGGTTGCCGTCGTAGAGGAGCGCGGTGGCCCCGGAGAGCAGCCCGCCAACGAGCATGTTCCACATCATCCAGCCCGTCGTGGTGAACCAGAAGAAGCGGTCGCCGGGTCCGAGGTCTATGTGGAGGTCCGCCTTCTTGAGGTGCTCCAGCAAGATGCCGCCCTGACCCTGCACGATGGCCTTCGGAAGCCCCGTCGTCCCCGAGGAATAGAGGACCCACAACGGATGGTCGAAAGGCACCCGCTCGAAGACCAGTTCCGCCCCCCGGTGATCGTCAAGCAACTCGTCCCAGAGCACGGCGGTGTCCAGCTTGCCCGTGTCCGGCGTCTCGTTCAGGTAAGGCAACACGACGGTGTGTTCAAGCGCCGGGATCTCCCGCTGCAAGTTCGCCACCGTCTCCATCCGGTCGTGGTCTTTGCCGCCGTAGCGGTAGCCGTCCACCGTGATTAGGACCTTCGGGCCAATCTGCCGGAAACGGTCAACAACGCTCGAAGCCCCGAAGTCCGGCGAACAACTCGACCACACGGCTCCGATGGATGCCGTGGCGAGGAAGGCCACCACGGCCTCAGGCACGTTCGGCAGGTAAGCCACCACCCGGTCGCCGCGCCCCACCCCGAGCGACCGCAAGCTCGCCGCGAACGCAGCGACCCGCTCACGCAACTCGGCCCAGCTCACCTCGGAGAGGGGACGAATTTCGGACTTGTGAATGATCGCCGGTTCCCCCGCCCGCGCCCGCAAGAAGATGTGCTCGGCGTAGTTCAACTCCGTCCCCGGAAACCACTCCGCTCCTGGCATCTCACGCTTCGCCAGCACTTCATCATAAGGCTTCGAGGACACGACCCCGCAGTAATCCCAGATGGAGGACCAGAAACCCTCCAGATCGGTGACGGACCACTCCCACAACTCGTTGTACGAGCCGAACGACATGCCCCTTTCGCTCTCCAGCCACCGCATGTAGCGGGAGATATTGCTGTCCTTCTTCAGTTCATCGGAGGGTTCCCAGAGGAGCGTTCCCTCGGCCGATTCGGTCATGTGATTATCCCTTTCCCGCTAGTGGGCCGTGGCCCCGCCGTCCATCGTCAGGGATGTTCCGTTGACGAACGAGGCGGCGGGCGAGCACAGGAACGCGGCCATCTCGGCCACTTCCTCGGGTTCGATCAGGCGTTTGATCGCGGGCTCGGTGAGCATTATCTTCTCGATCACCTCGTCCTCCGAGATACCGTGAGTCGTGGCTTGATCCGCTATCTGACCCTCCACCAGCGGCGTGCGCACGTAGGCCGGACAGATGCAGTTGGACGTGACCCCCTTCGGCCCACCTTCCAGCGCGATCACCTTCGATAGCCCTTCGAGCCCATGCTTCGCGGATACGTAAGCAGACTTGTACGGCGAGGCGACCATGCCGTGGATAGAGGAGATGTTCACGACCCGCCCCCATCCCTTCTCGTACATCCCAGGCAAAGCCTGCCGTACTAACCGGAACGGCGCCTCCAGCATGACCCGCAGTATCAGGGAGAACCGTTCCGGCGGAAAGTCTTCGATGGGCGCGACGTGCTGCAACCCGGCATTGTTCACCACGGTGTCCGCCGCGAGATCCAGGGCATCGAGCGCCGCGTGATCCGAGAGGTCAACCTGCACGGCTTCGCCGCCGATATTTTTCGCTACCTTCTTCGCGGCGCCGCCATCGAGGTCGAGCACCGTCACGGACGCGCCCGCGTGCGCCAACCTCTCGGCGCAGGCCCGTCCGATTCCGCTCGCGGCGCCGGTGACCAGGGCGCTCTTATCACTCAAATCCACGTTCACCGACTTTTCCGGCATGGTAGAAGCCTCGGTCACGTCTGCCCCCGATCCTGGGTTCCCGTCACGGGCTCCTTTCTACCCGCCAGACGGAAGGCTACGCCGGGTGCTCTCCGGTGCTCTCCGCGATAAGCTGGCGTTCGGCGTCCTGAGTCTCGGAGATATCGTCCTGGTACGTCTCGGGGGCCAGGATCACCGCGATCACGGTGATGAGCGCCATGAAGGACATGTAGATGGCTATCGGGACGTACGTGCCATAGGCGTTGAGCAGCGCGACGGCGATGAGCGGGGAGAAACCGCCCGCGAGCACGGAGGCGAGCTGGTAGCCCAGAGAGGCCCCACTGTAGCGCACCCGCGTCCCGAACAGCTCGCAGAAGTACGACGCCTGCGGGCCGTACATCGCGTCGTGTCCAAGGTTCACCCCGAGGACGATGGCGATCCAGATCAGAGGAGCGATGCCCGTGTCCAGAAGCCAGAAGAACGGGAACGCGAAGATCAGCGAAAACACGGCTCCGAACAGGTACACCGGACGCCGGCCGATGCGATCCGAGAGCGCGCCCCAGAAGGGTATCGCCGCCAGGCCGATGGCGGAGGCGATTATGACGCCGGTAAGACCCACGCTCGACTCCAGCCCCACCTGCTCGGTGATGTAGGTCAGCACGAAGGCGGTGATGATGTAAAAGGTCCCGTTCTCGGCGATCC
>JBPCLT010000172.1:0-3096 GCA_051003015.1 Rubrobacteraceae bacterium | reverse complement strand
TGATGCCGGCCATGTTCCAGGGACGGGAGTCGCCACCGTAGCCTCCGTTCCCGGTCTCGACCATCGCCTGCGCCACGAGCACGTCGGGGGCTATGTTCCGCTTCCTGGCGAGCCGGTAGTAGATCGGGATGGTCCGCTTGATGTAGCGCGTGGCCCCCACCGAACGCGCGTACCGCTGCACTCTGGCCTTCCTGTACAAAGGTTTGCCGGAGATCTGATCCGGCCCCCGCGCGGCACTCCGCATGTCACTCGCCGCGAAAGCCGGCTCGGTCTCCCCACCAAACTGCGAAACCAGCCCGAAAGCAAAGGCCGCAACCAACGAAACCAGTATAAAACGCCGCATCATTCCCCCTCCATGACAGGTTCACCGAGGTCCCTCCAACGGAACTATACGGTATGTATCGGATACCGCGCAGGAAATCTTTAGCGGGCCCGGATCGGCCGGGGCGGAGAGGGTGAGATTCGATAGGCGAGATGGCTTGACGCCGCTTGCGCAATTTTCAATCCTAAAAAGTCCGTGTCACTCCGTCCCGCTTTGTCCTGCTTTTCGGCTATTCCATGGATTTTTCGCAGATTCGATACGCTGCTCTCGCCCGCTCCGCACCACCCCGCGCCGACCCGGTTACAGTACATTGGCGCCCATCATTCCGTGTCTGGAACGAGGCTGTCGGCGTCGGACAAGGGATACGCGAGGCTGGCGTAGAACGTGTCTTCCAGGGTTTTGAGAAGTCGGCCATCAGCGGTGACCATTGTCGCTCCGGCGTCTTCGGCGAGGGCGAGGAAGAGCGCGCGTCGTAGACGATGGCGCCTGACTCGAAGGCGATCTCGACCGCACGGGGCATCAAGTCCTCGGGCGCATAGAGCGAGGCTGGCCTATCGGCAACCAGTTGATCCCAACCGCTCCGTACTTCCTCCCGCGAAAGCTCGCCCCGACGGTGCTTCCACCACAGCGCGTTGAAGAACTCCGGTTGCAGGGTGCTCGGAGCGACGAGCTCGAGAGCGCCGGACTCGGCGGCGGCCAAGACGCTCAGAGCTTCCTCGCGCAACTCCTCGGGCACGTAGAACTTGACCGCCACGCTGGTGTCCAAGACCAATGCGCGTGGCACGGGCGCACTCTCGGGCACTTAGAACCTGGAGTCGCGGTCTGCCCGGATGACCTCGGCAGAGTCAGAGAAGGTGCGTCCGGGCTTCGCCTCGGCGAGCTTGTCCCCGAATTCGCGGGCGCGCCGGGTGACGCCTCTGAGGTCTCCACGCCTGGGCATCGAGGGCTTGAGCCTGGTATTCTTCTCGGACATTGGGTATCCCCTTGCTCCATTAACATGGTCGACGCTGATACTTCCACTAACGTCGCCCTCGCTTTATTGTCGCACGTATCGTCCAACTGCTCACTTGACCCTTACCGGTCTCGGTTCTCCCGTTCGCGCCTGTATAGCCCCAACTCGTCCGTCCGCGTCAGCCCGCCATCCAGACCGTTGGTACAGCCCAGGTAAAGTTCCTTTTGCTTACCGCCCTTGTGGTAGCGGAAGTACCCGTAATGTCCCTGCGGCGTTCCGCGCGGGGATCGGTAGGCGACCAAACGATCCACGTTTATCTACAAAGAGAGCGGAGAGGGTGGGATTCGAACCCACGAGACGCTTTAACAACGCCTACGCGATTTCCAGTCGCGCTCCTTCGGCCAACTCGGACACCTCTCCGCGCAGGAGTTTACCAAATGGCAACGAGGTGTCGTGACGGCGACAGCGCACCCTACGGGTTCTCGCCGGAGGGTGTCTTTTTCCGCTTGCCCCGGCGCATTATTCGGCGGATGAGGAGCGCGGCCATGGTCAGCAGTATGAGGGCGTGGCTGATGGCGAAGAACTCCTGGCCGTAGTGGAGCGGGTTGTAGTAGGAGATGGGACTTGACCACGTCCAGTCCGAGATGGCCCGGAAGAGCGGACGTGCGTTGTCCACGTGGGTGAGGAAATCTGCGACAGCGTGGCCGAGCCAGCCGATCAGGAACCACAGCAGTATCTTCCGATGGTCCCGGCTGCCGAGCTTGAGGAATACATAGAGGAGAAGGAGCGCGAGCGGCGGAACAGCAGAGTGCAGCGCGACGCCGGTCGCCCCGAAGGGACCGGAGGAATAGATGGAATCGAGGAGTTCTTCGGAGTCTATCGAGCTCCAGCCTTCTCGCAGGAATGGTATCCCGATGTAGTATGCCGTCCCTGCGATGGAAGGCACGTCGGGGAGCGTGGCCCCAGCCGCGCCCGCTATCCCGGCGGCCCGGCCCGTCTTCACGCCGTGTTTGGCGAGGGCCCAGGTGAAGAAGGCGTGCGAGTAGGTCTCTATGCGCTCTCCGTGGGGAGTCCGGCTTCGATCCAATCCTGCTTGCCGCCCTCGTAGTCGGCGGCGTTCTCGTAACCCATGACCGTCAACTCACGGACGACCCGCGTCGAGGAGTGTCAGTCGAAGTTGGAGCAGTACGCGACGACCTCCGTGCTCCTGTCAGGCGCGATCTCTTCGACCTGTTCCCGCCCCTCGTAGCAAACTGCCCCAGGCAGATGTCCCCGCCGGTATGACTCCTCCGAGAGCACCTCCAGAAGGACGAAGACGTCTCCGCCGTCCATCTTTTGCTGGAGCTCTTCACGGGTTATGGTCTTCATTCCACTTCCTTCCCGCTAGCCCGGACTCAGTCTACGATACGCAAACAGACGACGGGTATCGTTCGATCCGTGCGCCTCTGGTAGTCCTCGTAGGCAGGATACATCCCGACGAGCCGCTCCCACAGACGCCGCCTCTCCTCCCCCATCGCCTCCGAGGACCGGACACGGATCTTCTTGCCACCGATCTCGATTTTAGCTTCGGGGTCAGCCTCCAGGTTCAGCCACCAAGCGGGATGCCCGGAAGTCCCACCGTTGGAGGCGACAATGGCGTAGCCATCACCGTCCTGAAGGTAGAGGAGCGGGGTAGTCCGCTGTTCGCCCGTCCTGCGTCCGGTGGTGATGAGGAGCAGGACGGGGCTGCTTACCATCCGGCCGCCGATCTTGCCTCCGGTGGCCCGGTAGACGGCGGCGTGCAACTTCGTGGCCCACTTCTGGACGGCGGCTATCGTTCCGT
>JBPCLT010000171.1:0-13047 GCA_051003015.1 Rubrobacteraceae bacterium | reverse complement strand
GCGGTAAATTGAGGAAATTGATGGTGCTGGCGGCGATGCTGGCGATGATGTTGGTGGCGGCCTCCCCGGCTTTTGCGCAGGCGACGGCTATAGACGACAGCAGCGACGTGTCGTTCGAGGACAGCTTCAACACGTTCGCGCCCCAGGTCGCGTTCGTAGCCGGCTTCCAGTCGAACTCCGGCGACGCCAACGCCGCCGCGGTCGACGAGTCCACGGCCGACTCTGCTGTTGACCAGGGCTTCGACCTCGAGGTGGATCAGTTTAACGCCGGCTTCTAGCCGTCTAGCCGCGTAGAGCGGCTGTTGTACCAGGGGCCGGGCTTCTTCGGAAGTCCGGCCCTCTTTCTTTCAGGCTGCCCTGTAGAGATCTAGATCCGCCTTCATGACCATGTCTTCTGTGTCGCGGCGGAGTTCGAAGCCTAACCCGCGGCTGATGCGCTGCATGGGGTAATTGTCGAAGAGGATGTCGGCGGTGATGCGCCGGAGTCCCTCGGCGCGGCCCACGTCCAGAAGCTTTTCGAGGAGCAGGGTGCCGACGCCCCGGCGCTGGTAGGCGTCGCTGACGAGCACGGAGAATTCAGCCTCCTCGCGCGCGGCGCCGTGGCGGCTCAGGCGGGAGACGCCCAGGATCTCTTTTTCCCCCGACGCCGGGTTCTCCCTCTCGGCCACGAGCGCCATCTCGCGGTCGTAGTCTATGAAGCAGATGCGGGTGAGCCGGTCGTGGGCCGTGCGCTGGTCGAGGTTCATCATGTGGAAGTAGCGCATGTAGACGCTCTGCTCGGAGAGCGACCCGTGGAACTTCACCATCAAGGGCTCGTCCTCGGGCCGGATGGGACGCACCACGACCGGCTCGCCGTCTCGGGTCTCCTCCTCGAAGACGTATTGCGTCGGGTACGGGCGGATGGCGGAGTGGGGCAGATCCTCATCGTCCATCTCCGGTTCGTGGAGCACCACGCGGGCGTCGAGGGCGAGCAAGCGTTCCGGGGAGGCGAGCAACGGGTTGATGTCCATCTCCCTGATCCTCGGCTGCTCCACCACGAGCTGCGAGAAGCGAACGAGCAGCTTCTCCAACGCTCCCCGGTCCACCGGAGTCCGGCCCCTGACGCCTTCGAGCGCCTCGGAGATGCGGGTCCGCTCCATCGCGCGGCGGGCGAGCGTGGTGGTGAGCGGCGGGAGGGCGAGCGCGCGGTCCCGGTACACTTCGACGAGCTGGCCGCCGGAGCCGAAGAGCAGCACGGGTCCGAACTGCGGGTCGGGGCTACTGCCCAGGATCAACTCGTACCCCTCCAGGCTGACCATCGGCTGCACCGTGACCCCTGCGAAGTCCTCCGGCGAATACTCCTCCCCGATGCGCCGTTCCATCTCCTCGTAAACCCGGCTGACCTCATCCGCGTCCCCCAGGTTCAGCCGCACGCCACCCACGTCGGTCTTGTGGGTGATGGTCTCCGAATCCAGCTTGAGGACGACGGGATAGCCGATGTCCTCCGCGACCTCGACGGCTTCATCGGCGCTGCGAGCAATACGGGTCTCGACGGTGGGAATACCGTATGCGGTGAGCAGTTCTTTGGACTCGTACTCGGTGAGGATGGTGCGTCCCGTTTCCCGCACCCGCTCCACGAGATCCCCGGCCCGGTCCCGGTCCACGGCGCCGTTTTCGGTGGCGAGTTGCGGGGTCTCGTAGATGGCGCGGAGGTTGTAGGTATAGCGCCACATGTCGGCGAAAGCGCGGGCCGCGGCGTCAGGGTAGTCGAAGGTTGGGATGCCGGCGTTGTTGAGGATGGACTCTCCGGCGGATACCTCGGGGCCGCCCATCCAGCTCGCCAGCACGGGTTTGCCGGTGCTGTTCGCGTAAGGTACGAGCGCCTCGGCTGTCGCGGTCGGGTCCGTCATGTCCTGCGGCGTGAGGACTACGAGGAGACCGTCACTCTCAGGGTCGCCGGCCGCGGTCTCCAGCGTTTTGGCGTACCGTTCGGGGCCGGCGTCGCCGAGAACGTCCACCGGGTTGCCGTGGCTCCAGGGGCCTGGGAGGAAACTGTCGAGCTTCTCCAGGGTCTCGTCGGAGACCTCCGCGAGCTCGCCGCCGTTGCCGATAAGGGCGTCTGTGGCGAGGACGGCGGGGCCTCCGGCGTTGGTGATGACGGAGAGGCGCGGGCCTTTCGGGCGGGGTTGTTTGCCGAGGACTTCAGCCATGTCGAAGAGGGAGGAGATCTCATCCACCCGCAATACGCCGCTGCGCCGGAAGGCGGCGTCGAGGACCTCGTCCGATCCGGTGAGGGAGCCAGTGTGGGAGGCGGCGGCCTTGCCGGCGGCCTCGGTGCGACCGGCCTTTATGGCGATGATGGGCTTGGTGAGGGCCACTTCTCGGGCGGCGGAGAGGAACGAACGGGCGTCGCCGATTGACTCCATGTAGAGGACGATGCTCTTCGTCTTCGGGTCGTCGCCGAGGTAGGAGATCAAATCCCCCCACCCAACGTCCATCATGGATCCGACGCTGATGAACGCCGAGAACCCGACGTTCTCCCTGAAGCTCTGATCCAGTATCGCCGTCAAAAGCGCCCCGCTCTGGCTGAGGAAACCGACGCTTCCGGGGCGCGCGATGCCGCCCGCGAACGTGGCGTTCAACCCCGTGTTCGGGTTCATTACGCCGAGGCAGTTGGGGCCTATGATGCGCATCCGGCCGCGCCTGGCCTCTTCCATTACCTGCTCCTCCAGCGCGGCGCCCTCTGCCCCCGTCTCGCGGAAGCCGGCGGAGATGATGATGGCGCCGTCCACCCCTGCGTCCACGCACTTGGAGATGATGCCGGGGACCGCAGGCGCGGGAGCCACGATCACGGCGAGGTCCACCCTCTGGGGCACCTCTGCGACGCTCGGGTACGCCTTGATGCCGAGCACGTTCGGCCGCCGGGAGTTCACGGGGAAGACTGTCCCCCCGAATGGGCTGGAGACCAGGTTCCACATGATGGTGCGTCCCACGCTCCCCGGACGATCCGTCGCCCCGATCACCGCTACCGTCTGGGGCCTGAAGATGGCGTCCAACGGCTGCCGCTCGTAACCCAATACGTCGTGCGCGGGATCCCCGTCCCTCGACCTCTTCATCTTCTACTCCTCTCGTGCCCGATTACTCGCAACATACCCGGAAGCAACTACATCTATTTTGTATCTATGTACTTAACACATAGTGCCTATAGAGCGCGTGAACTCCGCCACGCCGATCCGGCCGGGAGAATTCACCGGATAACAGTATGCGTGGAGGATACAAATGGGCTCCACTTGCTCTACGATGAGGTTGGTCGGGCAGCAGCCGCGGGATCGTCACCAGGAGGACGTGATGGTAGGCGCGCATGTGGGGGAGTTTATATTGTCGGCGAATGCGGGACGTTAGCATATGAGGGATATCCGCAACGGAGTACAAAGGAGTCAGAATGAACGTTCTCGTAAGCGGTGCGACGGGTTTGATCGGGACAGCACTCACGTCGGAGTTGACGGATGGCGGGCACCGGGTGCTTCAACTCAGCCGCTCCCAACCATCCTCCGAGGACACCATCCGCTGGGATCCGGATCGCGGTTCACTGGACGCCTCGCGCCTCGAAGGGATAGATGCCGTCGTTCACCTCGCCGGTGAGATCATCTTCTCAGGCCCCACGGATCGCTGGACCACGGAGAAGAAGCGGCGCATCATGGAGAGCCGGAAGAAGGGGACGCGCCTGCTGGCCGAGACCATCGCCGGGCTCCCCGAGCCGCCGAAGGTGATGGTCAGCGCATCGGGGATCAACTACTACGGCGACCACGGCAACGAGTTGCTCACCGAGGAGGCCACGATGGGATCGGACTTCCTCGCCGAAGTCTGCCGGGAGTGGGAGGCGGCCGCTGACCCGGCGCGGGAAGCCGGAATCCGCGTCGCGCATACGCGCTTCGGGATCGTACTGAGCCCGAAAGGTGGTGCGCTCGGGAATACGTTGCCCATCTTCAAGCTCGGCCTGGGCGGCAAGATCGGTAACGGCCGACAATACTGGAGCTGGGTCGCCCTCGACGACGTGGTCGGGGCAATTACCCATTGCCTCACAAACGAGACTGTGAGCGGACCCGTGAACGTGGGCTCGCCGAACCCGCTCCCCAACGCGGAGTACACGAAAATCCTCGGGAAAGTCCTGAACCGTCCGACGGTCTTCCCGGTGCCGGCCCCGGCAACCCGGCTAATGTTTGGCGAGGTCGCTGACGCGCTACTGCTGGCGAGCCAGCGCGTGGAGCCCGCGAAGCTGAAGGAGATTGGCTACGAGTTTCGCTACCCGGAACTGGAAGGCGCGCTCCGCCATCTGCTCGGCAGGTAGCCGTGGACCACGAGCGCCACATGCGCCGGGCCATCGAGATCGCACGCCGCAACCCAGACGCCCCGTTCGGGTGCGTGATCGCGGACGAAAGAGGCGATGACCTGGCTGAAGGATTGAACGACGTCGAGAGGAGCCCCATCCTGCACGGCGAGACCGCGGCGATCATGGACCTCATCGAAGCCAGGTCCGATGTGGATCGTAGCCTCCTCACCCTTTACACCACCGCCGAACCCTGCCCGATGTGCGCAGGCGCGATCCTATGGTCCGGCATCCCGCGCGTCGTCCTCGGCTCCACGATGGAAACCCTGAAGAAACTCGGCCTGCCCCACATAGACCTCCCCTGTGAAGAAGTCTCCAGCCGTTGCTCCTTCGGCGGCTTCGAGGTGATGTATGGCGTGCTGAAAGCGGAGTGCGACGCCCTCTTCGAGACTATGGCCCGGCGGGTACAATGAGTGAACGCATAATTGAAGGCCGCCAGAAGTAGCGAGGTTGGTGCAATGACCATCGAGGCCAGACAGGTTACGGCAGAGGAACTGTTGAGGATGCCGGACGACGGCTCCCGTTACGAACTGGTGAAGGGGGAGCTGCGAAACATGGTGCCGGCAGGGAATAAGCACGGATATCTGGCCCTGGAGATAGCCTCGGAACTCAGGAGCCACGTCAAGGCCAACAACCTGGGCCGGGTCTATGCCGCCGAGACCGGGTTCAAGCTCGCCTCCGACCCCGATACCGTCATGGCCCCCGATGCCGCATTCGTGAGCCGCGAACGCCTCGATGAAGTGGGTGAGACGAGTGGTTACTGGCCCGGCGCGCCGGATCTAGTAGTCGAGGTAGTCTCCCCGAACGACCGGCACTCGGATGTCGTAGAGAAGGCTCTCGCGTGGCTCGAGGCCGGCTGCCGGATGGTGCTCGTCGCCGACCCGGAGCGGCGAACCGTGACGGTGTATCGCTCTCTCGAAGATATCCGCATCCTCACCGGGAACGACGCCATTGACGGCGCCGACGTGGTGCCTGGCTGGAGGCTGCCTCTCGCGGAGACCTTCGAGTAGGCAGGGACATGACGCGCTCTTCGTGGTGTTAGCGTGTCCGGCGAACGGGGGTCATCCGCCACGCTCCGAACGAAAACCGGCTTCGGCCAACAGGGTACTGGCCCTTTCCGCTGCTTTAGCATCCAGGGTGAGGACCAATGCCGCTCTTTCGGTGTTGGAGTGGCGGACGTAGAGGTCGAGGATGTTGATGTCGTTGGAACCCATGAGGGTCGTTACCTCGGCGAAGACGCCGGGGCGGTTCTCGACAGGGATGGCGAGGTCGGCGTTCTCGCCGCTCTTCTCGACCAGGATGCCGCCTAGAGCGTCGTAGGCTTCGCGGGCGGCTACGAAGCGGTCCTCCATCTTTTGTTTGTCCTGGATCTCACTCCCGAGCTGCGCCATCGCCCCCGCGAACGCCGCCAATGCCTCCCCGAGAGCCGGCGCGTTCTCCGCCAAAATATCCGACCATAGTTCGGGGTTAGAAGCCCCCACGCGGGTGAGGTCCCGGAACGACGGCCCGGCGAACGAGAGGGCTTCCGGCGAGATGTCCGAGGCAACCTTGAGGAGCGCGGCGGCCATGAGGTGCGGCAGATGCGAAAGCGCGGCCATCAGGAGGTCGTGCTTCTCCGGGTCAACGGCCGTCGGCGTCGCCCCGATCTCTCGCACGAACGCGGCGACCTCTCGGTAATCGTCCGGGCCGGTGTTCTCCGTCGGCGTCAGGAAATAACGGGCGCCCCGGAACAGGTCAGCCTTCGCATTGGCGACGCCGGAGAGCTGGCTCCCCGCCATCGGATGCCCACCGACGAAGCGCAGTCCCCGCTGCTCCGCCTCGCGGACGATGGCGCTCTTGGCGCTGGCGACGTCGGTGACGAGGGCGTCCGTCGGCGCGAGGTCTCCAACAAGGTCCGTCGTCTTCGAGATGGGCGCGGCGAGCGCCATGAGGTCCGCGCCGCGGGCTTCCTTGAGGGTGGAGGCGCGATCTATCGCTCCGAGCGCGACGGCTTCCTCCAGCACGCCCGGGGCGTCCACGCCGACTACCTCCCAGCCACTCGCACGGGCGGCGAGACCTACGGAACCCCCGATCAAACCCACCCCAACTATGCCGAGCGTCCGTGTCACGCCCGCTCCAGCGCCCGGATCACCCGTCCGTTCTCCCCGGAGTCGCCGACCGTGACCCGGCTCCAGCCTGGATATCCTAAAGCTTCGCCCTCCCGCACCAGGATTCTGGAACGCTCGAAGTCACCCGCCGCGAACCGGACCATCACGAAATTCCCTTGCGAGGGTATGTACTCCAGGCCCGCGCCACCGAAGGCGTCTTGCAGCCTTCCGCGCTCCCGGATCACGAACTCCGCGCGCTCCCTGACCTTGTCCCGCGCGAGCATGGAGGCCGTGGCCGCGACCTGGGCGGCCAGGTTCACCGAGACCGGGAAACGAACCCGCTCCGCGTAGTCCGCGATCCGCTCGGACGCGATGCCATAGCCCGCCCGCAGGCCGGCCAGCCCGTGCGCCTTCGAGAACGTGCGGGCCACGACTACGTTCTCGCGTTCGAGGGCGAGGGCGTGTGAGTCCCGGTACGCCGGGTCGTCCACGAACTCCACGTAGGCTTCGTCCAGGATCAGGATCACGTGCTCGGGCAACTCACCGGCCAGCTCCCGCACCCGGTCCAGGGTCAGGTACGTGCCGCTGGGGTTGTTGGGATTGCACAGGATCACGGCCCGCGTCTCATCCGTGACCGCCGAGAGCATGGCTTCGGATGGAATCTCACTCTTCTCCGCCAAGGCGACCGGACGCGCCGTCATCCCCAGGATGGCGCAAACCGACGGATAAAGGCTGAACGACGGCCAGGGATAGACGACCTCGCCGCCGCCCGGCAGCAACTGGAGCACGTTCAGCAAGACCTCGCTCGACCCGTTTCCGACCAGGACGTTGCGCGGCTCGATATCCGTGTTCGCCTTCGCTATGGCCTCACGGAGCCGGGAGACGTGACTGTCCGGGTAGCGGTTCGCTCTGGGAAGCGCCTCGGCCAGCGCCGCCCGTGCCTCGGGGAGCGGGCCAAATGCCAGCTCGTTGGAGGTCAGCTTCGCGTAGTCATCAGCTTTGCCCTCCGCCGCCATCCTCCATGACTTCGGGGGGACGTAGGTTTTCAGCGGGTCGAGTTCAGGTCTGAAGGTTACGGGCATGGGACGCCGGCTTTCGGATCGTTGTGGACGGAACTCTGCCGCTAAAGGCTAAGGCTCTCTGCCAGCCTTTGCAACCGGTGGCCGCCGCAATGTTTCCGTGAGGGAGTTTGATCCGATAAGCCGTACCGTAGCCTTCCGGCAGGAACCTGCCGATCCGCCAGGCTCGCAACGAGGAGGGCCGCATCTACCGCAAGATCCCTTACGGCCCCGCTCGTCGTCTTCTTCCTCGACATACGGATCAACCGCGGCCCGAACACCACCAAAGACCAGCTGGCGCAGATCCCGAGACCGCCATCCCCGGCGCCGCCCTGGGCCGTGAGTTGGAGATAGCGGACTTGCTCTCGTTCATAAAGCGCCAGGGCATAAAGAACACCGTCTGGTTCACCGCCGACCTCCACTACGCCGCCTCCCACTACTACGATCCGAACGGGACCGCTCAACGCCGGGACCCTCGGCCCAAACGCGCTCGACGGCACCTTCGGCCACGCCAGGATCGTCGGCGACACCGGGGTCATGACCGTTGCGCTCAAAGACCTCGAAGACAGAAGCCTTTCGGTGGATCCGGACTCCGCGTAAGACCGGAGATGTGGGACCGGGGCGGGCGTCCCGCCGGTTGACGCAAACCGCGCGAGTCAATAGACTCGCTCCAACATCGACGGGGCGGGTATTTTGACGGGTAAGGGGTGCGTATGTTGAGGGTCATCCGGTCTTGCAGGCTGTTCGTTTTCGGGTTGCTGGCGGTCGCCGCGGTTGCCGTTCCGGCATCCGCCCAGGTTCCACCCGATGACTCCCCGATGCTCTCGGTCTCGGATCGGCTCGATGACCGGCGGTACGTGACGACGGGGACGCGGGCCTACGAGGTCGGCACCGAGGCGGGGCGGTTCCCGGCGATGGGCTTCCATACCCGCGGGGAGATGGGCGGGGTGTGGAGCCCCCCGATCAAACTGCTCGATGGCCTCTGGTTCGGCATCAACGACCGCTGGATCGGCCCAGCCACCGAGTTCACCAGCGGCTACGGCCACGTGAAGATGGATCTCCCCGACCGCGGCGGCCTCGCGGTGAGCCGCACGGACTTCGTCCCCGACGACCGGCGCGCCGTCCTCGTCGGCCTGACCTTCGAGGCCGGAGAAGGAGATCAAAACTTCACCCTGAAGATGGACGCCCACTCCGAACTGATGGGCGCCTACCCCTGGGGCGAGACGACTCCCAACCAGAAAACCTTCAACCGCCGAGACTCCGTGGCCGCCGAGGGCGGCAAGCTAGTCTTCAGGGAGCGGCGCACACCACCGGCCGAGAACGCCCTGCCCCACGACTGGGCGGCGGTCGTCGGCTCCAGCCTCGTCCCGACCGGCAGCGACACCGGCGAGGACTTCCGGGGACCGCAGGACCCGGCGACCATTTGTCCGGCTTCCGGCCCGGACGCGCCGCCCGCTCCCCCGCGCTGCGACGACACTGCCTACGGCAAGGGCAAGGGCGGCCAGCTCCGCTACGATGTGACCGTCCCGGCGAACTCGACCGAGACCGTGTGGTTCGCCGTGGCCGGCGCGGACTTCGACGGGGAGAACCCGGAAGACGCGAAGGCCGCCGCCCTCGCGGAGCACGAGGCCGTGCTCGCCGACCCGGACGCCCTGCTGGAGCAGAAGATCGCGGAGCGCCTCGCCCTGCGGGAGAACACGAGCCTGGATCTCCCCGGCCACCGGCGGCTGCAAAACTCCATTGATTGGAGCAAGCAGAACCTCGCCGACTCCGTGCAGATTGCCGAGGACCTGGAAATTCGGGAGACCAACGCCGGCAAGAATTACCCGCCGCCGGAGGGCGAGCTGGCCGAGATGCGCTTCCTGGGGGCCGGCTTCCCGGACTACCAGTGGCTCTTCGGCACCGACGGCGAGTACACCGCGTTCGCCAGCGTCGCGGTCGGGCAGTTCGAACCCATAAAGGACCATCTGCGGGCGCTCAGAGAAGTCAGCCTCATAGACAACGGAGACTCCGGCAAGGTGGTGCATGAGGTCGTCACGGATGGGACGGTCTTCTTTGGCTCCAACGCCGACCCCGGCAACACCGACGAGACGGCCAAGTTCCCTTCGGCGGTCGCCGTGATCTGGCGCTGGACCGGCGATGACGCCTTCCGCGACGAGATGTACGGCTTCTCGAAAGCGAACATGCGCTACATCTTCCGGGAGCTGGACGAGGACAACGACGGTTGGCCGGAGGGCCTCGGCAACGTCGAGCGCGAGGGGATGGGCGAGGAGAAACTGGACAACACCGTCTACACCATCCGCGGCCTCTACGACCTCGCCGACATGGCCCGAAGCAAGGGCGACGCCCAGACCGCCGGGTGGGCGATGGAGAAGGCGCGTGGCATGCAGCGTCGCTTCGAGGGATCGTGGTGGTTCGGGCGAGAGGGCGCCACGCAGTACGCCGACTCGCTGCGCAACCCGGATGAGGAGAAAGTCTTCCAGCGGCATTGGATCGGGGCTACCCCCATGGAGGTCGAGCTGACGAACCGTCGGGACCAGACTGTCCCCGGCCTGGCAGTCTCCGGACACGGGCGGCTAGCCCTCGCGGAGCGCGAGCTCGGCTGCTACACGGACGACTTCGGGATGTACCATACCGGCACCGGTCCCACCGAGGATGAGGACGGCAATCCCGGCCCGAGCTGCGACCGGCACGTCTCCGAGGTCCCGAGCGAGCGAAACATCTTCACGCTGAACACAGCCATCATGTCCGTCGGCGAGGGCAACTACGGGCGCCTCGGCGAGGACCAGCAGCGCCACTACACCGACGCCAATGCCAGGCTTCAGTTCATCCCAGACGAGCAGCCCGGCGCGATGCCGGAGATAGCCCCTTCCCCTGACTACGGCCGCTCCATAGACAAGCCGTTCAACGAGCGGGCTATGGTCCTCCAGGCGTGGGGCGCCTACGGCACGATCTGGCCGGTGGTCCACCAGCACCTCGGCGTCCGCCCCGACATGGGACGCGGCAAACTCGAGGTGACCCCGCAACTCCCGCCCCAGACCCCGGATATCTCCGGCGAGAACATCCGCCTCGGCGATGGATCCGCCGCCGTATCCGCGAAGGCGGAAGGTAATACCTACACCACCACCGTGGACCCGGCCGTCACCCTGGAGAAACTTACCATCGGCCACACGATACCGAGGGACGCCAGGGTGAGATCCATCACCCTCAACGGGGCGCCCGTCGAGGACTACCGGGTACGCGAGACCAACCGCGGAAAAGAGATTGTGGTTGACGCTCCCACGACCGGTGAGCAGACGCTGATAGTAAAAACGCGCTAGAAGAGACTCGCTTCGAGGGGAGCGCATGGCTCGGCTCCCCTCGGGGGACTTACTCCACTGCTGTCAGATAGCGAGAGCCATCCCGGAAGACGACAGCGCCTCGATGGAGGGTTCAAGGGCCAGGATGGATGGATAGATCCTGGTTTCCAACAGCCTCCGGACTTCGTTCACGGCGTTCGACATGAAGTTCGTCCTCTGGTGGGGCGCCGGCCGGCCGGCCGGCGCTTGTAGGCCCCAGTTGATCCTCGACGCCAGCCTCATGACCATGAACGTGGCGAGGTAGCGCCGGTAGTCATCGGGCAAGCTACGCTCACCCCGGTAGCTTTCGATGAGCGCGAACCGCAGCGCCGATCCGCGCCTGTCGTCCGGCCCGAGCGCCGAGAGCGTGACCGCGAGATCGAAGAGGTAGTAGCCCCAGCCGCACCGGTCGAAGTCTATTACGTGGACGCCTTCATCGTGGAACAAAAGGTTCGCGAGCGTGAGGTCGCGGTGGATCAGGCCGAAGACCTCTCCGCCGGCGCCGAGGTCTTCGAGGTCTTCCCTGGCAAGTGCCGCGGCGGCTTCGAGTACCTGCATCTCGGCTTTCGAGTAAACGGAGCCGCCCGTTCTCCAGAGCGGGACTTCATCCCCGAAGACCCAGTCCCAGCCCCACGTGAGACGGGTGAATCCTTCAGGCGGGGAGAACTTTTCTGCCTGAGCGTGGATTCGGGCCACCTGCCGTCCTACCGAACGGAGGTTACCCGGCCTGAGGTTTCTCCTCCGTCTCTGTTTTCCGGGTGCCTTGCTCGACAGAGTACAAAGACGCTGGCCGGACTCCGTGGAGACGGGCACGAGCAGCGCCCCGTCAGCGCTCCGAATGGGCTCGGGAACGGCCAGCCCCTCGTCCGCCAGTACGCGGAGCCACGCCAGCATGGACCACAGCATGTCCCGGCCGGCACGGGAGGGATCATACATCTGGAGGATGAGCGGCTTCCGGTACGGCGACGCGATCTCAAGGACCTCCTTCCGGTCGAACGCCCGCAGGGAGCGTAACCTGGCATCGCCTAACCCATACGCCTCCAGCGTCCCTCCGGCTAGAGCTTCCACAGGTCGCGGCACTGCCCCAGTTCCTTCTCCGTGACAATCGTCCGAGAACATGTTTTTGTTGAGTTCCCCTTTCGTTCTTCGAGTGCCTGATCTGCTATCGCGAAACTTGAGAACATAAGCTAAACGCGCACACATTAAGCGAAAGTTAAGAGACGATTAGGATGTCCTCACGCGGAAGGTCTCGGCAGCGTCAGGAGCATCAGGGTCTCTAATCGTTTCTGGATGGACTCTTATCAGGCGTATAGCCGTATACCTCTTACGCAAGAATCGGACGACGAACCCATCGGCCCGCCGGAGAGCCTCACAGGTTTAACGAAGGATTTACGATGGTGTAACAATGCGGTTAAGGTTTGTTGATATACCTCCATCCTGGAAGGTCGGGTCACTTTAGAGGAGGTACGTATACGTGAGCATTACGGGCAACTGGGATGGGCGTGTCAGCCGCCGGTCTTTTGTGGGCGGAGCGGCTGCGGCCGCGGCGGCGGTATCGGTCGGCGGCGGTCTTTCGGCGCTGGGGGCGCGCACGGCTGAAGGCAAACCGCCGGAGCGTGCCGAAGGCTACGGGCCGCTGGTGCCGATGGGGGATATTGCGCTACCGCGGGGCTTCCGCTACAAGGTGATCTCACGACAGGGCCAGCCGATGGACGACGGCAACCCCACGCCGGGCATCTTCGACGGCATGGGCGCCTACCCTGGGCCGGACGGGAACACGGTCCTCATCCGCAACCACGAGAACCGGCGCGTTCCGGGCGAGATACCGGTGATCGTGCCGGAAGACAAGCGGTACGATCAGGACCCGACCGCTATCGGCGGCGACACCAAGCTCGTCGTGGACAAGAAGCTGAACGTGGTGGAGAGCTTCGCCATCCTCGGCGGCACCGACACGAATTGCGCCGGAGGCATGACGCCCTGGGGGACCTGGATCACCTGCGAGGAGGTCGTCCGCCGCTCGGCGACGACCGGCACGCCGCACGGCTACATCTTCGAGATAGACGCCTCCGCGGAAGGTCCCGTGGAGGCGAGGCCCGTCCTCGCCGCCGGTCGTTTCGTACACGAGGCCGTGGCCTTTCTGGACGGCATCCTCTACGAGACCGAGGATGTCCGGGACGACTCGTTCTTCTACCGCTACA
>JBPCLT010000170.1:0-8527 GCA_051003015.1 Rubrobacteraceae bacterium | reverse complement strand
CTCTATCCGGTTGCCCGCGGTGGAGTAGAGTTCGAGGTGCTTCAGGGCGCGGCGGCGGGTGGGAGAGAGCCGTGCGGTCTCGTGGCCGGCGGCGAGGGCTTCGTTGAGGTTCCCCACCTGGCCGTCTATCCGGCGCGCATCGTCCAGCGCGGCCTCGGCCCGCGTGAAGTCGCCGTCCCGTAAAGCGGCGGCCACCTCTTTCAGCACCAAGACAAGGGCTTCGAAGATGGGACGGGCGGCGCGTTCGACCAGCCGCTCAGGGTTGATCGGGAACAGGAAGTGGACGGCCAGGGCCACGCCACCGCCAACGAGGGCGTCTAGCAGCCGATCCGGAGAGAAAACCGCGTTCGGGGGCTGGAGTACCATCACGAAGATCGCGGAGATCGCGGCCTGGTTCACCAGGATGGCGCCCGCCCCGAGGAACAGCGCCGCCGCCATCGCCAGGGCGACCACGAGCGAGATGCGGGCCCAGCCCGAGCCGATGAGGAGGGAGATCAAATCCGCCACCATCAGCCCCACCGCGACCCCGGCGACCAACTCCACCGTGCGCCGCCCTCGGCTCCCCAACGTGACGCTCAGGGCGATGACAGCCGCGATGGGCGCGAAGAACGGACGCTCGTGCCCAAGCACGTAGACCGCCAGCAGGTACGCAGCGCCAGCCGCCACCGCCGTCTGCGCAATCGCCCATCCCCCGGCCCGCAACCGTGACGCGCCCGCGGACACGAACTCACGGGTTCGGCCGAATGCCCCGCTCATCTGGCCGGTAATAAATACCTCCCTGCCACGGCCCGGCGCGGCGTCTGGTTCCTGCCTTCCAGAGCGTACGCCACCGCCCACGCGAAGTCCATCGTCCGGCTCTCGCACCGCCCACCCCCACATCCAGGCCGTGGGTGAGGTGTGAGGGTTGCGTGGATGGCGGGCGCTGCTCGGGATAGCCTCTCGGAATGGCTTCATGCGGGACGGCGCCGGTAGAGGATATGGTCCTCAGCCAACCCACCGGCGTCCCATCCACGTTACGATGCCGGCATGGACGGCGAGAAGAAGTCAACGCTCTGGGTCGAGGCTTCGCTGCTTCTGGCGGTCTTGTTTCTGGGGACCAACCCGGTGGCCGTGAAGTACGCCGTGGCGGAAATCTCTCCGCTGCCGTTCGTGGCCCTGCGGTTCACTACGGCGGGACTTCTTGCGCTGGGCGTGGCGTGGCTGCTTGGCGTCGCGGGCGGACTCGGACGGAAAGATCTGCTCTCCCTGGCCGGGGTCGGGGTCGTCGGCGTGGGGATGAACAATGTGTTCTTCACCCTCGGCGTCAGCCAGACCACCGCCTCGAACACGGCCCTCATCTACGCGGCGGTCCCGGTGTGGGGCATGATCCTGGGTTCCATCCTGGGCCTGGAGCAACCGACCCGGAAGGGTATCTTCGGCGTGGCGCTCGCATTTTTGGGGGTTGGGGTGATCGTATACGGTGGGCTGGGAGCGAGCGGCACGAGCCTCACGGGGGACCTCCTGGTCGTCGGCGCGACCGTGTGCTGGAGCTGCTACGCGGTGTTCTCGTTGCCGCTACTCAGGCGTCTTCAGCCGCTCACGGTCGCCGCGTACACCATGCTGTTCGGAGGACTGGCCGCGGCGATCCTTGCCGTTCCGTTCTTCGCGAGGGTGGAATGGACGGACGTGGGTGGCGGGGCCTGGATCTCCGTGCTCTACTCCACGATCCTCGTGGCCGCGTTCGGGTTCGCCGCGTGGCAGAGGGGAATATCACGCATCGGGGCCAACCGGGTGCTCGTTTACCAGTACCTGATCACGTTCACCGGCGTCACCGCGAGCATCCTGCTGCTCGGCGAGGGCTTCGGGATCGAGAAGCTCTTCGGCGGCGCGATCCTCCTCGGCGGCGTCTACCTGGCCCGGCGACAATGATTTATTCGGGAGCCGGAAAAGTCCCGAATCCCTGCCTATCTTGGAGCGGCGCCAGGTGCGGTTGATCTCTCGTTCGTCAGATGTGGTGCGAGAATCCAGTCTTTCACGACTCACGACGACTCGGAAGTAGCGCACACATGAGCCTTACCGCGAGCCTGTCCCGTTACTCCGCGACGAAGGCGTACAGATGCGTCTCGATGTCCCGGTTCCTCGGGTTGCGGAAAATCTTCTCCCACCGCATCCCGACTTTCTCCGCCACTCTGATTGAGGCCGCGTGGTCCACGGGCATGTTCGCCACCAGCCGCCGGATGCCGAGCCTCTCGACCGCATGGCGTTTGCACGCCTCCGCCGCCTCGCTCGCGTAGCCTTTGCCCCAGAATGGATGGTGGATGATGTATCCCAGGTCGTACTCGGTTTCGCCGGCTACTTCGGTGCGCAGGATGCCGCAGTCACCAACTATCTCGCCGGATAATTTCAGGATGATGGGGCGGCGTCCGAAGCCCATTTCTTCATGGTCTTGGAGGCTGTGGGAGATCCAACGCCGCGTATCACCCTCCGAGAAGGACACGGGCCAGAAGCTCATGGTGACGGGATCGGAGAGGATCCGGTGCAAAGCCTCCAGATCGTCCGGGACCGGAGGACGCAGAACCAGGCGTTCAGTCTCTATGGTTTCCTCGCGATCCATGCATCCTCCGATCCGCTCGCCGGCTCTCCCGGCACGTTTACCGGGAAAAGCAGCGCCGGTCAAGCGCGGGTGGCTCCGCGTCGGGTAAGCTATTGGCGCCGGCGAAGAAAGGAGCGCGATGCTCGACACCACGACCGAGGCCGGGGGCCGCGCCGGGCGGCGGTTGCGCGAGGAGGAGGTCGGCTGGCTCACGACCGTGCGCCGGGACGGCCAGCCGCAGTCGGTGCCCGTGTGGTTTCTGTGGGACGGTGAGACGATGCTCGTGTACTCGCAGCCGGATCGCCAGAAGCTGCGCAACATCGAAAGGAATCCCAGGGTCGGCTTCAACCTCAACTCCAGCGCGACCGGCGGCGATGTGGCGCGGGCGGAATGCACGGCCGAGGTTATCGAGGACGCGCCGCCCTCCGACGAAGTCCCGGAATATCTGGAGAAGTACCGCGAGAGCATCGCCCGCATCGGCTTCGACCCGGAAGGCTTCGCCAGGGCGTACCCGGTGGCGCTCCGGCTCACGCCATCTCGCTGGCGGGTCTGGTAAGCGAAAGGCTGTTGTCGTGACCGTCCAGGCGCTGGTCTGGCTCGCCGGCCTTCTCCTGAATCTTTGGTCTTCCGTTTCTCTCCGTGAGGATCTGCATTACCCTATGCGCGATGGGCATGAAGGTATATAGATCGGGGCGTGTCCCCGGAGAGCGCGGGAAGTGGCGGCGCATCCGGTACGGACGCATATTTTTCGTCACCTTACTGCTGGTGATAGTCATCGGACTGGTGTACCTGCTGGTCCCGATCGGGTCTCAGCGGGCCGTGCTGCTCGGGAGCGACGCACGGGCCGGGGAGGCGTCGCGCTCGGACACCATCCTGATAGCCGAAGCGGGCGGCGGGATGCTCTCCGTCCCACGGGACACGCTCGTCGGGATACCGGACGTCGGCGAGGACAAGCTGAACGCCGCGTTCGCCTACGGCGGCCCGGACCTCACGGTACGGACGTTAGAGAACCTCACCGAAGTCCCAATTGACAATTATGCCGTCATAAATTTCAGCGGGGTCGAGGAGGTGGTCAACGCCCTCGGCGGCGTCACGGTCGAGGTCGAGCAGCAGATAGACGTCGGCGTCGAAGGCCAGAAGTTCTCGATCCCACCCGGCACGCGGGAACTGAACGGCGCGCAGGCGCTGGCATACGTTCGCTACCGGGGCGGCCCGACGGCGGATATCGGGCGCATCGGCCGCCAGCAGCGGTTCCTCTCGGCGCTGGCGCGGGAGGCCGTCTCGCCGGGGAACCTGCTTCGCCTCCCGGCCACGGCCCGCGCCGCCTGGAGCAACGTCGAGACCAACATGAACCCGCTTCAGGCCGCCCGGTTCGGCGCGCAGTACGCGCTCTGGGGACGCGGCGAGCCAGTCGAACTGTATCCCGGCGCGCCCCAGTACATAGAAGGTATCTCCTACTGGGTCCCGGACGAGAACGCCGGTCAGCAGGTAGTAGACGAGACGATCCGGTAGTTTGCCATCGCTCCGGTCCATCGGTTTTCGTGGGACGTTCGCATGATAGATGCGGGCGTGCGTGTGATCCTGGCTCCCTACGACGCGGGACATCACGGCATCCGCATGGGGCGCGGTCCCGAACACCTGCTCGAAAACGGCCTGGAAGAGGAACTTCACTCGAACGGGCGCGAGGTGAAAACCGTGATGGTGCCGCCTGACGTAATCCCGCTGTTCGAGGTGGCGGGCGCTTTCGAGTTGGACCGGCTCGTTTCGGAAGAGGTGCGGGCATCCTTGGATGCCGGAGGCTTTCCACTGGTGCTCTCAGGTAACTGCAACACCGCCGTCGGGACCATCGCCGGGGCCGGGGCGGAGGGCCTGGGGGTCGTGTGGTTCGACGCCCACGCGGACTTCGAGACCCCGGAGACCACCACGACCGGGTTCACGGACGGCATGGGGATGGCGATCACGGCCGGCCATTGCTGGAACGCGATGGCCGCGGGCGTCCCCGGCTTCCATCCCGTGCCGGAGGCGAACGTGTTGCTCGTGGGCACGCGCGAAACGTCGCCGACGGAGCGAACGCGGCTGGAAAATTCAGAGGTCACCGTCGTCGGGACCGAACTCATGAAACAGGAAGGGTTGTCCGAGGCACTTGGCGACGCCCTCGACGAGTTACGGGACCGGGTGCAGAGGGTGTACGTTCACCTCGATCTGGATGTCCTGGACCCCGACGAGGCAGGTCCGGCCAACGAGTTCGCCGTGCCAGGCGGGCTGACCCTGGAAGAACTCGAAGAGGCGCTCTGCATGATCCGCAGGCGATTCAGCATAGCCGCCGCCGGCATCGCCTCCTACGATCCGGCATTCGATGCCGGAGGAGCGGTCCTTCGGGCAGCTCTTGCGAGCGCGAAAACGCTCACGTCTCCCTGACGTCTTCAGGGGCCCGGAGGTCCCGGCGTTGCGGAGGCAGCGAGTTCGCCATTCCGCGCAGATCCCTCCGCGCTAGCTCGTAAGCCAGCAGGGATTCCACCTCTTTAGCCTTCTCCGTGTGCTCCCGCGAGACGTAGAGCGCGAATTGTCCCGCCCTGCTGCCGGGGATGCCGTTGGCCGGGTGGAGCCTCTTGGTGGCGAAGAGCAGCGTGTTCTTGAGCAGTCCTCTTTTCAAGGCGACGGACTCTATCTCCTCGAAAGGGATGGCGACTTCCTTCGTGCCTATTCTGAACAAGCTCTCTTTGATCTCGAACTCGACCACCAACTCCGTCTCGCACACCCTGGCGATGCCGTCCACCACGCCGAGGCCCCGGGGAATCCAGAACGGCAGACTGATGAGGCTCGATGGCATACACACCTTTTCG
Organism: Rubrobacteraceae bacterium; assembly: GCA_051003015.1. Classification (GTDB taxonomy): domain Bacteria; phylum Actinomycetota; class Rubrobacteria; order Rubrobacterales; family Rubrobacteraceae; genus JACDGB01. The sequence goes on along the minus strand of JBPCLT010000170.1, from coordinate 3,112 downwards.
TAAGGGGTCATGAGTGTAGGAAGGAATCTTAAGCCCGACCGGATCGCAGGGCAAGCGCCGAAGACCGGGACTCTAAGCCGCCTGCTCTCGCGCCATCTCTTTCTGGGTGGAGATCAGCCGTTCCAGCCAGGCGAGGCCGGAGTCTCCTTCCAGGGTGCGTTCGGCGTTGACGTACCAGTTGAGGGCCTCGCGGTGGTTGCCGAGACGCCGGTTCAGTTCACCGACTAGATAAGCGGTGACGGAGAGCTCGCGCCCCTGGAGGCCATCCCTGTCGAGGGCGCGGATGAAGTGCCGTACGGCCCTTAGCTGGAAGGTGCTCTCGAAGGGTTGCTCGCCCTCCTTGCGGCACACCCAGGAGGCGCGCAGGCAAAGGTCGCCAAGCTCGCGGGCCCCGAGGCCGCGCTCCTTGCCGCAGATCTCGGCGGCGTGGAAGCCGAGCCACGGCGGAGGGCTCTCCCGGAAGACCCTGAGGAGGCCGTCGTCCTGCAGCCGCTCCTCGATGTCCTGTCGCTCGCTGAAGGTGAGGTCGAGGCCGTCGAACCCCTCACCGGCGGCGAAGGAGCACGCCGGGCACATGGTTATGCCGCTCTGCAATAGACGGGAACCGTCGGACTGGCGTCCACGGAACTTGGGGCAAAGGTCCGGCTCGCGGCCAACGGTGACGTAAGGTCCGGCGTAAGGCGCCCGGAAGACGTAGCGGCAGATGGGGCACTCGGTGTACACCCGATCAATCTCCCCCACGGACGCCCTCTCCATCCGACGCGCCGGGCAGGGATCTCACTCTCTCGGTCACCAAGACGGGTTCGAGTTTACCATAGCGCCTGAACCCGCCGGTATAATGACCGGTGTTCATCGGAGGAGAGGTGGGTGTCGCCGTGGAGCAGCCGAAGACCGAGGCCGAGGTTGCGCTGGAGCTTATGCGGATGGTCCTGGATCAGGCCGGAAGCCGCCGCCTCTCGCCAACCCGTACCCTCGCCCTCTATCACCTCTGCAAAGAGGCCGTCGCCTATTCCCCCGAGGGCGCCGTGACCGCCGAGTACCTCGAAGAAGGGCTGAAACGGCTGTTGCAGTAGCATCTTAGCTTGTCAGCTTGTCGGCAAACATCGGGTGACCCGCGATCATGCCTCCCCGAGGTAGCGGCGGGCCGCCCGGTCCTGAACCTCCTTCGGCAGGAGATGCACGCCGGACGGGTAGTCAGCGCCTTCCGTAGCCAGGAAGCCGGTCGCTTCGAGCATCAGTGCGGTGACGAGGTCGAAGGTATCGTAAGGGTCGCCGGGACCGGCGGCCAGGTTGAACATCGTGCCGCCGGCCAGCAGGTAGAGAACCTTGCCGTCCACCTCGCACCGCTCGACGAACGGGCGCGGGGTGGAGACTACGTGCTCCCGCAACTCCGCGACCGGCAGCTCGCCGGTGGTGTGGCCGAGGTTCGCCAGGAAGGCGCCGCTCTTCAAGGTGGAGAGGGCCTCGAACGGCACGGCGCCGTCGCGGCCCGTGGCGGTGAATACGACACCGGCGCGGAAGAGACCTTCTTCCAGGCCGGGGGTTGGAAAGCCGAGGTGTGCGGCGGCGAGGCGGGCGGCGGGGTCAGGGTCGCACACTTCGACGGCGGCCCCGAAGGCGCGGGCGGCGTCGGCGGCGCCGCGTCCGACGGGACCGTAGCCGGCGACGAGGACCGTTTTGCCGTAGAGGGAGAGGCCGGTGACGTTCAGGAAGGTGTTCATCGCCATCAGGCCGACGAGGTGGCGGTTGTGGAGGCCCTGTTTGATCGGAACCCCGTCCCAGTCGAAGATCGGGTAGCGGAGGTCGAGGCCGGAGATGCGCCGTATGCCGGTCCCGGTCGCCTCCAGGCCGCCGCGCACGCTTTCCAGCCTGCCCTCCGTGGCGGCGGTGGCATCGGCTCCCATCTCGGAGAGCAGGGTCGGGCCGGCCTCGATGGCGGCGCCCAGGTGGGCGTCGTGGCGCTCCGGCGGGTCGTCTTTGCGGGCCGGTACGCGGACGCCGATGCCTTCCAGATGCTTCGCCACGGCGTCACGGGTGGTGGCGGGGTTGGTGGCGCAGGCCCACACTTCGGTGCCCGCCTCGAAGAGGGCGGCGAAGTAGGGGATCATCTTGAGGTCCAGGTGACAAACCACGAGCAATCGCTCTCCCGATAAGGACGGGAGGACGGCGGCAGCGGTTCGCGTGGCCGGGGTGAACTCCCCGAGCCAGGCCAGGTCGCGTTCCAGGGTCTCGTCATGCTGGGGCACCGAACCTCCTTTGCGCCAACGAACGTTACTCTATATGATGCTGGAAAAGATCCACCAGTAGTCGGCCGCCCGGCAAGGTCCCGCGTGGCCGGAGAAGGAGGTTCCATGCGTCTCAGGTTGGGTTTGCCCCTGTCCATACTAGCCGTCGTCGTGATGGCGGTTGGCTGCGGAGGCGGTGGTGGCGGTGGAAGCCAGGGCGACGGTGGCGGCGGTAGCAGCAGCGAAGCCCGGCCGGGGCTGGTGCTCGACATCGGGGGTCTCGGTGATGGGGGCTTCAACGACTCGGCCTACGCGGGCATGAAGCGGGCCCAGAAAGACTTCGGGGTAAAGGGCGAGTACCTGGAGTCGACCGCCCCGACCGACTACACGGACAACCTCACCCAGCTCGCCGAGTCCGGTTTCGACCCGGTGATCGCCGTGGGCTTCCTGATGACCGAGGACCTCACCGAGGTCTCCCAGCAGTTCCCTGACACCCAGTTCGCCATTGTGGACTCGGTGGTGGAGACGGAGAACACCATTGACCTCGTGTTCAGGGAGCAGGAGGGTAGCTACCTGGCCGGGATCGTGGCCGGCCTGATGACCCAGGAGGACACCGAGTACACCACCTCCGACGAGAAGGTCGTCGGCTTCCTCGGCGGCCAGACGGGACCCCTGATCGAGAAGTTCCAGGCCGGATACGAGGCCGGTGTCGAGTCCGTGTGCCCTGACTGCGAGGTGATCGTACAGTACGCTGGCGCCTCGCCCGAGGCGTTCAACGACCCACAGAAAGGCAAGGAGATCTCCTTGCAGCAGATCGAACAGGGCGCGGACATTATCTACCACGCCTCTGGTAACACCGGGACGGGCCTCTTCGACGCGGCGAAGCA
>JBPCLT010000169.1:0-3599 GCA_051003015.1 Rubrobacteraceae bacterium | reverse complement strand
GACGCGAACCGCATCCGCCGGCGCATCGGCATCGTCTACCAGGCATTCAACCTCTTCCCGCACATGACCGTGCTGCGCAACATCACATTGGCTCCGCGCGAGGTACTGGGGATGGACCGGGTGGACGCCGAGGAACGGGCGCTTTCGCTCCTGGAACGCTTCGGCCTCTCGGATCGTCGGGACGAGTACCCCGACCGGCTCTCCGGAGGCCAGCAGCAGCGCGTCGCCATCGTGCGGGCGCTCGCGATGCGCCCCGGCCTGATGCTGCTCGACGAGGTGACCAGCGCCCTCGACCCGGAGTTAGTCGCCGAGGTATTGAGCGTTATCCGGGAACTCGCAGGAGAGGGCATGACCATGCTCATCGCCACACACGAGATGGGCTTCGCCCGCGACATCGCCGACCGCGTGTGCTTTCTGGAGGAGGGGCGCATCCTGGAAGAGGGTCCGCCGGGGAGGATCTTCACCTCTCCCGAAAACCCCAGCACCCGCCGCTTCCTCAGCCGCATCATCGCCGCCGGAAGGCTTTGATCGGAGGTTTCGGGCGTCAGGTTTCAGGCATCAGGATTCACGACGGACCACCGCTGGCCGGAGATGCGCCTATATCCGTGATCGGTCAAACTTCACGGACCTCTCTGATTCCGGCTGCTACGCCACGAACGGCGTGAGTATTCGGTAGTGCTCGACCAGCTCCTCGAAGCGCATCCTGTTCAGGCCCGAGGGCGACGGGACGACCACGTCGGTCACGCCGGAGACAGCCGGCTCCGGCTGCACGCCCCATCCGGCCTTCGATGTAGCCCGGAACCAGCGGTACACGCCGATGCCGGTGTATGCGACGGCTGCGGGACGGAAACGCTCCAGATTCGCGCGCAACTCGTGGGCTCCGGCCCGGACCTCCTCCCTGGAAAGCTCGTCGGCCTGGCGCGTTGGGCGGGGACAGAGGTTGGTGAAGCCGATGCCGCGCTCCAGGAGAGTCTCGTCCTCCTCCGGCGCGTAGAGTCGATCCGTGATGCCGGATTCGTGCAGGACGCGCCAGAAACGGTTGCCGGGATGGGCGTAGTGGCGACCGCTCGCCGCAGACCGGAGCGACGGGTTGTACCCGCAGAAGAGAAGACGAAGATCCAGCCTCAAGAGGTCCGTAGCCACTGAGGCGAACTCCTTTTCGGTCCTCGGTCTACTCTTCCGGTTTGCGAAGCGTACTCGAGGACGAATACCCTTCCTCGCCGGGGAAGACGATGTCGCCGATGACCACGTTCAGCTCCGTGACGGAGAGCCCGGTCATGGTCTCTATCTGGTCAACGATCCTCCGTCGCGCCTCCCCGGCGGTCTCCCTGATATCCCGGCCATAGTCCATGCCCATCGTCAGGTCCATCGCCACCTCCGTCCGGCCGACCTCGACGGAGATGCCACGCTTCTGGCCCGAGGAACCCGTCACCCGGTCCACGAACCCTCCGGCCGCCCGGGAGGCGCTGCCACCCATGTGAACGCCCGGCACCCCCCCGGCCGCCATGCCCGCAATCTGGGTCACTACGGTGTCCGAGATCCTGGTGACGCCGCGCTCGCTAAGAAGCGGGCTGCGCCGCTGCCGCTGTTCGCTCATCCTTTGCCTCCCATGTTGATCCGCCCTCGTGTCGAAGCGTTCATCTTAAGGCAATAGTTGCCTGGCCGCCTCCGGCGCAACCGGAGAGCAGAAATGGCCCGGAAATTTATAGTGCCGGATGTATCACAACACAGGCCGGAGATGGTAACATGCGTCTGGTTGTTGTACCTCGGGTAGGAGGAAAGGGTCCAATGGACTAGTCAGTCAACAGCCGTTCGCGGGCCTGGCCCGTGAACCGGGCCGGTGATCGCCACTCGAACGAGCGGCTTCACCGGCCCGCATTTTTGCCCCGATAGTTCCCCCCGAAGATCCATCTCAGCAAGTCGAGTGCATGAGCGCCCCAACCTTTTCGGTCTCCCCAAGCTCGTTGTAGAGCCGGACGGCCTCCTCAGTCTGCCGCACGTGTACGGTGATTCCCCTGTCTCGAAGTGTCCGCAGGGTCTCCTCCATCACCCGGAGCCGCTCGTGGAAACCTTTCGACAGCACCACCACGGTAGCTCCGCGCTCCAGCAGTTCCTCCACGTCCGCAGGCTGGATACCAGGCTCGTGGCGGGTGCCGGTCTCGTTCCAGTCCCAGTCCCTCGCGCCGCCAGGGAACAGCCTGGCGTCCTTGAATGGTCCGTCCTCGCCCTCCACCTCGAGCCGTCCCCAGGAGAGGTGCGTCAAACGCGGTGATCGCGATTCCTGTTCCATGATCTTTCGCCTCCTCGCAAAGATCCATCCCGGACAAGGATACAGCGTGGCGCGCCGTGGAGCGGGATTATGAACCCCTCTCTGTATGACCGTTCGCAGACCCTTCGCTCGGGATGGTGCAACTTGACGTCCATTGCAGGCGGAAAGGACGGAGAAGGCTGGGATGAGTTTTCTGGAACGGTTATCGGGCAGCGTCGAGCGTGGAGTGAGGACGGTCCTCAAGAACCCCGCGCTGCTCATCGGTTTGATGGCGCTCTCGCTGCTGCTCAAACGCTTCGCGGCTCCCAACCGCGAGGGATCGGGCAAGTAGCCGGCGATCTGAAAAGTTCGAGAGGAGGAGAACAGCCTTGAACGATTTGCTGGACAAAGTAGTGAGCGGGACCAGGATCGTGCTATCCCGGCCGGAGTTGGCCTCCGGGCTGCTGCTCGCGGCCCTGGTCGTCGTGGCCTTCAGGTCGTCTGAGGAAGTGTAAACCCAGGTAGTTGGATCCACCCCGGTCAACCGGCGGGGCGCGTGGTGCGTACAAACCTCAGAAGGAAGAGGGGCGTCTTCCCTTCTCCGGTGACGGTAATGTCGCGCTCAAGAGAAGGCATGGTCGAAGTGAGAGCACTGGCGCTTTCCCCGATGGACCGGCTCGCGGGTGTAGCACCGCTGGCTGCGCGGGTGATAGTCGGGATCATCATGGCCGCGCACGGGTTCCAGAAGCTCGCCATGGGACCAGGCGCCTTCGGGCAGGGTCTCGCGCAGATGGGAGTCCCCGCGCCGACGCTCATGGGCTACGTCGTGACTTTCGTCGAACTGGTCGGCGGCATCCTGCTCATCGTCGGGCTGTTCTCCAGGCTCTCCGCGCTACTCCTGACGATCAACCTGACGGTCGCGATCCTGCTGGTGAAGGTGAACGTCGGCCTGATCGCACCCCCCGAGATGGGAGCCGGCGCGGAGCTCGACCTGGCGCTTATCGCGGGTTTCCTGACGATGCTGTTCGCCGGGCCAGGAATACTATCCCTGGACCGCGCGCTCGGCCTAGTGCATATTCAGAATAGGTGTCGTGTGAAACGCTATAGTGGAAACCATGAGACCTCCGATCTTCGTCCGTTCACTTTCGGACACCGAAAAAGAGCAATTGGAAGCCGCGCTCCGCTCCAAGAACGCCTTCACCTTGCGCCGAGCCCAGATTGTCCGCGCCAGCGAGAGGGGCGAACGCGCCTCGCGAATAGCCTGCTCCTTGAGGTGTGGCTCCCAGACGGCGCGCGATGCCATCCACGACTTCAATGAGCGCGGCCTTGACGCTCTGGAAGCTGGCTCCTC
>JBPCLT010000168.1:0-5431 GCA_051003015.1 Rubrobacteraceae bacterium | reverse complement strand
ACCTGGTGATCTCCGACCATTCCATGCCGGTCTTCAACTCCTCGGCGGCGCTTGCGATGCTCAGGGGCAAGGGCTTCGTGGACCTGCCGTTCATCATCGTGAGCGGCAAGATCGGGGAGGACACCGCCGTCGTGTCCATGAAGGCAGGGGCCAACGACTACATCATGAAGGACAACCTGGCCCGGCTGAACACGGCCATCGGCCGGGAGTTGCGCGACGCGGAGGTACGGCGGCAGCGGCGGCGGGCGGAGCAGGACCTCGCCATCTCGGAGACCCGCTTCCGTCTGATGATCGAACAGTCTCCTTTGAGCGTGCAGATCTTCTCGCCCGATGGGCGGACGCTCAGGGTCAACCGGGCCTGGGAAGAACTATGGGGCGTGAGGATGGAGGAGATCCCGGACTATAACGTGCTACGGGACGAGCAACTCGTCGAGAAGGGCGTGATGCCCTATATCGAGCAGGGCTTCGGCGGACAAGCGGCTACGATACCCCCGATCCGGTACGTGCCGGAGAGAAGCATCTCTGGCGTGAGCGACGTATCGGAGCGCTGGGTGCGGGCCTACATCTACCCGGTGAAGAGCGAGGCCGGGGAGATACTAGAGGTGGTCCTCACGCACGAGGACATCACCGATCGCATGAAGGCCGAGGAGAATTACCGTTCGATCTTCGAGAACGCGGTGGAGGGCATCTTCCAGACTACCCCGGATGGCCGTCTCCTGACGGCGAATCCCGCAGCGGCCCGTATGCTCGGCTACAAATCCCCGGAAGAGCTTCTGGCGAAGATCAGCGACGTTGGGGACCAGCTCTACGTGGAGCCCGAGCGCCGGGCGGAGTTCCAGCGGCTGATTGGGGGCCAGGACGCCGTTTCAGGGTTCGAGATCGCGATGCGCCGCAAGGGTGGGGGCGTAGTGTGGGTGTCCGTGACGGCCCGGGTGGTCCGGAACGCCGACGGTGAGCCGATGGGATACGAAGGGACCATGGAAGACGTTACGGAGCGCAAGAACGCCGAGATGGCTTTGCGTGAGATCCGGGAGGCAGAGCGGCGCAGGATCTCGCGCGACCTGCACGACGACGTGCTACAGGACCTCACCTACGCCCTGCAATCCATGCAAATATCCCGCCACCTGTCCGGGGAGGGCGAGTGGAACGAGGAGCGCGACCGGGAGGTGGACACCTTGCGCCGGGCGGTCGGGGGTTTGCGCGACGCTATCTACGACCTTCGCGTGGACGACGTACGGGAACGGCCGTTCGTCCGCTCACTGGAGGCACTGGTGGAGCTAAACCGCCAGATGTCCCCCGACCGGGAGGTGGAACTGGTAGTGGAGGAGGGCTATGCCGAAGAGCCCTCAGGGGCCGCCGGAGTCGAGGTGCTGCGCATCGTGCAGGAGGCTCTGGCAAACGTGCGGCGTCACTCCAGAGCCCGCGGCGCCACTGTGAAGCTCGGGGTGGAGGATGGCGAGGTGTGGGTGGAGGTGCGCGACGATGGACGAGGCTTCGAGCCAGGCATCGTCCCCGGCGCGGGCCTCGAGGGGATGAAGGAACGCGCCGTCGCGCTCGGTGGGGAGTTGGAGGTCGAAAGCAAGCCGGGCAAGGGTACGCTGGTGCGGCTCCGGTTCGCCGCGAGCGTCCTGGCGGGGAGCGGCTCGAGGTTCGCGTAGGGCCAGTCCGGCGCAAGTTGCTATATTGAAGGCTCTCCGGGGGACCGGTAGCAAGGCGTGAAGGAGACGCATGCAGAGAATCTTGCTCGTGGAGGATCACGCATCGTTCCGGCAGACCCTTGCCATCCTTTTCGAGCGGGAGCCGGAGTTCGAGGTGGTCGGGCAGGCCGGGACGCTTGCCGAAGCCCGCCGGGTCCTCCGGCACGTGGAGGCGGACATGGCGGTGGTGGACCTCTCGCTCCCCGATGGCCAGGGAGTGGAGTTGATCGAAGAGCTCGGGGAGGAGGCGGGTCCGAACCTCACGGCGCTCGTCCTCACGGCCAGCGTGGACCGCGCGGATCACGCCAGGGCCGTCGAGGCCGGGGCGGCTGGCGTGCTGCACAAGTCGGCTGACGTGGACGAGATCATTAACGCCGCGCGGCTGCTGGCGGCGGGGGAGTCATTGCTGTCTCACGGCGAGATCACGGACCTGCTCCGCCTCGCCGTGCGAAACCGCGAGCATGAGCTCAAGGTCAAGTCAGCCGCCGAGCAGTTGACCCGGCGCGAGATGGAGGTCCTCCAGGCGCTCTCCGAGGGCTTGAGCAACAAGGAGATCGCCGGCCTCATGCACATCTCCGTCGAGACCGAGCGCAGCCACATGATGAACATACTCACCAAACTCGGCGCCCGCTCACGCCTCCAGGCCCTCGTGGTAGCCGCCCGCCACGGCATCGTGGACATCCACTGACTACAGGAGAAGCTCTCCCTCGCATACGTACTCCGCCGGGCCGGTCATGTACACTGGCTCACCCTCGCCGGACCACTCTATCTCGACCATCCCACCATCGAGGCGCACCCGCACCGGGCTCTTTGCGAGGCTGCTATGCACGGCTGCCACGGCCACGGCGCACGAGCCGGAGCCGGAGGCCAGTGTCTCGCCCGCGCCACGCTCCCAGATCCTCATCCTCACCTCATGCTCGTTTCGCCCGAAGGCGAACTCCACGTTCGTCTTTTCGGGGAAGAGGGGATCTTCCTCGATCTTCGGGCCGATCCTCTGGAGGTCTAATGTCTCCACGTCCTCTTCGGTTTCGAGGAACGTGACAGCGTGAGGGTTGCCCATCGAGACCCTCATGAATGAGTAGCCGTGAACCTCGACCCCGGAGTCGAAACCGGGTGGCCCCATGTCCACCCGCGAGGAGCTATCCTCATAAAGCACGACTTTCTTCACCCCGGCCCCGGTCTCCACGGTGAGGGCATCACCTTCGATGACCTCGAAATCCCTGGCGTATCGGGCGAGGCAGCGGATGCCGTTGCCGCACATCTCGGATGCTGAGCCGTCGGAGTTGAGATAGACCATCTCCAGGTCCGCGATTTCGGATGGAGCGGGGACCAGGATCCCATCCGCCCCGACTCCGAAGTGCCGGTCGCAGGCCCGCCGGGCGAGGTCAGGCAAATCCGCGCCCTCCACCTCTCCTGGGTCGAAGATCAGGAAGTCGTTGCCTGCGCCGTGCATCTTGGTGAACCTCATGGTGGTGAGGATTCTAGTATAAAGAATGAGGTGCCTTCGGAACTTCGGAAGCAGGTGAAGCATGGAAGATATGGGTGAAGTCTGTCTCGAAGAAGTGGTCGAGAGGATGCGGCGCTCCGGGATGAGCGCGGGCGAGATCTCCTCGGAGATGGGTGTGGACCCCGCGTGGGTGGAGGACTTGCTCTCGATGTGGGAAGGCCCGGGCCCGGCAAGACTCCGGGCCGGACGATAGTGTCTGATCTCTCCCCGTAGAGCCTACTCCTCCACCCGGCCGCCGAGATGCTGCGCGAGGAACTTTTCGGCGGCGGCGTAGAACTTCAGGCGGTTCTCGGGACGGGCGAAGCCGTGGCCCTCGTCCTCGAAGAGCAGGTATTCGTGGGCGATGTCTTTCTCCTTCATGGCGGCGACGATCTGCTCGGACTCGGCCTGCTTGACGCGCGGGTCGTTGGCGCCCTGCGCGATGAGCATGGGGATGCCGATGCGGTCTACGGAGAAAAGCGGTGAACGGCTCTTCAGGAACTCCTCCTCGGTTTCCGGGTCGCCGACGCGCTCCGTGAATATCGCTTTCAGCGGCTCCCAGTACGGTGGGATGCTGTTTATGAGGGTTATGAGGTTGCTCGGGCCAACGATGTCCACCGCGCACCGGAACAGGTCAGGGGTGAACGTCGCCCCAGCCAGCGCGGCGTACCCACCGTACGAGCCGCCGAAGATCGCAACGTGCTCCGGGTCCGCGACACCCTCATCCACGGCCCACCTCACGGCGTCCACCAGATCGTCGTGCATCTTCGCGCCCCACTCCTTGTTACCTGCGTTCAGGAACTCCTTGCCGTAGCCGGTGGAGCCCCGGTAGTTGACCTGCAAACAGGCGTAGCCCCGGTTGGCGAACCACTGGGCCTCCGGGTCGTAGCCCCACCCGTCTCGCGCCCACGGTCCACCATGCACGTCGAGGACCATCGGGAGGTTTTCCCGATTCTCATCCGGCGGCAGGGTGAGGTAGCCTTCCATCGTCAGACCGTCGCGGGTGGTGAAGGAGATAGGCTCCATGCGGGCCAGGGTGTACTCCGCAAGGCTGGGCCTGGCGTCGAAGAGGTGTTCGCCGCTCTTCTTTTCGCGGTCGTAGGCGTAGTAGGATGCGCCGCCGTCGTCGGCGGTGAAGCCCACGATCCAGTTCTCATCCGCCCGGTCGCGGCTCGCCACGCCGAAGTCGCCCCTTGCGAGCCCCCGGATGGCCTCGAAGTCGTCCCTGATGCTATCGTCGAGCACGGTCCACTCCGCGCGGGCGCGCTCCACCGCCGCCGCCTGCGCCTCGTGAGTGTCAGGGTGGACCATCACATCCGCCACGTCGTAGCGCGCGTCCTCGACGAGGATGTCCGTATCTCCAGTCGCCAGGTCGAGCGCGACGAGCCGGGCCGCGTTCGCCTCCCGGGAGTCCCGGAGATACATGTGCCGTCCATTCCCGGAGAAGCCCACGGGGCCGCTGCTCAGGCCGTCCTCCGGGCCCCAGTTCACGGCGGTGGTCCAGTCCTCGCCTCCGGTCTCGCGGACTAGCAGGTCGAAGCCGCCGTCCGGTCTGGCCGTCACCGCCCCGCGCACCTGGAAGTCCGCGTCGGCTACCCACCCGGCGACGTTGCCGGGGTTCTTGGCCACGAGTTTCATTTCGCCGCTGCTCAGGCGCAGGCGGTAGGCGTCGTGAAGGCGGGCGTCGCGCTTATTGATGGAGATGAGGATTTCATCCGGGAAGTGTTTGCTCTTGTCCACCACCTGCGCCTGGACGTTCTCGAACGGGGTGAGGTCCCGCGTCTTGCCATCCTCCAGGTCCACGGAGTGCAGCCGCCAGTTCTCGTCGCCGCCGGCGTCCTGGAGGTACAGGCTATGTCGGTCGTCCTCGGCCCCGAAGTAGAGCCGGATGCCGCGTTCCCGGTCCTCCGTGACCGGCCGGAAGTCATCGCCGCCGACGCTGCCTACCCACACGTTCAGCACGCCGTCCACGGGAGCGAGGTAGGCGAGGCGCTTGCCGTCTGGGGAGATGCGAGGCTGCGTGCGCTCCGGGTTGCCGAAGAGGACTTCGCGCGGGATGATCCGCCCGGTCTTCGTTTCGGTCATTAGCCACTCCTTCAAAGATGAGAACGTCGCCTAAAGGTTACCAGCCGCGCCGGAGTCCGCGTCCCGGCCTTATTACGTGCTACAAGGTGTCGAGCTAGGAACAGGGTGGCCGACGGGAGGAGCGCGTAGATGGCGTGGATGTACCTGGTATTTGCGATACTGA
>JBPCLT010000167.1:0-6798 GCA_051003015.1 Rubrobacteraceae bacterium | reverse complement strand
GTGGCGCACGGATGACTCGCCGGAACCGCGCTTCACGGAGACGCTGGAGCTGGACATGGACACGGTCGAGTCGAGCCTCGCCGGGCCGCGCCGCCCGCAGGACCGGGTCGCCCTCCAGGACATGCAGCCCTCCTTTCGGCAGGCGCTCGCGGAGATGGTTGGCGCGGACCATGCGCTGGTGAGCAACGGTTCGAATAACGGGCACGACGACCCCTACAACCACGCCGACGAAGAGTCGTTCCCGGCCAGCGATACCCCGAGTCCAGGCAGCCCCGTTGCCCGCGGAGGGGCCAATGAGGCGGAGGGCAAGGAGGGCGGTGCTGTCTCCACCGGCGAGAGCCACGAAGCCGACGACACCGAATCGTTCCCGACGAGCGACACCCCGAGCGGGTCTGCCGACGTGACCAACGAAGGAGACGCAGACCCAACCTCCGGCGGTGAGCCGGAGGGTGACGAGCCAGAGGCCGAGCCTTCCGGGAGCGTGACCGTCACCCTGGACGGCGAAGAGGTGTACATAAGGCACGGCTCCGCCGTCATAGCCGCCATAACGAGCTGCACGAACACCTCGAACCCATCCGTGATGATGGGCGCCGGGCTGCTGGCGAAGAAGGCCGTCGAGAAGGGCCTCAAGGTCCAGCCGCACGTCAAGACGAGTCTCGCTCCGGGCTCGAAGGTCGTCACCGAGTACCTTCAGACTTCGGGGCTCCTCGACCCGCTGGAGAAGCTCCACTTCGACGTGGTCGGCTACGGCTGCACGACGTGCATCGGCAACTCTGGGCCGCTGGACGAGGCCATATCCGAGGCGGTGGAGGAGAACGACCTGGTCGTCGCCGCCGTGCTCTCTGGCAACCGCAACTTCGAGGGGCGCATCAACCCGGACGTGCGGGCGAATTACCTGGCTTCGCCGCCGCTCGTCGTCGCCTATGCCCTCGCCGGCACGGTGGATATAGATTTATCGAAAGACTCTCTCGGGGAAGATCAGGACGGCAATCCCGTGTATCTGCGTGACATCTGGCCTTCGCAGGAGGAGGTTGCGCGGGAGATCGAGAGCGCCCTCGACCCGAGTATCTACAAGGAGCAATACGCCGACGTATACACCGGCAACGAGCAGTGGAACGGTGTTGAGGTGCCTGGCGGCGACCTCTATGAGTGGGACCCGGACTCCACCTACATCCAGGAGCCCTCGTTCTTCCAGGATCTCTCCCCCGACCCCGAGGACCTTACGGACATAGCAGGGGCGCGTGTCCTGGTGAAGGTCGGAGACTCGGTGACTACGGACCACATCTCGCCGGCGGGCGCGATCCCATCGAAGATGCCGGCGGGAAAGTACCTGATCGAGAAGGACGTGGACCCGCGCAATTTCAACTCCTTCGGCTCCCGGCGCGGCAACCACGAGGTGATGGTGCGCGGCACCTTCGGCAACATCCGGCTCCGCAACCAGCTCGTGGAGAAGGAGGGTGGCTACACCATCCACCTTCCCGACGGCGAAGAGACCACCATCTACGAGGCGAGCCTGAAGTACGCTGACGCAGGCGTGCCGCTCATGGTGCTCGCCGGCAAGGAGTATGGCTCCGGCTCCTCGCGTGACTGGGCCGCGAAGGGCTCGTTCCTGCTCGGGGTGCGGGCCGTGATCGCCGAGAGCTTCGAGCGCATCCACCGCTCCAACCTCGTCGGGATGGGCGTCCTCCCGCTCCAGTACGCCGACGGCGAGAGCGCCGAATCCCTGGGCCTCACCGGCAAGGAGTTATTCGACATCGGCGGCCTCGGCGGTCTGGAACCCGGCCAGGAACTCACCGTGAAGGCCACGAGCGACGAAGGCGAAACCCAGGAGTTCGAGGTCAAGACGCGGGTGGACTCGCCCGTCGAGATCGAATACCTCAGGAACGGCGGAATCCTTCAGACTGTCCTCCGCCAGCTTTTGAAGGAGGACGGGTAGGGAGGGAATCCTGTGGCCGAGAAGGTCATCGTCACGCGCGAGATCCCGGCCTCCGGCCTCAGCGTCCTCGAACCCTTCGACGTGACCGTTCTGTACGAGCGTCCGCCGGAGCGCGACGAGTTGCTGGAGGCCGTGCATGGCGTGTCCGGCATCCTCTCGACCGCGACCGAAAAGGTGGACGGCGAGGTCATGGACGCCGCGGGTGAGAGCCTGAAGGTCATCGCCAACATGGCCGTCGGCTACGACAACGTGGACGTGGAGGCAGCGGCGGAGCGGGGCGTCGTCGTCACCAATACGCCCGGCGTCCTGGACGAGACGACCGCCGACGTAGCCTTCACGCTGCTACTCGCGGCGGCGCGGCGGCTGGGTGAAGGCGAACGTCTGTTGCGCGCCGGACGCTGGGAGTGGTGGGGGCCGAAGCAGCTCTTGGGACAGGATGTGTGGGGCAAGCGGCTCGGCATCGTCGGGTTCGGCAGGATCGGGCAGTCCGTCGCCCGCCGCGCGAGAGGTTTTGGCATGGAGATCCTGTACCACAACCGATCCCGCAACCCGGAAGCCGAGAAAGAACTGGACGCCCGCTACCTTGACCTCGACGAGCTACTGGAGACCGCCGACTTCGTCTCTATCCACACCCCGCTCACGGACGAGACGCGCCACCTAATCGGCGCTCCGGAGCTCGAAAAGATGAAGCCGTCGGCCGTGCTCGTCAACACTTCCCGTGGCCCGGTTGTGGACGAAGCAGCCCTGGCGGATGCTCTCGAAGAACGGCGCATCTTCGCGGCGGGCCTCGACGTATACGAGGACGAGCCAGGCGTGCATCCGAAGCTCCTCGACCCCGAAAACGCCGTCCTCGCCCCGCACATTGGCAGCGCCTCCGTCGAGACGAGAGACAGGATGGCGGTACTCGCGGCGGAGAACATCGTGGCGGTCCTCTCTGGCGAGGAGCCGAAGACGCCGGTCAATGGCTAGGGAGTCCGGGCGATGAAGGGACCGGTTCGGGACCGGTGGGCGGAGTGGTTGCTGGAGCGGCGCTTCGGCGGAGATGCCGGGCAGCGGAAGGTTTTCCTGGAGGGCTTGCTTCTCTGGCGGGACCGTATATTGAAGAACGCCGCCGTGAGAGAAGGCGACGTCCTCCTCGACGTGGGGGCCGGAGACGGCCTCATCGCCTTCGGAGCCCTCGACCTCGTCGGGGAGAGTGGACGGGTCATATTGTCGGACGTCTCGCGGGACCTTTTGGACCATAGCCGAACGCTCGCCAGAGGGATGGGCGTCGTGGAACATTGCGAGTTCCTGCTCGCTCCGGCGGACGACCTCTCCGCGCTCGGCGACGCTTCCGTGGATATCGTGACTACGCGCTCGGTCCTGATCTACGTCGAAGACAAACGCCGCGCCTTCGAGGAGTTCCATCGCGTCCTGAAGCCGGGAGGCAGGATCTCACTCTTCGAACCCATCAACCGCTTCCACAAGCCCGAACCATTACACCTCTTCCTCGGCTACGACGTGACGCCGGTTCAGGGAATCGCCCGTAAAGTCATGGAAGTCTTCCGGCGCATCCAGCCGATGGACACGGACCCGATGCTGGACTTCGACGAGCGCGACCTCTTCGACTTCGCCGAGAACGCCGGGTTCGCCGAAGTCCACCTGAACTACGAAGCTGAGTTGGTCTCTGGCGACACCTACTTCGACGTCACGAGCTGGGACGTCTTCCTGCGTTCCGCCGGGAACCCGAGGATACCCACTCTGGAGGAGGCGATGGACGAGGCGTTGACGCCGGGGGAGATAGAAAGTTTCACCGTCCACCTCCGCCCGCTGGTGGAGAATGCCCGCAGGCGCGGCACGTTCGCCATCGCCTACCTCTGGGCCGTCAAATAGAACGAAAGGAGCCGGTTTGCCGGAGAAACGTGTCGCCATTGTAACCGGAGCCGCCCGCGGCATTGGGCGACGGGTGGCCCTCACGCTGGCCGAACGGGGCTTCGCCATCGCCGCCAACGACCTCGCAGCGCCGGAGGACACGCTGGAGGAGTTGCGTTCCATAGGCGCCGAAGCCCTGTCCGTCTCCGGCGACGTATCGGACGAGACGGCGGTGCGCGGGATGGTCGAGGAGGTGATGGATGCGTTCGGGCGGGTGGACGCGCTGGTGAACAACGCTGGCATCAGCAGCATAGTCCCGGCGGAGGAGACGACGCTGGCCGACTGGAACCGGACCCTCGCCGTGAACCTGACCGGACCGTTCCTGGCGTGCCGCGAGTTCGGGAGGGCGATGCTGGAGCGGGGCTCGGGGAGCATCGTGAATGTCGCTTCGGTCGCGGGTCTTCTGGGCGTCGCGGATCGTGCATCGTACAACGCGAGCAAACACGGTTTGATCGGCCTCACCCGCACCCTCGCCGCCGAGTGGGGCGGGCGCGGCGTCCGGGTGAACGCCGTCTGCCCCGGCTGGGTGAAGACCGAGATGGACGAGGAAGATCAGGAGGACGGTGGCTACACGGACGAGGACATCGAGGGCCGCGTCCCGATGGGCCGCTTCGCTACCCCTGAGGACGTGGCTGCGGCCGTTGCTTTCCTGGCCGATCCGGAGCAAAGCGGATTCGTCAACGGGCACACGCTCTCCGTGGATGGTGGCTGGTTCGCCGATGGAAGCTGGGAGAGCCTGCGCCGTAGCAAGCGGGGTGGCGGGTGAGAGCTACTATCCCGGAACAGGGCGCGAACGTATCAGGGAGAAGCTATCGCCGGATAGAGCCGACTCTGGGGGATGGTCTGCCTGCTCTGGCTGGGGCTCGACCAGCCCAGCTTGATCGTCGCTCCGCCACCTCTCTCGTAGTATTCCATCCTTATATCGTATTTCTGTCCGGCGGTGAGCGAGATCTGGCCTATGTCTTCCTTCGGTGCGTGATCGGTCCAGTTGTTGATGATGAGTTGTCCGTTTACCCACAGCCTGACGCCGTCGTCTGAGGTAGTGTGGAACGTATGGGTTTCGGTGTACTTCGACTTCACCTGTCCGCTCCAGCGCGCCGAGAATGTGTCGGGGCCGATGCCGGGAGGTGAATAAGCGCCCCACTCGTAGTCCACCCTTGCGTCCGTGCGCGTCATCTTCGCGCCGGTGAAGTCCATGTTGTCGAAGTACTCGCCCGTGAGGCCCATGATGGGTCGTTCGGGCCCGTCCGTGAAACGCGCGAACCTCTCTCTCGTCTGGCCCGAGATGGTCGTGAAATCGCCGCCCACGTAGAGATGCGGCCCATATGCGGCTATCGCCCAGACACCCAGATTGCCTGCCGCCACGTTCGGGTTCCATTGCGAATCCATAACCCCTGTAGCCGCATCAACAGCGACCAGACGATGCTTTGGCTGATCTCCCAACTTGTCGAAATGACCGCCCGCGTACAGGGTGCCGTCATGGACCGTCATTGCCTGGACGTCCCCCTCGGAGGGAGCATGTGCTCCGTACCCGATATGCCAGTCGCGCCGGCCGGTCACGCCGTCGAAGGCTTCGATGCCTTCCAGGTTGTCTCCGGTGCCCACGAAGACTCGCCCACCCGAGACCGCCATTGCCTGTATGCCGTTGGCGTCGTTGGGACGGAAAACGTTGTCCACGGCGCCCGTGGAAGGATCCAGGGCCACGAGGTTACCCGTTGGCTGGCCGGAGATGCTGCCGAAGTAGCCCCCCGCGTACAGGCGGCTGCCGTCCTCGGAGAACGCCAGCGCCCGCACCGAACCGTAGACGGTATTTACCTGGTCCGCGGACGGAGCCCAATTCTGGTCCAGGCCGCCGGTCGCTTCGTCCAACTTCGCCAGACGCATCCGGGTTTGTCCTCTTACCGTCTTGAACTCACCGCCCGCGTAGAGGCTGCCGTTCGAGACGGCCAGGGTTCGTACCGTGCTATTGGTCCCCGCGCTCCATCCCCTGTCCACCGTACCGGCCGCCAGGTCCACGGCCGCCAGGCGTCCCCGATAAATGCCGTTTACGTAGGTGAAAGTCCCTCCGACGAAGAGGCGGCTGCCGTCCGAGGACAGGGCCATCGCGCGCACGCTGCCGTTGGCGTCCGGGTTCCAGCCGGCGACCTCACCGGTGTCGGCGTTTATGGCCGCCAGGTTGTTGCGAGCGACGACCGTGCCGTCCGGGTTCGTGAGCTGCGTGAAGCTGCCGCCCAGGTAGACCAGATCTCCGACCCGCAGGATCGCCGAGACCCGGCCGTTGGCCTGCGCGTACGCGTCCGACGTATTGCTCAGGTCCGCCGCCGCCGGTGGAGCCAGGACCATTACCGTGGCGGCGGACACGGTGAGATAGACCAGCGCCAGGATACCGGCACTGTAGCCCCATCGAACGCCCGGATTTCCACCCGCGCGTCCGCCCAGGCGCGAACGAACTCTGAAAAACACCCCGCGCTTTGACATAGTTGATCCTCTCCTTGCCTGCGTAAGCTCAAAATTTTTTATCGACGATGAATCATAGCTAAGTCATGTCCTGTGCGGAATGTGCCAGGTGACACATTTTGCGGTCTCTTCGGGCTTGGATCACCCGCCCCGAAGAGAATGGAGCCAATGGTCAGTGGAGTAGCCTCCTCTACCCGCGGGCGCGGGCGTTTTCAACGGTGTTCTCGCCGGAGCCGCCCCGCTAGAATTCATCTCATGGTGAGGCATTCGATTTTTACGTTCCGGCGACACTGCGGCCCGAAGCGGGAGGAAATGTGAGCGCGGCCCTGACCCCGGAGGGCGTCGCTGCGCTCGCCCCCGACGCGAAGGTCGCCGCAGCCGGTAAGAAGCTGGGCGTTCCCAGGTCCTGGCAGGACATCGGGCGCTCCTCCGAAGCCCTATGGGGCGAGTGCAAGGGTAGCGCCGTCTACCAGGTGCGGGTGGACCTCTCCGAC
>JBPCLT010000166.1:0-7193 GCA_051003015.1 Rubrobacteraceae bacterium | reverse complement strand
TGGTGGAAACGCAGACAATCAGCTACTTCGCAGGCATAGCAGCAGATCCGACGACGTCCGATGACGATCTCCGCGCGCTGGGGAGCACACTGGTCCACTCCGTTGGCGGCACCGTGGTGTTGCTCGTGATCCTGGTGCTGAATGTGTACAAGCCGCGGGGCATGACCCGATACGGGTGGCGTAAGCAGGACGAGCGGCGTAAGGTGTCGCAGCCGTAGATGCAGGGAGCGGAAGTACCGCTCCTTCATCGCGTCAGGGGAGGTAGCCGTGCAGGAAGGCGCGGACGCCGGAGGTGACGATCTCGGTGATCTCGGACTCGCGGGTGGCGCCGATGCCGTGGTGGAACGGAATGGCACCCTGGACCAACAGCATGAAGTGAACGGACGCTCGATCGGGGTCGTCGCTGCGTAGCAGTCCCTGCTCCGACAACTGCCGCATGCGGCAGGCGAGCTCGTGGAGGACCCGGCGCGGCCCGGCCTCCTGCCACGCGTCGAGCGCGGCCCGCGGGATGTGTCCGGCGTCGGCGTCGATCTGCCGTACAAGGGCGAAGTGGTCGGCGTAGTCGGTCATCGGTGTCGCCAGGGCCAGGCCAAACTCGATCAGGTCGGCCTCCAGGTCGGTGACCTTACGCAAGTAGCTGTCGATGATCGCGATCTGGGCCTCGGCAACCCGTGTGGCGCTCTCCTGGATGACGCTCTGGAAGAGCTGCGCCTTGTCCTCGAAGTGGTTGTAGATGGTGCGCGTCGACACGCCGGCCTCGGCGGAGATCGCATCTATGCTCGCGCGGGTGTATCCGTCCCGCGCGAACACCGTGAGAGCGCCATCGAGGATCGCCCGGCGCTTGTCCGCCAGCCCCCCGAGGGGGCGTGCCCTCTCCGCGTCGTGTCCGGTCATCCCTGGCCCTCCGTGGATATTACAATAATCGTTTTACTTTTTGCCATGAGCGTTGTACACTACCATGTGTGCCCACCCCGAGCAAGCAGGGAACCGAAGATTGAAGAGCACCGACATCCCCACTGCTGCGAAGACCCAATGAAGGAGTGACCATGAGTCCCGCAACCAACACCATCGAGGACCGGCTGGCGATTATCGAGCTGCTCAACCGGCTTGAGATGGCGCTCGATTTTGGTGAGGCCGACGCCTATGCCGACGGGTTCGCGCCCGACGGTCGGATCGACGCCGCATCCCACCAGGCCGAGGGCAGACAGGCCCTGAAAGCGATGATTTCAAGAATGCACGCCTCCGGGTTCCTCCCAAGCAAACGCCAGTACCTCGGGCCGATCAAGGTCGACGTGGACGGCGACGAAGCCCATGCCGTCTCGAGCTGGTGGATCGCCGACGCTGGGTGGGTCGGCGGCATCGGAGGAAGCCCCGCGGTGTGGGCCACTGGCACCTACAACGATCGACTCAAGAGGATCGACGGTGAATGGAAGATCGTCCACCGGATCCATAAACCCGACTGACGTGCGAGCAACGCATCGACTCGCGGAATTGACGAGACGGCCAACTGCGACAGCACAGGAGAGATGATGAGCACATTCACCGACGCCGAAATCGAGTATCTGAACAGCCAACTGCTCGGGCGCATCGCGACGGTCGGCCCCGATGGCAGGCCGCACGTCACGCCGGTAGGGGTTTTCCATGACCCCGAGACCCAGACCATCGTGATCGGCGGTCACGCCGGCAGCAACATGGCTGCGAGCAAGAAGTTCCGCGACGCCCAGCGCCACCCCGACGTGGCGTTAGTCATTGACGATCTCACCTCCATTGACCCATGGACAGCGCGTTTCATCGAGATCCGCGGGCGAGCCGAAACTTACACCAACGGCGGCGAAGAGGTCGGCAAGCGCATTGGCGCGAACATGCCGTTTGACCCCGCGTGGATCCGCATCCGCCCGCGGCGGATCCTGGCAATGGGCATCGACGGCGGCTCATTCGAACTGTCCGCGCGTGATGTGGCGTGAACATTGCACAACCCGCGGGCGTCTGCTTGAACCAACGATCGCCGCAGCGTGCCCTCCGGCCTCTGTTTCGGTAGATCAATCTCAAAGATCGAGTGGGTGTGCGGCTTCAAGGTCGCGCTGACGTCTGAAACCCGATGCCGGAAGCCTAAAGAACCGGCCTCCGGTCCACGGCGAGCGGAGCCTGGATCCCATCCTGTTCCAGAAACGTCTCCTGCGCCTCGTCGAAGTGATCTTCAGGCACGGTGGCGAGGATGAGGGCGAAACCGCCGGGGAAGGCGGTGTTCCACTCGACTGCGAGCTTCTCCGGCAGCGCAAGCTCCAGGAGCTTCTTCTGGAGGCGAGGGCGGCGATGGTACACGATGAGACCGACGACGGCGGCGAGGGTCAGGATCGCCTGGACGGTGAGGCCGGTCGCCAGGTG
Source organism: Rubrobacteraceae bacterium (assembly GCA_051003015.1). Taxonomy (GTDB): domain Bacteria; phylum Actinomycetota; class Rubrobacteria; order Rubrobacterales; family Rubrobacteraceae; genus JACDGB01. The sequence goes on along the minus strand of JBPCLT010000166.1, from coordinate 4,808 downwards.
GACGGTTCCCATCAGTACGCTCACTGCGGTGACGCCGATATAGGTGCTCGCGAACTCCAACCACTGCGGCTTCGAGAGGCCCGTCTCGACCCGGCGCACTTCCGCTTCGGGGAGGATGACTGAGATCAGGCGTTCGTCCCGCCGCCGCGCCAGCACGACCAGCGAGCCGGACGGCGCTTCCAGCTCCCTGATCCGCTCCTCCAGAGCTTTGAGCGACCGAAGATCCCTGACGACGGCGCCGATGGTGTAGTGACGCGGGGCGTTCATGCTACGTTTCTACCGTGACCCATAGTCCGCATCGGTAATCCGCTTCACGCCACGAGTCCCGCCGCCATCAGGAAGAGCCCGGCCGTCACGGCCCCAATGATCACCCCGGCGAGCACGTCGAAAGGGTAATGGACGCCGAGGTAGACGCGGGAGAGGACGACGAGCAGCCCCGCCAGCAAGAAGATCGGCGTGAAGGCCGGATACGCGGCCGACAGGGTAATGGCTCCGGCGGCGGCCGTCGCCGAATGTCCAGATGGGAACGAACTGGAAGAGGGTGTCTTTATGAGCGGTGCTATCTCCGTATCCGACATGAACGGACGGGCGCGGTCGAAGAAGTATTTCGTGGTCTCGGCGATGATCCAGGAACTCGCGACCGCTCCCCACGGCAAGATCAAACTCCACGGCTCCAGGTCGGTGAACAGGAACGCGACGCCCGCGGTCACGCCCCACAGAAAGCCTGCGGCCCCGACGATGGTGAAGGCGCGCATGACGTGCGTGAACGCCGGCCACTTGACGCGGAATATTGCCGCGAAAAGCGCCCGATCCAGGTTCTTTATCCTTCGTACTACGCTTTTCACGTCTGTCCCTGCATCTCTATTCCGCGCTCGAAGTTGGACCGCCGGGTATTTTAGTACAGGAGGCGGACGGCGGATGGCCGTTACCAGACGCTCTTTCTCAAGTAGAATAGTTCGGACGTTAGAAGAGATGAGAGAACACGGGAGTTAGAGTATGTACAAGGAGCTTGTCGGGAAGATCGTGGACGAAGCCAAAAGCGAGGAGGCGAACCTCGTGATCTGGGACCGCAGAGACACCTTCACCGTGGAGTCCGATGACATGGGCAAGATCGAGGTCGCGGACGACTACCTGCGCGTACACATGCAGGAGGGCAAGGCGACCGTCTACGTGCAGCTCGAATCCATCTACAAGCTCGTCGTGGAGAAGGAGCGTTCCGGCAAGAGCCGCGCCGGAACCCGCGCCGGCTTCGGGGCCGCAAGGAGCTAGCCGGCGCCTGGCGGACTTCCGGCGCGGAAGTCGCCTCGCTTCGGGAATCGGGATCTCATTCTTCGACTCCCGATCTCCCGAAGTGAGCGCAGCGAAGCACCTCCTGACTCCCGCAACTACGCCTCGATAACCTCCACCCCGCCCTCGGCCTCGCCGCGGGCGACGACGGCTGCATGGGTGAGCCCGACGAAGAGGCCACATTCGAGGGCGCCTGGTATGCCGCGTATCTCCGCTTCCAGCGCCGCCGGGTCCGGTATGGCGGGGAAGATACAGTCCACGGTGTAGTGTCCGCCGTCGGTGACGAGGGGCTTCGGGCCGGTTTCCTGCCGCATCCGCAGCACCGGCTCGCAACCCAGCGACGCGAGCGCGTCCACCGTGGCCTCCCACCCGAAGCGGTCCACCTCGACCGGGAGCGGTCCCCTTCCCAGGGAGCCGACCATCTTCGAGCCGTCGGCCACTACGACGAGCCCTCCGCCGGAGGAGGCGACGATCTTCTCTCGCAGGAGCGCGCCGCCCAGGCCCTTGATGAGGTCGAGGCGGGGGGAGATCTCATCCGCCCCGTCTATCGTGAGGTCGGGACGCGCCTCGTCGAGACCCACGAGGGCGATGCCAACCTCCCTTGCTATCCTGGCCGTCTCCTCCGAAGTCGGGATTCCGCGCACGTCGCGCAGCTCACCCGAACGTAGCAACTCGCCGATACGGCGCACGGCAAGGGCTGAGGTCGTCCCGCTGCCGAGCCCCACGACCATGCCGCTCCGCACATACCCGTCTACGCTCCCGCGGGCGGCGTCCCACTTCAAACCCTCGCTGTCGCCGGGCAAATCATCCTCCCTCGAAGACCGGGAGGCCGGGATTCCCTTTCACACCGGCTGCGGCCCGCAACCTTCTACGAACCCTCGGGCTGGGAGCCGATCGTGATCTCGACCTGCCTGGGCTCCTCGCCGGGGGTGACGACGGTGAAGTCTATCCGGTCACCGGGACTGCGGGAGTTGACGACCGAGATCACATCGTCGGGCGTCCTCACCATCTGGTTCCCGACTTTGGTTATGACATCACCGATGGGGACCGGCAGACCGCCGATCTCCTCTTCCTCGCCGCCCGCGATGCCGGCCTCGTCCGCCGGGCCGTCCGGGGTGACCTCGCTCACTATGGCGCCGTTCTCGGGCAGACCGTGCTCCTCGCGGAGCTGGTCCTGGGAGAGATCCGAGTACGCTTCAAGCTCCTCCATGCCCACGGAGAACATCTGAACGCCGATGTAGCCGTGCTCCACGTCGCCGGTGGTTATGAGCTGCTCGACCACGTTCTTGACGGTGTTGATCGGGACGGCGAATCCAACGCCCTGCGCCACGCCCGTGGAGCCACCGGAGGCGACCTGGGAGTTGATGCCGATGACCGTGCCACGCGAATCGAGCAGGGGACCGCCGGAGTTGCCTGAGCTAATCGCCGCGTCGGTCTGGACGGCGTCGTCAATGGTGTAGTTGTTGGGAGCCGTGATCGGACGCCCTATCCCGCTCACGATGCCGGTCGTCACACTCACGCCCACGTTGAGGGGGTTGCCCATGGCGATCACCGGTTCCCCCACCCGCAGGGCATCGGAATCCCCGAGCGTCAACGGCATCAAGACGTCCCGCGGCGCGTCCACCCTGATGACCGCCACGTCCGTCGAAGGATCTTCGCCGACGATCCGGGCGTCCCTCCGGGCGCCGCCTGAGAACCTGACCGAGACCTCGTTCGCACCCTCCACGACGTGCTGGTTGGTGACGATGTGGCCGCTATCGTCCAGGACGAAGCCCGAACCCCCGGCCGCTCCCAGGTCCGAGGCCACGTCCACGCTCACCACGCCCGGACCCTGGCTCGCGTACACCTCACCCACGCTGGAGCCGCTGTCCGCTCCACCTGCGCCATCCGTGCTCGACTCCTCAGAGACCGGCGGCGGGGATGACTCCTGGATCGTCACCTCTCCGGAGCCCGCGCCCAGCCACTCCATCCCCCCGAGGACGAACAGAGCGGCCACCAACCCCCCGATGATCGCCGACGTTACCGCTATAAAGATGGTCTTCAAAGGAACCTACTCCGATCTCCCAAATCGCTCATCGAAAGCCGCCCGCCAGACCGGCCCGGCCTATGGTACTTCGAGCCTGTCTATCTTCCATTCGCCGTCTTCCTGGACGAGATACATGACCGCGCCGTTTGTCGGGTCCACCCTGTCAGTATGGTACGCCAGGGTGCTGAAGTTGACCGTGGCGGTGTCTCCCGTCACCCTCGCCCTGGGTCCACGAGTATACTCCACCCGCTCCAGCGTCTTGAACTGGCCGGTCCACTGCCCCCTGGAACCAATCTCCTGCTGATAGCGCGAGGAAAGCAGGTTCCAGGCATCCTGATAATCATCGCTCGCGGCCACCGCGTAGTGGTCCTCGACTGTCTGGACAGCCTCCTCTTCCGCTGAACTTCCCGATGGTCCAGACCCCGAGCCTGACGCAAGGCTTTCGGATGAAGACTCAGGCGACGCGCTAGGCGAAGCCTCGGACGACGCACTAGACGCAGCCTCGGATGACGCTGTCGCCGGGGCAGTTTCCTGGCCGGAAGATTCTCCTTCTCCCTGTCCGCCGGCGGGCTCGCCGTTGGACCGCGCCTCCCGTGCGTTGCCGTTTGCTTCTCCTCCGCTGTTTGCCTCTCCACCGCTGTTTGCCTGCTCTCTACCATCGCCGGACAGCGTGGACGCCGCGAGAGCCCCGATCACGGCGAGCACCACCACGATAGCCAGGATCGCCAGCAACGCTCCCGGGCGCCTCCGGCGACGGCTCTGTCGCACGGCACTCGGAGGCGGCGCCGGAGGAGGCGTGCGCCGGGAAGCGGGTTCGGCGGGGGCTTCGGCGTAGGCGCGGGTGGCGTGGGCTCCCCGGCCCGCTTCCAGTAAGGTTATGCGGGCCTCATCGGCGGTAGGGCGGGAGTCCGGGTCCTTGCTCATGCAGGCCAGGATCAGAGCCTCCATCGCTTCACTGACCTCGTGATTCAGTTCCCGTGGCGAGATTGGCTCCCTGGAGACGTGCTGGCTGGCGATCTCGATGGGAGCCCCGCTAAAGGGCGGCTCGCCGGTCGCCGCCTGGTAGAGCGTAACGCCCAGGGAGTACACGTCGCTCTTCGGGGTCACACCCTCACCCCGGAGTTGCTCCGGCGAAGAGTACAGCGCCGTCCCCAGGTAGAAGCCCGTCCGGGTCGCCTGGGTCGTGTCGAGGGCCCGTGCTATCCCGAAGTCCGTCAGCCGGGCGCGGCCACCCTCTTCCAGCAGGATGTTGTGCGGCTTCACGTCGCGGTGGACGACGCCCCGCTCATGCGCGTGTACCAACCCCGCCGCGACCTCTGCGCCCACCACCGAGAGCCGCCCTCCTGACAACATTCCTCGCTCGTCCATGAGCGCCTTGAGGTCGCCGCCAGAGACATACTCCATAACGATGAAGGACGCCTCTTCTCCCTCGAACTCTCCCTCTCCGGCGTCATAAACCTGCACGATGTTGGGGTGGGAGAGTTTGGCGGCGGTG
>JBPCLT010000165.1:0-12704 GCA_051003015.1 Rubrobacteraceae bacterium | reverse complement strand
TGCCGGGCGATTCTGGTGCGCTACGAGAAGAAGGCCGCCAACTACCTGGGGTTGATCAAGGTGGCCAGCATCCTGCTCTGGTACCGGCGTCAGCATCGTCTATCCCTTTTGAGATAGTTAGTAAGCGAAACTCGTGTTAAGAAAAAAGGAGATGGTTGGTCCCGGTTCCGTTGCTATCGCTACCCCGACGCGGAGTACCCTAGAATGCTGGGAGCGAGCCTCAACAGGGCCCTGCCTGAACCTTCCGGTCGTATCCCGAGTAGCAGCGGGCGCTCCTAGCGTACGAACTGATCCGCGATCATCCGGAGCACCTCTTCGCACCTGACTTCCCCCGTGGTCAGCCTGACATCCTCTCCAAGGACACTCGCCTGAAGGTGGTGCCTCGGGTGACCGGGTCGTTCCTCCTCTTCCATGTCGTAGCGCACGAACCAACCGTCCGACTGTTGGTAGTGGTACTTGTAGCCGAGGAGCCTGTCTTCGGACATGGACCACTTTTCGTAGACGACGAGGAAGGAGGCGTCGCGAAAGACCACGCCGCGGGGCAAGTCGCCCGGCCTCACAAATGTTAGTCCCTCGGTCTTCACGAAGAAGTTGCCGCGCCCGTCCTCTCCCGGGCGGACCACGGGACTCTTGCTCCGCAGCTTCTTCTGGAACGGCTCTGGGTAGAGAACCTGACGTATCTCGACCAGGCGTCTCCCGTAGGAACTCGCGGGCAAGGGCGCTAGTCTGTCTGGGGCAAGAGGTGGCGTTCGGCGTCGAGCAGGGTCATCCAGGCGTCGCCGTCTTCGACCTCTCGGGTCCACCCCTCGCCGGCGTCCCACGCCCGGCGGAACTCCTCAGAGCTTCTGCCGAACGCTTCCTCAAAGGCCCTTATGTCCTCGCGGATGGCCGCAAGCGACGGCCTGGGCCACTCGTTGTAGAAGACATGAACCCGCGCCCCGTCTACCGGCTCCCAGCGGATGTCGAACGAGCCGTCCGCCGATCCCGAAGCCAGCCACCACTCCATCTCGGAGCGCGGGGTCACGAGCCGAGCGCCGTAGACGTATCGGATGCTCGGCCCGAGGTCCACCCAGGCGTCGAAGACCTCGACGCGCTCCCATTCGGCCGTCATCGCGAAGGCCCTGAGCACCTCGCCCTCTTGCGCGGTGTGGTCGAGGACGTTCTTGACCCCATCCCGGTTCATCGGCGTGGTGAAGTCCGTCACGGGCAGCGCCACCCAGCCGCTGCGGATCGCCTTGAGGACGTGGTTGAGGTTTTTGAGGTCCTCGTCTTCGACTTCGGCGGGGTGAACGAATTCGGCCCCGGTCGCTTTGCTCACCTCGCCCAGGGCCTCCAGGAAACGCAACCTGTCTTCAGCCTCGCCCTTCCGCGAACCGTCTAGGGGCAGGCGGAAGAGCTCGAACCTTTTTTCTTCGCCTTGCTCCGGGTTTGCCACGTACAGGGCCCCCTCGGGCGAGTGGAGGGCGCTCAGGAAGCGCGCGTAGGAAAGTGCCTTATCCAGCGGCAGTCCCGCGTAGCGGACGTCGAACTCGAGCCTGCCCTTCCCGTCCGCACCGAACTCGAGTACAAACTCGATGCCCTCGGCACCCTTCGGGGTGGACAGGCGAGCACCACGCGTCTGCTTCTCTGCCCGCAAAGGCAACTCCAAAGACGCCGAAACGTCCGCTCCTTCGACCGCAAAGCGCACGCTGACGGGCCGCGCCAGCGAAACCATCCGCGTGACGACGCGACGCGCCAGGTCGGGCGGTAGCGCGGATTCCAGGTGCGCGGGCTCGCGTCCGAGCGAGAGTGTCTCGGGAACCACGAACCGTCCGTCCTCGGGCGGTTCCGAGGAAAGGTTGAAGTTCTCGGGCAGAACCTGTAGTTCGGACGTTGCCATAACCCAATTCTACCCTTTGTAGGTTCTTGATGACCGACGGTACCTTGCGGCGACCTCGGGCCAGAAATATAGCTTATGTAAATGGGGCTTTTCGCAAGCTATGATAGATGGCAGCACTGGGGCTTCTTGGTGTCGCTTTGGATGGTAAGTGGCACAATTCTCGTGCGCTAATTGGCAGTTCCCATCGTTTGTGACCGCCTCTCGTCAGCCCTATGAGGGGTTGATCGCAACGGCCCCCGATTAGCAGCAGCCGACGCTTCGGTCGTTGCTGCATGCTGAGTCCTTCCAAGGATAGGGCAGGGGCGAGCAGCCGCGAGCACGGGTCCCGCCGGTGAGTACCCGGCTCCTCAAGATGCAGAGAAGATCTCGGGGGAAGAGGGGCTCCGGACACGTAGCCCAGTCTCCCAAACGGTCGTCTGCGAAGCAAACAATGAGGCCACACAAGATCCCTGCTAGACCGAGCGTATGCAGTTCCAATACCCGTCTCGCATTCATGGACCGAGAAGTGGTGTGCAGCGACGGGAAGTGAGACCACCGTTCCCGTGAGGGTCGGCTACATGCGCACGTCCAAGGAGGACCAGAACCCGGACCTGCAGCGCCGGGATCTCTTGGCCTTCGGCTGCGAGAAGATCTTCGAGGAGCAGAGCAGTAGCTGCAAGGAGGACCGCCCCGAACTCCGCGTGACGCTGGAGTTTTGTCGACAGGGCGACGAACTGGTGGCGTGGAAGCAATGGCGTCTACCTGCTGCGGGAGAAGCGCATCCTCGTAAGGAGCGCCCTCTCGGCCGACGGGAGAGCGAAGACCCTCGCACACGAGCTGGCGCACCACTTCCTCAACCGGAACGCTGACGCCTCCGAGGCGGATCGCGGCCCATTATCGAGTCCGAGGCCGAAGGGACGGCGTATACGGTCCTCTCTTACTTCGGCGTGGACGCTTCGGAGTATTCCTTCGCATACGTGGCGCGTTGGGCGGAGCGGAAGGAGATAGTGAAGGCTGTGCTCTCCGACATCCAACGAACCGCACGGGCGATCATCGAGGCTGTGGAGAACGCCCTGCCGCGAGCGGAAAAACTCACAATCACTGAGCGGCATAGACAATACTGTTCAAGGCAGGATTCGTGGGGGCTCGCCTGTACAATTATGGAAGTGAGATTCGGTAACGAAAGGGATTTCTCGGCATGCTCATCGAGCCCGTCGTCGACTGGGAAGAACTCGACCGGCTCATCACCTCTCGAGGCGGGTACGCCTTAAGGCTGACAGCCTTAAGGCGCCGAAGGTTTCGAGAAGCGGGCAAAGTTACTATCATGAACATCACCGTAGTGGACCCAAGAGTCAGCAACTGGAAGATGAGGTAGCCTGCGCGTTGGACCCGCTCGTATCCACCAAGCTGCGTCCGTCGCAGGCGCGTCCCAGGCTGGTCGCGCGTCCCCGCCTGATCGAGAGCCTGACGCGAGAGCCGGGACGCAAGCTGACCCTCCTCTCCGCCCCTGCGGGATTCGGCAAGACCACGCTCCTGAATAAGTGGTTGAAGGGCCGAGAGGGCGGCGAAAGTTTCGTCGCCTGGCTCTCTCTGGACGAGGACGACAACGACCCGGTTCGCTTTCTCTCCTATCTCGTTGCCGCGCTCAGGAGGATTGTCGAAGAGGAGTTCGGCGAGGGGGTTCTGGTCGCGCTGCGCTCGCCCGAGCCGCCGCGGCTGGAGGTGCTGACGGGAGCACTCATCAACGAGCTGGCCGGCCTCCCGGGAGAGGTCGCCATAATCCTCGACGACTACCATCTGATCGACTCCGAGCGTGTCCACGGGATCGTCTCTTTCCTGCTGGAACACCTGCCGGAGGGTATGCACCTCGTCATCTCCAGCTGCGTCGACCCGCCGCTGCCGCTCGCCAGGCTGCGCGCCCGAGGCGAGATAACCGAGCTCAACGCGGCCGAACTGTCCTTCACCCGGAAGGAGGCCGCGGCTTTCTTGAAGGGGGTAATGGGGCTTGATCTGTCGGCGGAGGATGTTGCAAAGCTGGAACAGCGGACGGAAGGCTGGATCGCCGGGTTGCAACTGGCTGCGCTCTCCATGCGGGACCGCAAAGACGTCTCCGGCTTCATCGAGTCCTTCTCAGGAAGCCACCGGGACGTCCTGGACTTTCTGGCCGAAGAGGTCCTCGAACGCCAGCCCGAAGACGTGCGGGAGTTCCTGCTTAGGACCTCGATCCTCGGTAGCCTGACCGGCCCTTTGTGCGACGCCCTCACGGGCCGCTCCGACGGGCAGGGGATGCTGGAGCGTCTTGAGCGGGAGAACCTCTTCGTCGTGGCGCTGGACGACGAACGGAGGTGGTACCGCTACCACCACCTCTTCGCCGAGTTCCTGCGCGGCCGCCTGAGTCGCGAGAGCCCCGAGCGTGTGGGCGGATTGCACCTGCATGCCTCCGGTTGGTACGAGGACAACGGTCTGGTCGCCGAGGCTATCGGGCACGCGCTCGCCGCCCCCGACCACGAGAGGGCGGCGCGGCTGATCGAGGGAGGCGTCGAAGGGGCAGTGGAGCGCGGCGAGGGCACCACCGCGCTGCGTTGGCTGGAGGCATTGCCCACCGAAGCCAAGCGTCGCAGGCCCCGGCTGTTCGCCGAGCATGCGGTTGCCCTGATAATCACCGGCCGGCCGGACGACGCCGAACCCCTCCTGAAAGAAGCCGAGCGGGCAGCCAGCGGAGCTACCGACAGGGAGGACGGCCGGTTCCTGTTGGGGTTCGCCTCGGCCGTCCGATCCTGGCGCGCCCGCCTCCAGGGGGATGCGCCCGAAGCCGTGGTGCTCGCCCGACTGGCCCTCTCGCTCCTGCCCGATGGAGGGGCGCCCGTTCGCAACTACGCCGCCGTCCGCCTGGGGGACGCGCTCAGGGCCGTCGGCGATCTGGCGGCGGCGGGCGAGGCCTACAGGGAGGCGGCCGATCTTGGCCGGTCCGCGGGCCACACCTACGGGAGGCTCGCGGGCATGGTGATGCACGCCAGGGTGCGGGCGGAGCAGGGCCGCCTGCGCGAGGCAGACGAAGCGTTCCGCGAAGCGCTGCGGCTGCTGACAGAAGGTGGCTTCGAGCTGTCGCCCGCCGCGGGGGTCGTCCACATAGGGATGGCCGACCTCCGCTACGAACGCGACGATTTGGACGTGGCGGAACGCGGGCTGGAGAGGGGAGTCGAACTGGTCGAGCGCGCCGGAGACGTCAGCACCCTGGTATGGGCCTACGTCACCCTATCGCGGGCGAAGCGGGCTCGGGGAGACGAGGGGGAAGCACTCGAGGTGGCCCACAAAGGGGAGCGCGTCGCCCGGGACTCTGGCGCCGATCTGCAGGTCGCCATCGCCGCGTCCTGGATGGCGCGGCTGCGCCTGGCCCGAGGAGACCTCGCGGAAGCGTCAGCCTTCGAGCAAGAGCGGGCGTCGAAGACGGGCTCCGCAGCAGCCGCGCGAGTGGTGGACCAGATAACCTCGGCCAGGCTGCTCCACGCCCGGGGCCGGCACCACGAGGCTCTGCGACTGCTGGAGGAGCCGCGCGAAGCTGCGGAAGCAAACGGGCGTACGCGCGATCTCACAGAGATCCTGTCGCTACGGGCTTTGGCACTGTGGGCTTCGAACGAAAAAGAGCGGGCGGTGAGCACCCTGGCGGAAGCCCTCGCGTTGGCAGCGCCGGAGGGCTACGTCAGGACCTTCGTCGACGAGGGTCCCCCGATGGCCACGCTCCTATCGGAGGTGCTCAAAACTCAGCAGAGAGGACGACCGGATTCACTACGCCACGTCCCGGCACGCTACCCCAGGAAGCTCCTGGCCGTGCTGGACCAGGACGCCAATGGCGCTACGCCGTCGGCTGCGGGACTACCCGAACCCTTGAGTGAACGGGAGCTGGAAGTCCTCCGGCTCATAGCCTCCGGCAAGAGTAACCGCAGGATCTCCTCCGAGCTCTTCGTCAGCGTGGGCACGGTCAAGACCCACATAAACAACCTCTACCGCAAGCTCAACGCGCACAGCCGCACCCAGGCGGTTGCGAGGGCCAGGGAACTTAACCTGCTCTAGCGTCCCACGCCGAGGCTCGGCGGCATCCAGGCACGACGCCCGTCCGCCGGGACGGTTCGGGGAGGCGCAAGGGCCGTAAGGATCCCAGCCGCGACGATCTCCACCCCCCCAAATCTACCTTTTGGCCGATGCTCCTCCAACCTTGCTCGCAATACCATCGAAGCTGGCCAGATGAAAAACGAAGGTTCGGAGCAAAGATCATGACCGATGAGAACAACTCCGCGGATGGGGTCCGCGACCACGCCACCGACAACGACTCGCCCCACGCTCATCAGGCGCCCGAGCGCCGTCGCGGGACCGACACGACGATCTCCACGCTCACCGCCCGGTGGCCCACCGCTCTCGCCCTCGTTCAGGCCGCCGCCGCCATCGCGGTCATCGTGCTTCTCGGCGCCGACGTCGAGTTCGCGCCCGGCCCCGCAGTAATGGCAGGCATCTACATGGTCGCCTTCGCGCTCGGCAGGCCCGCCGCGGCATGGGCCGCGTACCCGTCGCTCGTCGTGGTGGTGCTGGCGCTGATCGTGCTCGGCATCGATCTGCAGGTCGGGATGACGGTCGTGCTGGTCCTGCTGTGGATCTGGGCGATCTGGCGCGGCCGGACTCGCGATGGCCGGTGGTTCGCCATCCAGACGGCCGGGATGGTGGTGTTCGGCGCGTTCACGGTGCTGGCCATACTAGTGGATCCGACGATCGGCGGTGTCCTCGCCGGCATCGGCTTTATTGCACACGGGATCTGGGACATCTACCACTTCGCCAAGAACAAGATCGTCAACCGGCCCTGGTCGGAGATGTGCTTCGTCATCGACATCCTGGTCGGGGTGGCGCTCGTGGTGGCCACGCTTGTGCAGTGAGCCGAAGGCACTAGGCCCGGAGAGACGAAAGCACTTGGAAGGAGACGAGAATGGAGACGAAGATGAACACCAACAACACCGAATCGAACGAGACGCCAACCCCTACGATGACGAGCGAAGCAGTGGGAATCGCGGGCATGGCATCGCCGGAGACGGTCGGGCGGGTTCGCCGCTACCTCGGCGTGGGATGGCGCTTCACGCGCCACCTCCTGGAGATGGTGGTCGCGATGATAGCCGGGATGGCGGTGCTCGGCGTGGCGATCTGGGCGCTGGGTGAGCCGCCCGGCTACGACAATCCGTTTGTCGAGTACGGCTTGATGGGCATCTCTATGTCCGCGCCGATGGTGGCGTGGATGCGTCACCGGGGCCACTCCTGGTCGGACGGGCAGGAGATGACGGCGGCGATGCTCCTGCCGATGCTCGCCCTGGTGCTACCTGTCGAGCTGGGTGTGGCGAGATACGTGCCCGGATTGTCCGAGCAGTCTCTTATGATGCTCTCTCACATGGCGATGATCGGGGGGATGGTAGCCCTGATGATCTTCCGCCGGGACCGATACGCGCACGGTACGCACGGCCACCGCGCCTAGCACGCCCACCACGTCGGCCGGGCTCGCCTCCGGGCGAACGCAGGGCTCCTCCGAGAGGCTCCTCCTGCCATCCTACCCGCTTTCGTGGACCCGGTGTCGCCGGGAGCTCCATCCGCGTTGATTCCCACCTGCGGGGCCTCTACTGCGCCCGCTTCGAGAACCGGACACAGATGGTAGGGGTGCGGGGAGGCATCGTGACGATCCGTTACGCTCGGTTCCCGAACGACGACTGGCTCGACTGCCGGCCGGAGCGTCCAGCGGAGGTCGTGCTCAACGCGAGCATCTCGCTCTCCGTCTCCAAAACGATTGTCGGAACTGGTGTAGACGGTTGGAAAATGAGACGATGGCACCGTGAAGGTGGGATACATCAGGAGCAGCAAGAAGGATCTGAACCCGGACATACAAAGAGGGGATCTCGTGGCGGCCGTGTGCGAGAGGCTCTTCGAGGAGCAGATAAGCTCCCGTAAGGAAGACCGGTCCGAGCACGGGGCCGCGTTGGAGTACGTGCGGGATGGCGAAGCGCTGGTGGTGTGGAAGCGCGACCGCTTCGGCAAGTGCCCAAAGAGAGGGAGACGCCTGTATCCCAAGTCTGCGAAGCGGTGGGCGTACCGAGGGCGATGCTATACCCTTACGTGGAGTACGACGGCACGCCGCGGGGTCGAAAGTAGGGGCGAAATCAAGACTCGGAAGGTGAGGTAGGCCGCGCGTTGGATCCGCTCGTTTCGACCAAGCTGCGTCCGTCGCAGGCGCGTCCCAAGCTGGTCGCGCGACCTCGCCTGGCAGAGAGGCTCGACCAAGAGAAGGGTCGCAAGCTGACGCTCGTCTCGGCCCCCGCGGGCTTCGGCAAGAGCACGCTCCTCGGCAAGTGGTGGAAGGGCCGCGCGGGAGGAGAACGTTGCGCCGCCTGGCTCTCTCTGGACGAGGGCGACAACGACCCGACGCGCTTCTTGTCTTACCTTATCGCCGCGATCGAAAGGGCCGTCGACTTGGAGGGGTTCGGAGAGGGCATCCTGGCCGCGCTGCGCTCGCCCGAGCCGCCGCGGATGGAGGCCGTGCTCGGCGCCCTCGTAAATGAGATCTCCGATCTTCCGTGCGGGCTAGATCTCGTCCTCGACGACTACCACGCCATCGACTCCGAGGGCGTCAACCGGATCGTCTCTTTCCTGCTGGAGCGACTGCCGGAGGGCGCGCACCTCGTCATCTCCAGCCGCGTGGATCCGCCCCTGCCTCTCGCCAGGATGCGCGCCCGAAACCAGATGGCCGAGCTCGGGGCGGCCGATCTGGCCTTTACGCGGGAGGAGGCCGCGGCGTTCCTGAGGGGCGTGATGGGGCTGGACCTCTCGGCGGAGGACGTCGCGACGCTCGAGGAGACCACGGAAGGCTGGATCGCCGGGCTGCAGTTCGCCGCCCTCTCCATGCGCGACCGCAAGGACGTCTCCGGATTCATCGAGTCCTTCTCTGGTAGCCACAGGGGCGTCCTGGACTTCCTGGCCGAGGAGGTCCTCGAACGCCAACCCGGGCGCGTGCGGGAGTTCCTGCTGGAGACCTCAATCCTCGACGCCCTCACCGGCTCCTTGTGCGACGCCCTCACCGGCCGCACAGACGGGCAGGAGATGCTCGAGAGGCTGGAGAGGGAGAACCTCTTCGTAGTCGCGCTCGACGAGGAGCGGCGCTGGTACCGCTACCACCCCCTATTCGCCGACTTCCTGCGCGACCGCCTCGAACGCGAAAGCCCCGGGCGCGTGGGCGAGCTGCACCTTAACGCTTCCTGTTGGAACGAGCGGAACGTGGGGATGTCCTCCGCCATCGAGCACGCGTTCTCGGCCGGCGACCATGAACGGGCAGCGCGACTGATGGAGCGGGGCATCGGACAGACCTGGTATCGCGGCGAAGTGGCGACGCTGCTAGGCTGGCTCGGGAGGCTGCCCAAAGAGGCGATGCGCCGCCGTCCGCTTCTCATGGTGTGGTATGCTGCGGCGCTGATGCTGACCGGCGGGCCCGAAGGCACCGAAACTCTCCTGGACGAAGCGGAGGGCGCGGTTCGCCCGCAGAATGGCGACCCCCGGCACGTGCTGGCAACGGCTGCGGCCGTAAGATCCCAGCACGCCCGCCGCCTGGGTGATGCGCGGGAAGCCGTAGAGCACGCCCGACGGGCGCTCGCCCTCCTGGCCGTGGACAACCTGAACCCTCGTCCCTTCGTCACCCTTTGCCTGGCCGAGGCGTACGCGGCTGCGGGCGACGGCGAGGCGGCGATTTCGGCCTTCGCCGAGGCCGGGGCTTTGGGCCGGGCAGCCGGCCACGACTACGTCGCGCTAAGCTCCATGGCGTCCGAGGCCCACCTGCATCTGGCGAGGGGCGGTCTCCGCCGCGCGGACGAGGTTCTCGGGCGCGCGCTCGGGTACGCGGCCGAACGGGGGAGCGAGCTGCTGCCGGCCGTTGGGAGTGTGCGCGTGGGGATGGGCGAGCTCCTCTACGAGTGGGACGACCTGGAGGCCGCGGGGCGGCACCTGGCGGAAGGCGTGGAATTGGCCGGCCGAACGGGGGACGTGGAGATCCTAATGTGGGGTCACATCGCCCTTTCGGCGGTGAGGCGGGCGCGGGGAGACGCGGCGGGCGCACTCGCTGCGGCCAGGGAGGCGGACCGGGTGGCCCAAAGCTCCGGTGCCGATAACGCAATCGTGGACGCGGCCACCTGGAAGGCGCGGTTGCACTTGATGGGTGGTGACCTGACGTCCGCCTCCTCAGAGCAGGAGCGGGCGGCCGGCATGGGCGAGGTCCGGCGCTTCTCCAGAGAGCTCGAACGCATCGTCCTGGCGCGCTTGCTGGTCGCCCGAAACGAGCCCGACGAGGCGCTGCGCCTGCTGCGGCGCCTCGGCGACCAGGCACGGACGGCGAGCAGAAAGATAGAGATACTAACCCTGCGAGCGCTGGTCCTCCGCGCAAAAGGCGAGAAGGAGCGGGCGGTAAGCACGCTTTCGCAAGCCCTCGCCTTGGCCGAGCCGGAGGGCTACGTCAGGATCTTCGTCGACGAGGGTTCCCCCATGGCCGAGCTCTTGGCCGCGGCGCTCGAAGCCCGGCAGAGAGGGCACCTGGAACCGCCCGTCCCGGCGCGCTACCTCAGGAAGCTAATAGCGACACTGGAGCGGGACGCCTCGGGCACCGCGACGCCGGACAACGGGATCCCGGAGTCCTTGAGCGAGCGGGAGCTCGAGGTCCTTCAGCACATAGCCGCCGGCAAGGCCAACCGTCGGATCGCCTCGGAGCTCTTCGTTAGCGTGGGCACGGTCAAGACCCACACCAACAACCTCTACCGCAAGCTCAACGCGCACAGCCGCACGCAAGCGGTTGCGAGGGCCAGGGAGCTGAATCTGATCTAGCGGACCCCTCTGACGGACTACCAAAACAGCCTGCCGCGGCGCTTGTCCGTCCCGACAAAACCGGATGCATAGCGGGTCGGCGGAAGCGGCTGTCACGGCTGGGCTACGAGAATCTCTACCCACACGATCTACCTTTCGGTGGATGCCCCTCCATCCGGCCGGACGGTATGTTTATTGCCGAGAGCCAACCGAGGATTGGAGTAGAGGCTATGACTGACGAGAAGAACTCCGCGGATGGGGGCCGCGACCAAGCCGTCGCCGACAACTCGCCGCACGCCCATCGGGCCACCGACCGTCGCTGGTGGGACTTCCTGAAGCACCGCTGGCCGACCGCGCTCGGCGTCGCGGTCGCGGTCCTGACCGCCTACGACATGGACCTGGACGACGGTATTCTGGTCCTTTCGCCGCTCATGGTCGTCATGGCGCTCGTCTACCTCGGCGCTGCGGCCCTGGACTGGCGCCGGTTCGCGTGGTTAGGACTCCTCGCCGGGCTGCTGCTCTTGTTCTTTATCCCCTCGACCTCGGCGGTCGCCCTGTCGGTAGGCTTTCTCGTTGCCGCACTCGTCTTCCTGGTGTTGGGAGCGGCCCGTGGGCTATTGCGGAGACCCGGCGGCCTCACGCTCCAGGCCGCTGGGATGCTCGTTTTCGGTGCGACCGCGCTGGCGGCGCTCTACGTGGATTTAGATCTCGGTGGATACTTCGTGGCAGCCGGCCTCATCGGCCACGCCGCCTGGGACGCTTACCACTATCTGCGAAACAGAGTAGTTGCGCGTTCGTATGCGGAGTGCTGTGCCGTTATAGACCTCCTGGTCGGCGCAGCCATCCTCTTCATGATGTAATCGAGAACCGCGGCGGTGCATCCATCACTCGAATCCCCAGGCTGGCACTTGGCGACTCCTCACAGCGCCAGGATGGGGCGAGTAGAGCAGGATCATAGGGGCGAGGAGCAGTTCCTTATGCACGACCTTGATGGCCACTTCGTGGTGAGACATTCAATCGTCAGGACGATCGCGGCGGGTGTTGCCGCAGGGGTAGCCATGAACGCCATCATGCTGGTAACGTTCGGGCTCACCGGCTTAGGTTGGACCTGGGACGGTTTTCTGGTCGATCCACGGCTGCAAAGCGAGAAACTTATCGCGGTCTGGACCCGCATCGAACCGCTACCCCTGGTCGTTACCGACCCGGCTCTGATCGGCATGGGGCTGATCCTGTTCGGCGTCGGCCACGCCTTCATCTATCGTTGGCTCTCCCCGCTGCTGTCGGGAGGCGTTTTTGCCCGTGCGGTGCGTCTTGGTGCTCTGATCTTCTTCCTCTCCTTCCTCTTCTTCGAGTTCTTCGCGCCGTTCAACCTCTTCGGGGAGCCGCTCTTACTTGTGGCGACCGAGCTCGTCTTCTGGGCGTGCATCGCCTTCGGCGATGCCTTTGCTCTGGTTGCGGTGATGGAGCGGGGTAACCGCCGAATCACCTCTCTGGCCCGTAGGTGAGGACCAACCGCCGAGGACAACCTGCTCGGTTTAGCTCTGTGGCATCGTACGGGTAACCTTCTCGCCACGCTGCGTCGGCGCGACTTCGCCTTGTTATGGTTCGGAGGATCCGTTTCCATAACTGGTGGCTGGATGCTCTTCGTCAGCGTGGGCACCGTCAAGACCCACCTCAACAACGTCTACCGCAAGCTCGACGCCCACAGCCGCACGCAAGCCCTGGCGCGCGCGGGTTCCGAACCATCCTAGATGTGTGTTGTCAGGTTTACGCCCACAGTTCCTTGATGCGGTCTTGAGGACGACCCAGCAGCCGGTTGACGTGAAAGCCGTAGGTGTAGGCGGCGATCTTCGCGGCCTTGGTGATGCACCCGTCCACCGCCAGGTCGCTCAGTTCGAGGCCGATGAGGCGGTCGTAGGCTGCGAGGGAGATCTCCCGCAGCTCGTCCATGAGCCCGAGGCCGATCCACTCGTCGCGCCCG
>JBPCLT010000164.1:0-4878 GCA_051003015.1 Rubrobacteraceae bacterium | reverse complement strand
TCGAGAGCTGCGCCAGGGCGGCCTTGCTCGACCCGTACCCGCCCCAGCCCTCGTATGGCTCGATGGCGGCGTCGCTCGTGACGTTGACGATGCGGGCTCCGGACTTCAGTTCATCTCGGACGGCCTGCGCGAGCGCCAGCGGCGCGAGTACGTTGGCGCGGTAGACCCTCTCCAGCTCGTCGAGCGGGTAGTCAAGCAGGTATGGCTGCGGGCTCGGGCCGAGGACACTGGCGTTGTTGACCAGCGCATCCAGGCCACCGGCCTCGCGTGCCGCTGCCGCCAGCGCCCGGCGGTGTTCCTCGTCCGCCACGTCGCCAGGGATGGCGACCACTTCGGTGAGTTCCGCCAGCTCGGCGCGGACTGCCGCTTTCAGATCTTCTTCGCCTCGGGCGTCCACGATGAGCCTCCAACCATCTTCGGCCAGCCTCCGGGCCAGCGCGAGGCCGAGGCCGCGGGAGGCGCCGGTAATGAGGGCTGTGCGTGGTTCGATGTCGTTCATGGCGGTCCTTTCTCGTCGAGGTTCCTTGATGGTGTCTGCCTCAGCGCGGAAGCCGGAGCGAACGGAAATATCTCCCGGTTACCGGCTCCGCCCGTCTTGCAGGGCCCCGCGACGCTCCGCGGCGGCCTTCGCCAGCTCGTAGCTCCTGTGGAAAAGCTCAATGGCGTCCGGCACGTCCTCCGGACTCTGGATGCGGTAGCTCACGACGCCCGCGAATCCAGCCGGATGAGGGCTTGCCTTTCCGGCGGAGATCAACTCGTCGTGGACCTTCTTCGGAAACGTAACATCTGCCACGCCGGTGTTGTGAATGTGCCCGATGTGTCTCCGGCCGAACCTGTAGACGGTGGCCGGTGGAACCCGGAAGCCACCCCGTCCCGTGCCGCCGCTCATCTCTTCCTTGCTGACGCCGGGCCAGCTCAGGATCTCGCGCTCCGCGATCTTCAGCAACTCCTCGTCCATCTTGCGGCTCCTTCCTGCGCCTTTTCATACAGGCATGATGCGCCCGGGAAGGGCCGGTTACATCGTGCGGGAGGACGGTTTTCCGGCTGTACGAAAGTACAGGTACTAGATGGGTGTTGCGAGGATCACGCCCAAAGCTCCTTGATGCGTCCTTGCGGACGACCCATGAGCCGGTTGACGTGGCAACCGTGAGTATAGGCGCATATCTTGGCCGTGATCCTCGTCGCCAACCCCGCCAGCGTCCCCTCCGAGGGTCAAAATCTCGGAGTCCGAGAGCCGCTTCAAAGACTCGTGGCGCAAGCCGCGAGGGTTGAGGAGTGCGTAGGTGTCGTCCACGACACGGAACAGGACCATGATTGCCTCTTCCAGCGACGCGAGAGCGGGAGTATGCTGCGCTTGGGCCATCCGAGATTCCTTTTACCGGGGATTCGGATGACCGTCGTTCCACCGTCAATCTACTCAACAGAGATCTATGCAGGCTCAACGAGACCACGATGTATGGCGATATGGGCCGCCTCGGTGCGGTTCTGGGCGCCGAGCTTGGTGAGGATGGACCCGACGTGGAACTTGACGGTGCGCTCGGTGATGAAGAGGCTGGCGGCGATCTCGGCATTCGTGAGGCCACGAGCGACGAGCGCTAGTACCTCCAGTTCGCGCGGCGTCAGGTCCTCCGATTGCTCCTGACCGCGCCCCATGCTCGCCAGTAGCCGATCCGTGACGGCGGGGCCGAGAAGAGAGCCGCCTTCGTGTACGGTGTGGATGGCCTCGAAGAGCTCCCGGCGGGACGCGCCCTTGAGCAGGTATCCTTTCGCCCCGGCGCGCAGGGCGCCCAGGATGCGCTCGTCGGTGTCGTAGGCGGTGAAGACGATGGTCCTTGCGGTGGAGCCGTTCTCCCTGAGCCGTTCCAGGGCGCCGACGCCGTCCAGGTTAGGCATCTCGAGATCCAGCAGGATCACATCCGGCGCGAGCGTCTCCGCGAGCCGCACCGCCTCCTCACCGTCGGCAGCCTCGTCCACGACCTCGAAGTCCGGTCGGGTCTCGAGCACGCCGACGAGCCCCTCCCTGAGCATCGGGTGGTCGTCGGCCACGAGGATCTTCGTCTTCGGCCTGCTTTCTTCGCTCACGGCTTCTCCAAAGGGACGGTCGCCAGGACCCTGGTCCCCGCTCCGGGCGCGCTCGTTACGACGAGGCCGCCACCGAGCATCTCAATGCGCTCCTCCATCCCCACGAGCCCGTGCCGGTTTCTGGGCGGTTCGGAGGCGTCGAAGCCCAGGCCGTCGTCCTCGACCACGAGTTGTACCTGATCCGGAGTCGCGACGAGCCGGACGGTCACGCGCCCGGCCTGTGCGTGCCGCGCCACGTTATTGAGCGCTTCCTGGCAGACGCGGTAGAGGGCCGCCTCCACGCTCGGCGGGAGCGGGTGTCCGGGGTTTACCGTTTTGTAGCGTGCGTTCGTGCCCGTCTGCGCCTCCCACCGGTCCACGAGGGTCTTGAGCGCCCCGGAGAGGGGGCTTCCTTCCAACGGGGCGGCCCGGAGGTCGAGGACGGAGCGGCGAGCTTCTTCGAGGTTGGATCTCATGAGCGAGAGGGCGCGGCGCAGAGGCTTGCGGACCTTGCCGCTCCCGGAATCCAGCAGGGCGTCGGCGGACTCTAGCTGGAGGGCGGCGGCGGTGAGTCCTTGCGCTAGCGTGTCGTGGATCTCCCGCGCCAGCCGGTTGCGTTCCTCGACCGCGCCGTACCTGGCGCTGCGGTCGAAGAGCCTGGCTCGCTCGACAGCGACGCTGAGGAGGTCGCCGATGGTGTAGAGCAGTTCCAGGTCTTCGGGGGAGAGACTCCGCCAGCCGGGGCTGGCGACGTTCATGACGCCGAGCTTCTCGGCGCCTTTGTAGAGGGGGATGCTGGCATGGTAGCGCAGGCCGTCGGTGCCGTCCACCAGGCCCTTGAGGCGGCTGCACGTCAGGACGTTGACGTTCGCCGCGCCATCGAGGTCGTCCTTCTTGTACGTGTCGAGGCAGTAGCAGTATCCGGAGCCATCCATGCGGCCGGGGTCGTCCGCCAGGGCAGGCGGCAGGTCGCGGGCGGCGGCCAGGTATGGCTCGGAGGTGGATTCGTCTATCAGCCAGATCCAACCTGTTCGCAGCCCCAACAGGTCGGCGACCTGCGAGAGCGCGAACTCCAGCGTCTCCCCGAGGTTCACAGAGCGGTTGAGCTCCCGCGCGATGGCGTTCAACACAGACAGCTCATGGTTGAGCCGCCGAAGGTCCTTCGCGTTTTCTCCGTTCCCCGACATCGCCTGAGAGAGTCTATCAGCACAAAAACCCACCCGTTCGGGTGATGCCCTGCTCCAGGTTGGCATGTAGAGTGGCTTCGCCGAGAAGGAAGGAGATGGCGGATGGTGACGTATTTCGTGAGGATGACGAACAGGGAGGAGTCCGGCAGGGCTATGATCTCACCGCGCTGTTCCGAGAACGACCCGAACGAGTCCTGCCACGAGACGCGGGAGAGCGAGGAACTGGTGAACGCGCACGAGTCGAGCGCGCCGTTCCTGGAGTGTCGGGAGAGGCTCCTGGTCGAGGGCGAGAGCGTCGTATAGGACAATACCTCGCCGTTCACGGTCAAAGGCTACGAAGCGTAGCGCCGAAGGAACCGGACGAGAGGAGTGGATATTGGTCATCGAGTACATCCGGTACAGCATCTCCGAGGAACGGCACGCGGAGTTCGAGAAAGCCTACGGCGAGGCCGCGAAGGTGTTGGATGCCTCGCCGCACTGCCTGCGCTACGAGGTCTCCCACGGCGTCGAGGAGCCCGAGCACTACGTGGTGAGGATCGAGTGGGACTCCATCGAAGGGCACGAGCAGGGGTTCCGCGGCAGCCCGGAGTTCCGTGCCTTCTTCCAGGCGGTGCGCCCGTTCTTCGACGACATCCAGGAGATGCGCCACTACGAGATGACCCGGATCCACGGCGACGACGCCTGAAGATGGTGGACGAGACCGCCGCCTTGTCCCTGGGCATCTCTCGCATGTCCTGGCGCTTCACGATGGGCGATCTGCTCCGCATCGCGGGGGTGGCGTAGCGGTGGGCGCGGCGAAGACACCTTCACCCTTTAGGCGCCCGCAGGTCCTGCGCACCTTGACCGAGGAGCAGCGCGCCTCGGAGCGAACCTCGACGTGGCTGGAGCTGTTCTTCGACCTGTGCTTCGTCGTGGCGGTGGCGGCGCTGGCGCGGGGTCTGCACGACGACCCCACGCTCGGCGGAACCTTGCGCTTCGCCGGGTTGTTCGTGCCGGCGTGGTGGGCCTGGATGATGTTCACCTGGTACGCCACCGCCTTTGACAACGACGACGTGCCTTACCGCGTGACGCTGCTCGCCGCCATGCTGTTTATGCTCGGGATCGCCGCGTCCGTCGAGGGCGTCGGGGCGCAGGCGGGCGCGACGGCGGGCTTCGTCGTCTCCTACGCGGTGCTCAGGCTGTTGCTCGTGTGGCTCTTCTTGCGGGCCCGCTACCACACCCCGCCGCACCTGCGCGGCTTCGTGGACTGGTACGCCGCCGGGAACGCCCTGGGGGCCGTTCTCTGGCTGACGTCGCTGTTCGTCCCGGCCCCTGCGCTCTACGTTCTCTGGGCGGCGGCGCTGTGCGTCGAGCTTCTGGCGCCGATCCTGGCGGTGCGCACCCTCGCGGATCCCCTGATGACTTTCCACCCGCGTCATATCGCCGAACGCTACGGGCTGTTCACGATCATCGTGCTCGGAGAGTCGGTCCTCGCCGTCGCCTCGGGGACCGCGGGCACCGAATGGGCCCCGGCCGCCGTGTTTACCGCCGTCCTGGGCTTCGCCGCCGCCGCGTGCATCTGGTGGATCTACTTCGACTACGTGGAGACCACGGGGATGGAACTGGCGCCCAAACCCGCCTTCTACTGGGG
>JBPCLT010000163.1:0-9024 GCA_051003015.1 Rubrobacteraceae bacterium | reverse complement strand
GGACTCGCCGAACAGATCGAAATCCTGGAAATAGTCCTCGAAAGCGGCGAATATCCCATAGTGCTCGACGCGAGGGAACTATTGCGCGACCCGCCAGGTGTCCTGCGACGGGTCTGTGGCGCGCTCGGCATGTCCTTCGAGGAGGCGATGCTCTCCTGGCCCGCCGGTCCCAAGCCCGAGGACGGCGCGTGGGCTAAATATTGGTACGAGAACGTCCACGACTCGACGGGCTTCGGTCCCTATGCGCCCAAGACCGCGCCGTTCCCGGAAAAGCTAAAGCCCTTGCTGGAGGAGTGTCGGCCTCTATATGAGCGGCTGCGCGGGTACGCTATCGTTGGCGGGTCCGTTCGCTAGAGTTTCGTTTGCGGCTGGGGAAGTTCGCGGAGGACTTTTTCGCCTCGGGGCTGAGCAGGATCATCAGCGAGAGAAGGACGATCACGACGTTAATCGTCAGGAACTCCGGGGGGCCGAGGCCGGTGCCGAAGCGGACGCCACCCTGGGAGAGCAGGATCACGACGCTCAAACCAATGCTGCCCACGGCGGCCAGGTTCGTGAAGAGGCCCAGGACCAGCGCTATCCCCAAAGCCAGCTCTCCGACGCGCATGAGCTGCGCGAACAACTCGGCGTCTGGTATTACCGTGTTCTGCATGAAGGACCGGAAAAAGGGCGGTGCCTGCGAGACGAAACCCCCGGCCTCCAGGCTGGCGGCGAACTGCCGGGGGAACCCTGGGTTGAGGATTTTCTCCAGGGCACCGTTGAGCCAGACCGCCCCGACCACGATGCGTACCCACGCCATGCCATTCACCACAACGCTCCTCTCTTCAGTTTGGCGTCATACTACTCCATGTATACGCACGGTCGAAACGCCAGGCCGACACAACCGCAACCCGGCGGCCCGCGTATAAAGCTGCGTAACATACAGGCCTGCGAGCGATCAATGAGGAGAGCGTCTTGAAAGAGAAGATCTCGCGCGAGAGGTTCATCCGCCTCGGGAGCGCCGTGGGCGTGAGCGTCGCGGGAGCCTCCGTGATCTCCGCCTGCGGTGGAGGGTCCGGAAGCAGCGGCAGCGCGTCCGGCAGTGCCTCCAGCAGCGCCGCATCGAGTAGCGCATCCACCAGCAGCGCGTCGAGCAGTGAAAGCACTTCCAGCGACGCATCCAGCAGCAGTGCGTCCGACGTCGCCACTCAGGAGGCTTCCGGCGGGGAGCAGGCGATAGCCCGGGAGTCCGACGTCGCGCCTGGGTCGGCCACCAAGTTCGAGGACTCGGGGAACCCCGCGATACTGGTCCACCTCGACAGCGGGGAGTTCGCGGCCTACTCGGCGATCTGCACCCACCAGCAGTGTACGGTCGCCTACAGGGGCGGACAGTTGGCCTGCCCGTGTCACGGCTCCATCTACGATCCGGCGAACGGGGCGCAAGTCGTGAGCGGCCCGGCGCCGCGGCCCCTGCCTGAGATACCCGTCGAGGTGCGCGGCGGCGAGGTTTTCCGCGCCTGATACATGGTGCTTCTTTCAAGTAAAATGCCTTCATGGACACGGGGGAGGAGCGCATCGGGCTCGGGGCCGCCGCGGCCATCCTGGGCCGCCCGCAAGGCGTGGTTCGGCGCTACGTCGAGGACGGACGCCTGGGCGCCGAGCCGGCGTCCGATGGCACTTACAGCTTCGTCCTCTCCGACGTGGAGGGCTTCGCTAGAGAATTGAGCGCCGAAGACGCCGAGGAAGAGGTCTTCGAGGGCGAGGTGATGGGGGATGAGGGCGAGTCCGGCTCGCGTCTGCCGGCGGTCCCCTTCGAGCGTTACGAGCGCCTGCTGCAGAGGGGCCAGGATTACAAGACCCGCCTCGAAGAACGCAACCGGCAGGTAGAGGAGATCCGGGCCGAACGCGACGCCGCCCGCGTCGAGATGGACCGCCTCTGGTCCGAGATAGAACGCCTCAACCTGGTGGAGTTCCAGCGCGAGTTGCAGGAACGCACGATCTCCACCCTCGAAGAAGAGAAGGCCAGGATCCAGGCCGAGCGTGATAGGCTCGACCAGCAGCACCAGAAGCTCGTCGAAGAGAAGTCCTCACTCGCCGAAGAACGCACCCGCCTCGAAGCCGAACTCAAGATCCTCAAGAACCGCGGCTTCTTCGCCCGCCTCTTCGGCGGGTAGACTACGCTTCCATCCACGGATCACCCCGAATACTTCATGTTTTCATTAATTTCAGTAAATATTGAAAATAATGAAAAAAGGGTGTAGGATGTGCGTCATGAACCTCATGAACCGGGACAAGCTGGAGTACGTCGAGGAGTTCGGGGTTTTCTTCGAGGGTTTCGGGGGATCGCGGATGCTGGGACGGGTGTTGGGGGCGCTTTTGGTCTCTGAGCCGCCCGAGCTTTCGGCGGAGGAGCTTGCGAAGGAGTTGAAGGCCAGCCGGGGTTCCATAAGTCAGGCGACACGGACGCTGGAGCGGATGGGGATGGTCAGGCGGTTGAGCAAGCCCGGCGAGCGGCGCGATTATTTCCGGGTGAAGGATGACGCCTGGGAGGAGACCACCCGGCAGGCGGTGTCCGGTATCGGCGCGGCCCGCAAGATGGCGGAGAAGGGTCTGAGCCTCCTCGACCCCGAGACCCCGGACGCCAGGGCCAGCCTCGAACAGATGCGCGACTTCTACGACTACTGGCAGAGGGTTATCCCGGAGTTCCTGGATCGTTGGGACCAGGAGAAGAAAGGCGGGTGAACGGCGCGTTCGCCGTCGCCGGAAGGGAACAAGATCGTGGAGCTGCTGCAAGACTTCTTCGCGTGGGCCTGGCCGAGGCACCTCAACCCCCTGAGCTGGTGCATCCGGCCCCTCTTCTTCCTGCCGCTCGCGTACTGCTCGTATCGGCGTAGCTGGAAGGGAGTCGCCGTGACGCTCGTCGCGCTCTTGACCAGCTTCTTCTGGTTCCCGGCTCCCGAGAGCGTTGACCCGAGGATTCAAGGCGTTCTCGAGATGGAGCAGAAGTACGTTGGCAACCTCACGCCCTTGCGTGCCCTGTTCCTGCTGACGGCCCGCTCACGCTTGCCACCTTCTGCGCGGTCTTCTGGTGGCGGTCTTTGGGGTGGGGGCTCGTCGTGGTGAACGCGGCGGTGCTCGGTAAGATCCTCTGGGCGATAGTCAATGCCGGCGCCGACGGCTTCGCCACCCTCGTCCCCGTCGGCGGCGGCTTGCTTGTTATAGACGCGATCGTCCTGTTCGCCGCCCGCTGGTTCGGGATCCCCGTCTCGTTGCGTGGCGGTAGCCCGCTGAAGCGACGGACGGAGTGCGCATGAGGTCTGAGTCGCCGTGGAGAGCACGAGTAGAGGAGGAGACATGAGCGTGGCGATAGAGACCGAGGGACTCACCAAGCGATACGGGCGTAAGGCCCGCGGTATCGAGGACGTGAACCTGGTCGTCGCTCCGGGCGAGGTCTTCGGGTTCCTGGGGCCGAACGGTGCGGGGAAGACCACCACCATCCGCATGCTGCTTGGTTTCTTGAGGCCCACCGGCGGACATGCCCGGGTATTTGGGCTCGACGTTCGCCGGAAGAGCGTGGAGATCCGGACGCGAGTGGGGAACCTGCCCGGCGAGTTCGCGTTGGAGGACCGGATGACCGGGGAAGGTTTATTGAGGTTCTTCGCCCGGCTGCGGGGGGTGGGGGACCTGGGTTACGCCCACGAGCTCGCCGAGAGGCTCGGGGCAGATCTGCGGCGTCCGATGCGGCGACTCTCGCGGGGGAACAAGCAGAAGATCGGGCTGGTGCAGGCCATGTTCCACCGGCCGCCGCTACTCATCCTGGACGAGCCGACCGGCGGTCTCGACCCACTGGTGCAGGAAGAGTTCCTCGACATCGTGGAAGAGACAAAGGCCGAGGGCCGCACCGTGTTCTTCTCCTCCCACGTGCTCTCCGAGGTGGAGCGGGTGTGCGACCGGGTTGGGATCATCCGCGACGGACAACTGATGACCGTCGAGCCGACCCATGCCCTCGTGGATAAAGCCTTCCGGCACGTGATCCTGACATTCGACGGACCCGTGGACCGCGAGCCCTTCGAGAAGCTGCGGGGCGTGGAGAACCTCAAGGTCGAGGGGCCGAGGGTTTCGCTCACGCTCCACGAGACGCCGGACGAGATGGTCAAGCTCGCCGCGCGTCACAGGCTCGTGAGCCTGGAATACGAACGGCCGACCCTGGAGGAGATCTTCTTGACCTACTACGGGAAGACCGAAGTGAAGGAGGAAAATAATGAGTGAGGCGGCCCTTCGGAAGCCAACCGGGACCTTCCTGGTGCTCGTGTCGCACACGATGCGGCTTCAACTAAAGAGCGTCGTGATCTGGGGCGGAGTTCTGGGGTTGTACGCCGCCGCCATCGTCGCCTCGTACCTGTCCTTCGGGGACCCGGAGCAGATGGAGCAGATCATGTCGGCCTACCCGGAAGGCATGCTCGAAGCGTTCGGGATCACCGACATGAGCACCATCGAGGGCTACCTCGCCGGGCAGGTCTTCAATTTGATCCCACTGGCTATAGCCTTCTTCCCGATCCTCGTACTCTCAAGCGCGATAGCCGGCTCCGAGGAGCGCGGCACGATAGATATCCTGCTCGGCAACCCCATTCCACGCTGGCAGCTCGTCGTCGGAAGCTTCGTCGCTACCGCGGCCTCGCTACTCCTCATCGTCGCCATAATGGGCGGACTCATGTACGGGACGGCGATCCTCACGGACATAGACCTCGACTTCGTAGCTAGCGTCGAGTCGGTGGTAAACCTGTGGCCTATCTCGATCTTCTTCGGAGGGCTCGCGCTTCTTTGCTCGGCCATCTTCCATCGGAGGGCGCTCGCGATAGCTCTTCCCGGTTTCGTGCTGCTCGCAATGTATCTGGCGGACACCCTGGGCCGTGTCTCGGAGGACTTCGAGAACTACAGGGACTTCTCGGTCTTCTACTACTACGCCTCGGATGGTTCGGCCATAACGGACGGCATAGACTGGGCCGGGTTCTTCGAGGTGTCCGGCGCTGCCCTCCTGTTCGCGCTGCTTGCCATCGTCGTCTTCCGGCGCCGGGACATCTATACGTAGCTCGTCAGCCTGTCAGCTTGTCAGCAAAGGTGTTACTGGCGCACGCTTCTCAAGAGACGGGACTTTACCCTGGCGAAGGCTGGATTCACCACCCCGCGCCGTCGCTCCTCGCGCAGCCGGCAAGCGCCACGGGGCGTGGAAATGCAGACAGGCTAAATGCGGATTCGCTTTGATGCTAGAGTTTCGTCCCGTATGGAGAATGGGGCGTCAGGCAGGCTGCTGTTGAGGGTACGAGGGCTCGCGGTGTTGCGTGGAGTGCTGGAGTCCCCTATGGCGCGGGATCTCCTGTCGCTGCTGGAGATCCTGGACCGGAGACAGCCGGACCCGGCGGCGGTGTCGGACGTATTCGGGCGGTTGTGGGAGGGCCTGGCGCTGGAGCCCGACCGGCTGCTCCCGGACGCCTGGCAGTCGCACCTGGTGGGCAGGCTCCTCGACGACGAGAACCCGTTCTCCCTGAGCGCCGAGCGAAGGACCATGAGCCCCACGCTCCTGGAGCAGAGCCGGCGCGACCTGCGCACGCTGCGTGCTCTCTTCGACCTCGATGCTCCGAAACTGCTGGCAGCGGTCGAGGACGCCGTGCCAGGGCTCTCTGATCTCTGGGTCCCCTGGACGGACCCGGATTCCGGCGCGGAGTCGCCGCGCCACGCCATCGCCCGCAAGCTGGCGGCGGTCGAGGGCTGGGAGGGTTGCGCGGAGCTTCTGGCCGGGTATCATGCGCGGCACGGCGCGGGGGTGTTCGGGCGCGAAAGGGCTTTCCGCTGGCAGGGAGGGCGTCTCCTGCCGGTATCATGCCCCGACCCGGCGCGCCTCTCCGGCCTCGTTGGCTACGAGCGGGAACGGGGACCTTTGATCCGGAACACCGAACGCTTCCTCGCCGGCCTCCCGGCCCATCACGCCCTGCTCTACGGCCTGCCGGGAACAGGCAAATCATCCACCGTCAAGGCCATCCTGAACGAGTATGCCGAACAAGGGCTCCGCCTCGTCGAGATAACCAAGGAAGACCTGGGGGAGTTGCCTCGCGTGCTGGATGTTCTGCGGCGGCGCGGGCCACGGTTCATCCTGTTCGTGGATGACCTCTCATTCGAGGAGCACGAGGTCGAGTACAAAGCCCTCAAGGCGCTTCTGGAAGGCAGCGTCTCGGAGCCGCCGGAGAACGTGCGGGTCTACGCCACCTCCAACAGGCGCAACATCGTCCGCGAGAGCTTCTCCGACCGCGAGGGAGGCCCGGACGACGACATCCACGCCCGCGACACCATGCAGGAGAAACTCTCGCTGGTCGCCCGCTTCGGGCTTCGGCTGACCTTCCCCCCTCCGGACAGGAGGCTCTACATGGAGATCGTCGCCGGCCTCGCCCGGGAGCGCGGGCTGGAGATATCCGGATCCGAACTGGCTGAAAGAGCCGCCCGGTGGGACCAGTGGCATGCCGGACGCTCCGGGCGCACCGCCAGGCAGTTCGTGGACGACCTCGAAGCAGAACTAACCGGCCCCGGCTGATCCGGAATCCGGGTAAAGTGTTCGCTACTTCGGGAGGCGTCTTTCTTTTCCCGGTAATGTACCAAGATTGAATGATGGGAGTGGTGTGTTAGGTTGAGCACATGGTTACCGAAGTCATCTACTGCCGCCACTGCTCAAGCGACGATGTCGTCAAGAACGGCATCGCCCCCAACAACGGCAAGCAGAAATATCTCTGTCGCGCTTGCGGACGTCAGAGCCGCGAAGATCCTTCCCCCAACGGCTACACCGAGGAGCGCAAGGAAGAGATCCTGCGCGCTTACCAGGAGCGTTCGAGCTTGCGCGGGCTCAGGCGAACCTTCGGCGTCTCGCCCACCACGGTCATCGGCTGGCTCAAAAAAAGTAGCTGAGCTCGATCTGCAAGACACTTTGCTCCTTCCCGAGGCACCGGCCGCCGAGGGCGAGGCGCTCGAACTGGACGAGCTATGGTCCTTCGTCTATCGCAAAAGCGAGAAAGTGTGGGTCTGGCTGGCCCTATGCCGCAAGACGCGCCAAGTCGTGGCCTTCGTGATAGGCGACCGCTCTCGTCGAAGCTGCGAGCGTCTGTGGCGAGCGGTCCCCCATGTCTACAAGGAGGCGACCTGCTACAGCGACTTGTGGGAAGCCTACCAGGGAGTCATCCCACAAGCGCGACACGAGGCCACCGGCAAGGAGGAAGGGGAGACTTGCCACGTCGAGCGATGGATCAACACCTTGCGTCAGCGGCTATCTCGCTTCGTTAGGAAGACGCTCGCGTTCTCCAAGTCGCGCCAGATGCACCACTGTTGCCTGAAGCTCTTCATCTGCCGCTACAACCTGGAGCGGAGGAGCATCATTCTAGCGTGAAACACTACCCTTTTCCCGACTCCCGCACAGGATAAGACGCGAAGTAATCAACCGGATTCCGCATGAACGCCTCCCGGCCTCTTCGTGTCTCTAGTTCACCATCTCCGGCGACTCGTTGAGCATCAGCCAGTAGAGTTTGATCTGCTCGACTGCCTGGACGAATCGGGCGAAGTCCACGGGCTTCTGGACGTAGCTATTGGCGCCTAGCCCGTACCCGTCTATCATGTCCTGCTGCTCCCTGGACGAGGTGAGTATGACCACGGGCACAAGCCGCGTGCGCTCGTCGGCTCGCATCCGGCGAAGTACCTCCAGGCTATCCATCCGTGGCAGCTTGAGGTCAAGGAGCATGAGCTGGGGTATGGCACGGGGGTCCCGGCCCGCGTGGGAGCCCGTGGCGAAGAGGTAGTCGAGCGCCTCGACCCCGTCGCGGGCCAACACGACTTGGTCGAGGACATTGCTCTTCCTGAACGCCCGCAGGGTCAGGGCCGCGTCGTCGGGGTTGTCCTCCACGAGCAGTATTACCCTGTCCGTTGTTTGAATGCCGGTCTGCACCGCAGGCTCCGCCGGCCGCCGGGCCCGAAGTAGACCCGACGGCCGTTCGGGGTTGCTAGACGACCCTCCGCGAGCCGCCGTCCAGCTTGTCGGCGATGTACGGGTAGCGGAAGTCCTCGCCCTGGCTGACCTTGTAGGCTCCGTAGCAGCCATGTGCGATGGGAATCAGCGCGAGCACGGGCAGCAGGAAGAACATGAAGATCCCGATCACCACCAGCGACAGTATGGTGCTCAGGATGGTGTAGGCGATGATGATCAGGACCCACGCTAGCTGGTACCAGAGCGCCTGCGCGGCATGGAAGCGCACCCGAGGAGACTTGTCCTTGTAGATCAACCAGACCACCAGCGCCCCGAGCGGCGCGAGGCCGATGAGGGCCACCAGCACGCTCAGGTGCGCCACGATGGACCAGGTCTTCTCGTCTCCAGGGCTCATCGCGCCCGTTGGGGTATGTCCCCCGTCTACGTTCTGTCCTTGCATTGCCTCTCCTTTCGTTCCACGGTTTCCATGGCCGCCATGCTGGCGGTCAGCGACACCAGCATATCCTTCGGGGAGCGCCGGCCGCATCCCCCAAATGAGTGATTTTTAGAAAGTTTCTTGCGGGAGCCGGTACCGGTATAATCCAGAGCGGTTACGTTATCCGGCTCGAAGCGGTTGAGTGGGAGGGAGGTCCAGGTGAGCGTGCCGATCAGGGTATTGCTGGTCGAGGACTCCGAAGACGATGTGTTGATACTCTTGAGGGCGCTCCGTCGCGGGGGCTACGAGCCTTCCCACGAGCGGGTGGATACCGCAGCTGGCATGGAGGCTGCTCTGGACCGGCGGGAGTGGGACATCGTGATCTCCGACCATTCCATGCCGGCCTTCAACTCCTCGGCGGCGCTCGCGATGCTCAGAGGCAAGGGCTTCGTGGACCTGCCCTTCATTATCGTGAGCGGCAAGATCGGGGAGGACACCGCCGTCGTGTCCATGAAGGCCGGGGCCAACGACTACATCATGAAGGACAACCTGGCCCGGCTGAACACGGCCATCGAGCGGGAGTTGCGCGACGCGGAGGTGAGGCGGCAGCGGCGGC
>JBPCLT010000162.1:0-5429 GCA_051003015.1 Rubrobacteraceae bacterium | reverse complement strand
TCGGCATCCTCTTCGTATTCTTCGTCGGGTTCGCCGCGCTGCTCCTCATACCCAACCTCCAGAACCCCGACATGGCGTTGCTCGAGGTGGTGAAACGGACGTACCCGAACTGGTTCCTGGGCTTCGTTGGGGCGGAGGGCGCGGTGACCGCGATGGTGCCGGCGGCGGTTTTGACCCTCACGGCGGCCACGCTGTTCGCCAAGAACGTCCTCCAGCAGGCGATAATGCCCGACATGTCGGACTCGACCGTGACCTCGGTGTCGCGCTTCTCGGTCATCGGCATCACGGCGATAGCCCTCCTGTTTGCGATCGCGCTTCCCAACGCCCTCGTTGACCTGCTCCTGATCGGTTACAACGGCGTCACGCAGTTCCTCCCCGGTGTGCTGTTCGCCATCCTGGGCTGGCGCGTCTCCCCCTGGGCGGTCGGCGCGGGTTTGCTCACCGGCATCGGGGTGACGGCCTTCCTTATGATAGGCGGCATGGACCCGTTCCTGGGCATCAACGCGGGCTTCGTCGCCCTGGTGCTCAACTTCCTCGTCGCCGGCGTACTGGGTATGATCCTCACGGGGTCCCGTCCGCCGGCGCTGTCTGGCGAAGAGGCTTAGCGAAAATCACCCGAACTAGAAGGAGACCATCATGGATACGCAGGATCTTCGGGAGCAGAAAGCTCGCAAGCTGGCCGAGAAGGACGACCGTTACGTCTGGCACGCTCTGTCGCGCTACACGCCCACCGAAGGCGGCGGGACGGCTGCGGCGCCACGGATCATGGCTACGGAAGGCAAGGGAGCATGGGTCTCCGACGCCGAAGGGAATCGTTACCTGGACGGCATGAGCGGCCTCTGGTGCGTGAACGCCGGCTATGGTCGCGAAGAGCTCGCGAGGGCCGCCTACGACCAGCTCGTCCGGCTCCCATACTTCCCTCTGACGGCAGGCCACGAGCCAGCCGCCCAGCTCGGCGAGAAGCTCAGCGAGTGGCTCGATGACGAGTACGTCGTCTACTACTCTAACTCCGGTTCCGAGGCGAACGAGGTGGCTTTCAAGGTGGCCCGCCAGTACCACGAGCAGAACGGCGAGCCGGGGCGGTGGAAGTTCATCTCCCGCTACCGGGCCTACCACGGGAACACGATGGGCTCGCTCGCGGCCACGGGACAGTCACAGCGCAAGTACCGCTACGAGCCCTTGAGTCCAGGCTTTTTGCACGTCGAGCCTCCGGATCGCTACCGTTGTTCATACTGCTCCGACCGGCCCGCCTGCAACCTGCAGTGCGCGAAGACCATCGAGCGCGCTATTAATTGGGAGCTTCCCGAGACGGTGGCCGGGGTCATCATGGAGCCCATCATCACCGGCGGCGGCATCATCATCCCGCCCGAAGGCTACGTCGAGGAAGTGGCGAGGGTCTGCGAGCGCACCGGCGCCCTGCTCATAGTGGACGAGGTGATCTGCGGTTTCGGAAGGACCGGCAAGAGGTTCGGCCACCAGCACCACGGCATAAAGCCCGACATCGTGACGATGGCGAAGGGCCTGACCAGCGCCTACCTGCCGCTCTCGGCCACCGCCGTCAGGCGCGAGGTCTTCGAGGACTTCAAGGGGACGGAGGAATACGACCACTTCCGCCACGTCAACACCTTCGGCGGCAACCCAGCCGCCTGCGCCCTGGCGATAAAGAACCTGGAGATCATGGATCAAGAAGACCTGCCGGGGCGTTCGGCCGCGATGGGGGACAGGCTGCGCGACGCGCTCGCCGGACTCGAAGACCATCCGAACGTGGGGGAGATCCGTCACAGGGGCTTGCTCTTCGGCATCGAGCTGGTCGAGGATAAAGAGAGCCGGACGCCTGCGACGCCTGATAAGGTGTCGAAGGTCGTGGCCGGTTGCAAGGAGCGGGGTCTGATCGTCGGCAAAAACGGCGACACGGTGGCCGGTTTCAACAACGTCGTCACCCTCGCCCCACCGCTCGTCATCACCGATGAGGACCTGGAGTTCATCGCCCGGACCCTGGAGGCAGCCGTACACAGCCTGTGAGCCACGCCCGTGGCATATGATCACTCCAGAATAGCCGAGTGACGGAGGTTCGCTCGCCGGTTGCCGAATCAAACCGTCCTCGGACGCTGGTAGACTTATCAGGCAGCCTTTGTACGCCGGAGGCTGGAGGCTAATCTCCTCGACTCCACGCTACCAGGAAAGGTCACGTTGCCCGCGAACGAAGCCATCGAGACGAACGGCCTGCCCTATGAACTTGTGGCCTTCGACCTGGATGGGACCGTCCTGCGGCGGGACCTCGGGATCTCTGACCGGACCACCGCCGCCATGCACAGGCTCCAGGAACGCGGGATGCGCCTGGTCGTGGCGACGGGACGGCGATTCGAGGGAGCGAGAGAGCACGCCGAAAGGCTGGGCTTCGCCGGTTCGGACCCCGTGATCTGCTACGGCGGCTCGATGGTCCGGCGGATGAACGGCGAGACTTTGCTGCATCGCACGCTGTCGCGCCAGGCGAGCGCGGATGTCGTGGAGTGGGCGGCGGAGCGCGGCCTGCACGCCCGCGTCTTCGTGGACGGGCGCATCGTGACCTCCCCCGACACCACGGCGACCATGGAGTATCTGCGCCGCGAGGAGCCGGACGTCTCCATCGTGGAATCGCCCGCTGAATGGCTGAGGGAGGATGGGGAAGAGCCGATCAAACTCGTCATCGTGGACCATCCCGATGAGGTGGCCCGCTGGCTGGAGGAGGCACGGGAAGCGTTTCGGGGCCGGCTCTTCGTCACCCGCAGCCTGCCACATTACGTCGAGATCGGGGGCCTCGAAGGCACGAAATCCACGGCCCTGGAGTTCCTGTGCGGACACTGGGGCGTTGACCCCGCCCGCGCCATAGCCTTCGGGGACGCTGACAACGACGTGGATATGCTCCGCTTCGTCGGGCACGGTGTCGCCGTCGGCGGCCTGACCGAGGAAGTGCGCGAGGCCGCCAACGAGGTCGTCCCCCCGGTCGAGGAGGACGGCGTGGCCCGTTATCTGGAGCGGCTGCTCGAAGCAGCCGGAGGCGCGTAGTGCCGGAGCTTCCCGAGACGACGGTCATCTCGGAGGACGTCTTCTCCCTGGCCGGTGGACGGGAGGTGCTGCGGGCGGCGGTCTTCCGCCCGGACGTGACCAACGTGGAGCCGGAGGAGTTCACGAGCAGGCTCCTCGGGAAGAGGCTGCGCGGGACCGGGAGACGCGGCAAAGTCATCGTGCTCGACTTCGGGGATGTGGTCGGTCTGGTACACCTCGTCATCTCCGGGCGGGTGGTCGGGCTCCCCGAATGGCAAGAGCCGGACCACACGAACACCGCCGTCCTGGAGTTCGAGGGAGGGGTGACGCTCTCGTTCGCCAAGCTCTGGCTCGGGTACTTCCACCTCTACGAGCCCGAGGAGGTGGATAAACACCCCCTGATCTCACGCCTCGGCCCCGATCCCTTATCGGAGGACTTCACGCCCGAGCACCTGTCAAAATCCTTCTCCCGCAAGGCGACCATCAAGGGCCTCCTCCTCGACCAGTCGGTGGCCGCTGGCCTCGGCAACATCTACGTGGACGAAGTCCTCTTCGCCGCTGGCGTCCATCCCACCCGCAAGGGCAATACCCTCACGAACGGGGAGATAGAGAAAGTCCACGCCGCCACCCGCGGCATCTTGCGGCGGGCCATCGAGCTCCGGGGTACGACCTTCGATTCCTACCACGACGCCTTCGGGGAAACGGGCAAGTACCAGCGCCACCTCAAGG
This sequence comes from Rubrobacteraceae bacterium, assembly GCA_051003015.1. GTDB lineage: Bacteria > Actinomycetota > Rubrobacteria > Rubrobacterales > Rubrobacteraceae > JACDGB01. Next base: position 1,676 of record JBPCLT010000162.1, on the reverse strand, counting down.
TCTTTGACCGGGAAGGCGAGCCCTGTTTGGTCTGCGGGACGGAGATCGTCAAGTCTCGCGTAGCCGGACGGGGGACCCACGCATGCCCGAACTGCCAGCCGATTTAGGCTTCAGGCTTCGAGAATAGTCCGTAGCGGAAGCGTTCGGGGTCCTCGCGTACGAATCCACGCGCGAGCCGTACGGGCTGATAGCGGGTTGCGGAAGTATCGGCCTTCCACATCCTCGTTTTCAGCGGTCTTTTTATTCTTGCTGAAAGCTCATGGCTCGTCGTGCGTAAGGCTTGAGCCTTATGCGCGGCGCCGTGAGGTCTATTCCCCGGTCGTTTGCTCTTGCTGGTCATCGGGCGCATCGAGGGTGGTTTCTTCGCCTCCGCCGCTCCCCGCTCCGTTGGTGGCCGGCGGGAGCTTGATGACGTTTGGGTTGGATGCTGCGAGGTCCCGGGCCTCGGCGTAGGATTCCTCGGCTCTCGCGTAGCCGTCTCCGGCTTCCGAGAGGAGAGCCAGGGCCTGATCCCTGTTGTCCGTCAGGGCGGGGTCTTCCTCCAGGATCTCGTAGAACTCTATCTCCCTGGCCTCGGCGGCTAGCTGCGCGTCCATCGCCTCCGAGAGGAGCCTGGCATAGTCCTTGATAGCGGGGTCCACGTCCAATCCCCGCACGTCCTCTATGCGGGACGAGGCTTCCTGAAGGCTGCTCCGGGCTTCCTGGAGGGTCTCCCTGGCTCCCGTGATGCGCTCTCTCTGATCGGCGGGCTCGTCGCCGTCTTCGATGTTCTCCCGCGCCACCGCGTACGACTCGCGGGCCTGATCGAAGAGCCGGTTGTGCTCGGCAATGGCGCCGTTCGCCTCGGTCACCGCGTCATCGGCCTCCTGGCGCTGGTCGCCGAGGATTTCGGAACAGCCGGAGAGGAAGAATACCGCGAACACGATCACGACAACGGGCGCGAGAAGGTTTAACATATGCCTCATGAGAGAAGGAAGTCTACCGCCTTTCAATCTAAATTTTTCTCCGCGAGCGTTCCTCCGGCGCATGCTCGGACGGCTCCGCCCGAAGGTTCTCCGCCGTCAACGGCGGCCGGAAGTGGCGCCTGACCTGGATGAACGGGCCGCCGCCGCGCTCGACGCGCACGAAAGGGCGCACGCCGCGCTCTTCGAGAGGTCGGCGCGGCTCACTGGGAAGGCCAGGCGTCTGGATGAGGCCGGCACGCCGAGCGAGAGCGCCCAAAACCGCGCCGACCGTGCCAGAGAGGAAGTGGAGGCGGAACTTGCCGCCCTGCGCGCCACCTTCGTGGACACTGCGGGGGAGGGAGCATCCAGAGCCTTCGACAGCCTGGTTCGGAGCCGGTATCCGGGCTTTGATCTTTGGTTCGCCGACCGCTGACCCCAGCGCCCTGCCCGTTATCTAGCCGCTGGAGGTGGCGGAGTTGATGGCCTGACGGGCGAACTGGCGTGCCTGCGGCCCGGTCCTGGGGTTCAGGAACAGGAAGGCCACCCCCGCGATGAGGAGCAGCAACAGGATGCGGGAGCCGCCACCGCCTTCCCTGACCTTCTCGCCCCGCACCCGCTTGTTGCCCTGCTGGACGGCCAATGCGGCGGCCTCCACCTGCTTGCGGAGCTTGTCGTCGTCCCACAGCCGGGTGACGACGTCCGTCGCGTCTTCGCCCGACAACTCGTCGTAGA